>NZ_JBSGBE010000002.1:352489-837423 GCF_053601075.1 Lentzea sp. NPDC004789 | reverse complement strand
CATGGTCGCGCTGGCGACGACGCCACCAACACCGAGCCCGACAATGCCATTACCAGCGACGACTCACAGGTCACGCCATGCGGCTGTAGTACTAGAAGGTCAGCTTCCAGGAGTTGAGGTAGCCGACGTCCTGCGCGGCCACGTCCTGCACCCGCAGCTTCCAGACGCCGTTCGCGACCTCGCTCGACGCGTCGACCGTGAACGTCTGCTGGATGTTGTCCGCGCTGCCGCCCGAGCGGTTGCTCAGCGAGTACGCCGTGCCGTCCGGCGCGATCAGGTCGACGACCAGGTCACCGCGGTAGGTGTGCACGATGTCGACTGCGACCTTGAGCGCGGCCGGGGCGTTGCCGGTGACGCCGGAGACGGTGATCGGGCTGGTCACGGCCGCGGCGTTGTCCGGGATGTCCACGCGGGTGGTGTTCTCGAACGACTTGCCGGGCGTGCCGGTGCCGACCGCTTCGAGGGCGTCGACGCGGCCCTCGCCGAAGAAGTTGTTCTTCGCCGTGGTGCCGGAGCAACGGCTGTCGGTGCACGCCAGGTCGTCGGCCTGGGTGGCCAGCAGCTGGCGCAGCTGGGCCGGGGTGGCCGCCGGGTTGACCGACTTGAGCAGCGCCGCGACGCCCGCGACGTGCGGAGAGGCCATCGACGTGCCCTGGAACGAGTCGTACTTGCCGCCGGGGATGGTCGAGTAGACGGCCTCGCCGGGTGCCGCGACGCTGATCTTGTCGGTGCCGTAGTTGGAGAACGACGACTTGCGGTTCGTCGAGCCGATCGACGAGACGACGACCACGCCGGGAAGCTCGGTCGGCAGGCTCAGGCACGAGTTGGTGACGTTGCGCTGCACCGGGGTGGAGTCGTTGGGGCTGGTCGTGTCGCGGGTCTTGTTCGCGAGGTTGTAGTTCTCGTTGCCCGCCGCGGCGACGTTCAGCACGCCCTTGCCCTCGGCGTAGGCCACGGCCCGCTTCACACCCTCCAGGATGGCGTCCTGGTCGGCGTTGTCCGGGCAGTTGAACAGCCACGGGTCGGTGTAGTAGCTGTTGTTGGTCACCGCGAACCCGTGGTCACCGGCGAAGACCATGGCGCAGATGGTGTTCTCGGCGAAGAAGAACTTGGTCCCCGGCTCCGCGACGCGCACCGCGGCGACCCGCACGTTCGGCGCCACCCCGACCACGCCGTGCCCGTTCTTCGCCGCCGCGATCGTGCCGGCGACGTGCGTGCCGTGCTGGTCGACGTCCCGCCACGAGCCGGCGCGGGTGTCGAGCCTGCCGTAGGCGCACGACGCGGAGTCGGCCGCGTCGAAGTTCGGCTTGAGATCGTCGTGCAGGTCGTCGATCCCGGTGTCCAGGATGCCGACCGTGACGTTGCGCGAACCCTGGTTGACCGCCCACGCCTTGTCGGCGCCGATCTGCGCCATGTCCGCCTGCACCGGCTCGGACGCCGACGGCGCGGCCTGCTGCTTCGCGTCCGGGATCGCCGGGTTGGCGGCCTCGGCGGGAACGTCCGACGTGCGCGTCGCACCGACCTTCTGCACACCACCGACCGTGCGCATCCTGCTCGCGAAGTCCGTGGCGGCGGAGTGCGCGACGATGACGCCGATCGCGTCGTAGCTGCTGAACACAGTGCCGTTGTTGCTCGCCACGGCCGTCTTGGCACCGGCGGTGTCACCCGGCGCGGTGATGACCAGGTAAGCGCGCGTACCTGCGGCAGGTGCCGCCGCGGCGGGGGTGGCCGCCGTCAGCACACCGGCGCCCACGGCCGCGGCGATGACCGCGGTGCGCAGGCGTGCTCGTGAACCCAGGAACACGATTCCTCCAACTCCTAGCGGGCGATGCCCGCGCACGTCGCGCGGGCGCAGGGGCCCGTTCCAGGCAGTAAGAGGAGGTCAGGTCGGATTCGGGACGCGCGGTTCCAGAAATGCCCCGTTCGGCTCACGTCGAACGTCGCACGTCAGAGGGCTACGGCTGCATGATCAGCCGCACGAAGTGGTTCATGTCCGCCTGCACGCACGGCTCCTCGGCGTGCTTGCCGGTGCAGCCCGGCGCCCACGCGCTGCCGTCGCCGTAGTCGGAGAGGTGGAACGGGATGCCCGCGGCGGTGAGGTTGGCCGCGGTCACCAGAGCCGTCTCGCGCGCCCGGTTCTCGAACACCGCCTGGATCGGGTCGACGGTCAGGTCGCCGCCGTTGCCGGTGTAGAGGGCGACACCCATGCCGCGCAGCGAGACCACGTGCTGGGCCGGGCTCTGGGCGTTCCAGACGCCGTCGAACGGCCAGACCGGCGGGCCGAAGATCGCGTCGGCGCCGACGGTCGGCGAGCCGGAGCCGGGGTTGAGCTCGGTCGCCACGACGGCGGCGCGCAGCTCGGAGTTCCGCAGGTCGAGGCCGCCGGAGAAGCTGCCGGCGTAGTGGAACAGGTCAGGGCGGTGCTCGGCGTAGTGCAACGCGCCGAAGCCACCCATCGAGTGACCGACGATCGCTCGCCCGCTCCTGTCGGCGATCGTGCTGAGGTTGGCGTCCACGAACGGGATCAGCTGCTCCAGGTGGAACGTCTCCCAGTTCTGCGGCCCGGCGGCACCGGGGCTGACCCAGTTCGAGTACCAGCCGCGGCCGCTGCCGTTGGGCTGCACGGTGATCAGCGGGACGTCCCTGGTCGCGTTCTCCACGACGCGCTGGTTCCACTGCGCGTCCGGGCGGTCGGGGTGGCCGTGCAGGTAGTACTGCACCGGGTAGCGCGCGCTCGGGTCGTAGCCGGACGGCAGCGTCACGACGATCGTGTGCCTGCCCGGTTCCTGGCCTTCCAGCAGGGTCGGCGCCGGCACCTGGTCCGTGGCGACGCTGAACAGGAACGTGCGGTGGTGCTCGTCGGCCCACCTCGGCTGGCTCGTGACCGTCAGGCCGAAGCCGTCGGTGAACCGCGGCGGTGACGGCTCGGCGGCCCGCGCGTGCGGGCTGGACAACGCCAGCGCGGCGGTCAGTGCGGCGAACAGGCAGGCTCCGCGCTTCCTGGCCGTGCGGAATCGGATCGACATGAGTTCCCCCTCGGGTCGTGGACCCGATCATGGTGTCGTTCCGTTCCGCTGGACAGGCCAGCGACCGGCCATCCGTGGCCGGGTGGTGTTCTGGCTGGTCACCCGCGCAGTGCGGTCGGCAGGCGTTCGAAGCCGCGCAGGATGCGGGTCGGCCGGCGGTGCGCGCCGGGCAGCGGGCGCAGGTCCGGGAAGCGGCTGAAGATCGAGCGCAGGCCGATCTCGCCCTCCATGCGGGCCAGCTGCGCGCCGAGGCAGTAGTGGCGGCCCGCGCCGAACGACACGTGGTCGCGCGCGTTGGGGCGGGTCACGTCGAACGCCAGCGGGTTCTCGAAGACCTCGGGGTCGCGGTTGGCCGCGGCCAGGACGGTGGTCACGAGCTGGCCGCGGCGCACCGGGACGCCGGCGATCGTGGTGTCGCGCAGGCACATCCGGCCCGTCATCAGGACCGGCGGGTCCACGCGGAGGATCTCGTCGACGGCGTTGGTCCACAGCTCCGGCCGGGCCCGCAGGACGGCGAGCTGGTCCGGGTTGCGGGTGAGCAGGGAGATCCCGTTGCCCAGGAGGTTGACGGTGGTCTCGAAGCCCGCGGCCAGCACCAGGCCCGCGGTGGCCTTGAGCTCGCGATCGGTGAGGCCCTCGCCGTCCTCGCGGGCGGTGATGAGGCGGCTGAGCAGGTTGTCGCCGGGGTCGGCGCGCAACGCGTCGAGGTGGCGGGTCAGCCAGGCGTCGAACGTGCTGAGGGTGGTCTCGACGCTGCGGAAGACGCGCCACGACAGACCCAGGTCGAGGCTCGGGGCGGCGGCCGCGCCGAGTGCCAGGACCGTGGCGCGTTCCTGCGGCGGGACACCGAGGATCTCGCTGATGACGGTCACCGGCAGCAGGCCGCAGTAGGTCTCGATGAGGTCGACCGGGCGGGTGGGGTCTAGGCCGTCGAGGAGTTCGTCGGCGATCGCCTGGGTGCGTTCGCGCAGCTGTTCCACGGCGCGGGCGGTGAAGACGCGGGTGACGAGCCTGCGGTAGCGGGTGTGCTGCGGTGGCTCGACGACCAGCAACGACGGTGGCTGCACGGGGTGGGTCACCTCCGTGGCCGACCACGCGGCGAGCTTGCCGAGCAGGCCCGCGCCGTACCTCGGGCGGGTCGTCACGAGGGCGTCGTCGGTGAGGACCTCCTTGACGACCGCGTGCCGGGCCGTGGTGTGGCCGATCTTCGTGGGCGCCAGCGGGCCGCGGGCGCGGATCTCGTCGAACAGCCCGGTGAGGTCGGCGCCCGTGGACGCCTCGACGGTGATGCGGCCCTGCAGGTCGCCGCGGCGGGCCGCCTGGCGCAGCACCGCCCGTGGCAGCGCGTGGCCGATGCCCCAGCGCACCGCCGGCTTGACGTGGTCCTCCGTCATGCTCATGTGTCAACGGTATTGTGCGGCGCTCGACGAAACAGCGGTCTCAGGCCTGCACGACCGGCACTTCCAGCGCCCGCACGATCGCGTTGTCCGCGTCCGTGACCACCCCGGCGACCTCGCTGAACGGCAGCACGCCGAACCGCGACGCCGCGCCGATCTTCTCCGAGCTGGCCAGCACGTAGGTGTCGGCGGCCTGGTGGGCGAGCGTGCGCTTCATCGCCGCCTCGTCCGCGTCACCGGTCGTGAGGCCCGCTTCGGGGTGCACACCCGTGACGCCCAACAGGAACAGATCGGCGTGCACGCCCCGTGCGGCCTCCACGGCAGCGGCACCGCACGCGACCATCGAGTGCTTGAACAGGCGGCCACCGATCACGTAGACGTCTACGCTCCGATGGCCTTCCAGCGCGCTCGCGATCGTCGGACTGTGCGTGACGACCGTGGCGTCCAGGTCGAGCGGTAGCGCGCGCACCACGGCGAGGGTGGTCGTGCCGCCGTCGAGGATCACGGTGCTGCCCGGTTCGATCAACGCGGCCGCTGCTCGTGCGACCCGTTGCTTGCCGTCGACCGACACCTCCTGTCGTGTCGCGTAGTCGGCGATAGCGGGGGATACGGGCAGAGCGCCGCCATAGACGCGTTGGCAGAGGCCCGCCGCGGCGAGATCGCGCAGGTCACGGCGGATCGTGTCCTCCGAGATGCCGACCTCGGCGGCGAGGTCCTTCGCGACGATCCGGCCGTCCGTGCGCAGGCGTTCGAGCAGCAGGTCACGGCGTTGGGCAGCCAGCATGCACGGTTCTCCTTGTTTCTGCCGAGTGTTGCACATTATGGTCGGTCGCATGCTGATTCTGATCGCAGGGCCCTACCGATCGGGTACGGGGGACGACCCCGCACTGATGGCGCGCAACCTCGAACGCCTGGAGGAGGCGGCGTGGCCGATCTTCCGCAGCGGCCACGTGCCGATGATCGGCGAGTGGGTGGCGTTGCCCGTGCTGCGCGGCGCGGGCGGCACCTCACCGCTGGACCCGGTCGCGGAGAAGATCATGTACCCGACCGCGGCACGGCTGCTGGAGCACTGCGACGCGGTGCTGCGGCTGCCCGGCGAGTCGGCGGGCGCGGACCAGGACGTGCGGATCGCGCGGCAGCGCGGGTTGCCGGTGTACGACCGGGTGGAGGACATCCCCGGCTACCGCGCCGCCTGAAACACGTTGGATCCTGGGACGTCTCCCGACCTACGGTGACGCCATGAGCGATCAGCCGGTGGAGGCTTTCGAACCGCCCTACTACGTGGCGGTTTTCACCACGGTGCGAACCGAGGACCAGGACGGTTACCGCGACACCAACGCGCGCATGGAAGAGCTGGTGAAGGACGTCCCGGGCTACCTGGGCGCCGACCACGCGCAGACCCCTGGTGGCCTGGGCATCACCGTCGCCTACTTCCGCGACGCCGACGGCCTCACGCAGTGGCGGAGCAACGCCGAGCACCGCGCGGCACAGCAGCGCGGCCGGGCCGAGTGGTACCAGAGCTACACGCTGCACGTGGCGAAGGTCGAGCGCAGCCACGGGTTCGTGAAGGGCTAGACCTCGCGGGCGGCGGCGACGAACTCGCGCATCCGGCCGTGGTCCTTGACACCCCGGCTCGACTCGATGCCGCTGGACACGTCGACGCCCCACGGCCGGGCCACGCCGATCGCCCCGGCCACGGTCTCCGGTGACAGCCCGCCCGCCAGCACCCACGTGCCGGTGGGCGGGCTGTCCCGCAGCCGCGTGATGTCCCACTGCTCACCCGACCCGGCGACCGGCGAGTCGATCAGCAGCAGCTCCTCGCCGAACGCGCCGGTGCGCACGTCCGTGCCCGGTCCCAGCGCGGTCGCCCGGACCAGCCGGAACGGGTGGTGCGCCAGCTCGTCGAACGCGGCCTTCGGGTAGTCGCCGTGCAGCTGCAACGCCCGCACGCCGGTCCGCAGTGCCAGCTCTCCGGCCTCGGCGGGGCCGATGCCGCGCACCACGGCGACGGTCAGCACGTGGGCGGGCACCTGCGCGACGAGCGAGCGCGCGAGGCCGGCGTCGATCTGGCGGGGGCTGGCGGTCAGCACGAAACCGACGGCGTCGGCCCCGGCTTCCACCGCCACGGCGACGTCGGACTCGGTGCGCAGGCCGCAGAGCTTCACGAACACACCGCTGATCCTAGTGTTCTCCCGCGAACCGCAGGTGCCGCCGTGCCTGCAGCTCCTCCGGTCCGACGACGGTGAGCACCGGTGCGCCCGGCTCGCAGATCATGATCGCCACCAGCGCGGACTCCTCGTCCGTCAACGCGTTGGCGCCCTTGTAGTGGATCACGTCACCACCGGGCTCGAAGAACGCCTCGCCCGCCCGGATCACGCGTTCGGGCTCGCCTTCGAGCTCGAACGCGATCGCGCCCTTCACGACGTACGCGTAGATGGGGCCGGGATGCCGGTGCGGTGGCGCGCCGGGGCTGGCGGGTGGCAGCGTCACCAAGATCGTGCGCGCCACCAGGTCGGACGGCACCGGCGCGATGCCGGGGGACTCGGCGAGGATCTCCACCTTCGCGGGATTTTCGGTCATGCCAGCAAGGACCGGTCAGCCCGTGGATCTGTGACAGCGCGGGTCCGCGACCTGCCCCGCTCGATCATCGGCAGCTCGACGAACCGGTGGCAGAGGTCGGCGAGTCCAATCGCGACGATCGTCGTCGACACCGCCATGACCAGGCCGGACGCGCCCGGCAGCAACACGGTCGAATGCGCGATCGCCTGCACCAGGTAGATCGAGTACGACCGTTCGCCGAGCCACGCCATCGGGCGGGCCGAGAGCACCCGTTGCGGCAACCCGGGCGCGAGCAACGACGGCAGCATCAGTCCAACTGAGACGGCGTAGATCGGCACCACCGCCACGAATCCGGGGATCGCGCCGTCGAGCGCGGCGGAGAGGTACGGCACCGCCAGGTGCACGCCGACGAACAGCAGCGACACCCACGGCGTCATGAGCGGCTTGATCAACGCGAATCCGCGCCGGTTGTTCATGAGCAGCGCCAGCGCGCACCCGACCAGCACGGTGAAGTAGTGCACCGGCCAGCCCTTGGGGTCGGACGCCACGGTGAACGGCAGGACGGCCAACGCGAGCGTCATCAGCCCGACCGTCACCCACGGCCGCCACCGGGGCAGCAACACGAACGCCAGCAACGGCCACACGAGGTAGAACTTCTGCTCCACGCCGAGCGACCACGACTGCCCGTACGCGCCGCCGTGCCCGAACTCGTTGAGGAACGTCAGGTACAGCCCGAACTCCCGGCCGAGCGGGTCGGCCCGCAACTGCCCGGCGACCAGCAGCCCGGCCGCCGTGACGAGCAGGACCACGAAGTACACGGGCAGGATCCGGAACGCCCGGCGCCGGTAGAACCGCGCGAGCGAGATCCGGCCGTGGCGCGCGTGCTCCCGCAACAACAACGTCGTGATCAGGAAACCTGACAGCACGAAGAAGATCTGCACGCCGAGCCAGCCCTGCAGCCATCCCGGACCGCCGTAGTGGAAGAACACCACCATCAGCGCGGCGACGGCGCGAACTCCGTCCAACGCGGGAAAGCGCTTCAACGCGAGGAAGTCGGCGTGGGTCATGTGCCTACGTGGTCGCAGCGCGCCCGAGCGTTCCTGTGAGGACGATCACCTTCCCGGACGTGCAACGCGGAAGCGCGCATCGGTCAAGAAGCAGATGTGAACGAGACAGCGTTGATCAGACAGCTCGTCGGCGACGTTCCGCCGATGTCGCCCACAGCGTTCGAGTCCGGGCGGCGGCGCATCCTCGCGCTGCACCGGTGGGCCAAGGCGCGCAGGGCGGCGCGAGTGCTGTGGTTCACGGCGCTCGTGGCGCTGCCGGTCGTCCTGGTCGCGACGGGCACGTACTTCCTGGACCTGCAGGTGTACCGGACCGGGGGAATCGCCTGGCTGCGGGATCTTCCGCTCTACGTGGACTTCCCGGGCGCGCTGGACGGGCCGCGCCTGCCGTTCACCTACCCGCCGATGGCCGCGGTCCTCTTCAGCGGCCTCGGTTTTCTGCCCGTATGGGCAACGAACGCCCTCGTGACGGTCGTCGGCTTCCTGTGCCTGTCGGTGGTCTGCTTCCTGGTCACCGGACGGCTCACGCGGCGGCCGGACGTCGTGTGGACGGTCACCGCGGCCGTCCCGGTCGCCGCGATCGCGCTGGAACCGGTGCGGTCGACGTTCCTCTTCGGTCAGATCAACCTCGTGCTGATGGCGCTCGTGGTCGTGGACTGCTTCGCCGTCACCGACCGCCGGTGGCGCGGGGCGCTCGTCGGGCTGGCCGCCGCGATCAAGCTGACGCCGCTGGTCTTCGTGCTGTACTTCCTGGTGCGCGGGGACCGCCGGGCCGCGCTCACGTCGGTCGCGAGCTTCGCGGGCCTCGCCGGTGCCGGGTTCCTGCTGGCCCCGCGGGACTCCGCCGAGTACTGGTTCCACGCGGTGCTCGACCCGAGCCGCGTCGGCGGCCTCGCCTACACGGCCAACCAGTCCATGCGCGGTGTACTGCATCGGTTCAATCCGGGCCAACCGGCAGAAACGTTGCTATGGGTGGTGTTGTCCGCGATCGTCCTGTTGCTCGCCGTCGTGGCGGCGCGCCGGACTCGTCACGATGTTGTGGCACTTGTCGCAATCGCGACGGCCGGTCTGCTCGTTTCGCCGGTTTCGTGGTCCCACCACTGGGTGTGGTGCGTGCCCGCGTTCCTGGCGCTGGGTTCACTGCGGCGCAACGGAAGCGGGCTGGCGCTCGGGGCACTGGTCGTGGTGTTCTCTCTCGGACCGTTCAACTGGTTGCCCAGCACCGGCGACAGGGAGATGCTGTGGACCTGGTGGCAGCACCTCTGCGGCGACATCTACACGTGGCTCGCCATCGGCGCGCTGGTGGTGCTCGCCATCACCGGACATGACCGGACACGCGTGACTGCAGACAGGTGAAATCCGGTACTCCGCACCATCGGAAGGTATTTTCGTACCCTGCATGCCGCTAGCCTGTACTCCGGTACACAATTAGACGGGGGTTCACGTATGGCGGGGACGCGACGCGTGGCCGAGCCCGCGGCGCCGACTCAGGCTGTCGGGAGGCGCGAGCGGCACAAGCGGGCCATGTACGAACGTTTGTACACGGCCTCGATAGAGCTGTTCACCGAACAGGGGTACGAAGAGACCTCGATCGAGGACATCACCGAACGGGCTGATGTCGCGCGGGGCACCTTCTTCAACTACTTCGACAAGAAGGAGGAGGTCATCGCCGCGTGGGGTGCGCGGCGACGGGACACGCTCAGGGCAGAGCTGGGCGCGATCGCGGGTGGGGGCCTGGACGCGCAGACGTGCCTGGAGAACTGCATGCGGGCACTCGCGAGGATCAACAAGCTGGAATGGCGCACCACACAGGTCATGCTCGCGGCATGGGTGCGGTGCGGCCACCCCATCTTCGAGGAGCCGTACGCGACGTCGTTGTTCGCGGAGATCGTCGGCGCCGGCAAGCAGGCGGGCGAGATCGCCGCGCACGTCGACCCGACGCTGGTCGGGAACGTCCTGCGGGACGTCTACCTGGGAACGCTCTACCGGTACGTGGGTCGTGGCAAGCAGCCGACGACGCTCGCCAACGAGCTCGTCACGACCCTCCGGCTGGTGATGGACGGGATTCTGGCCAAGAAGTAGTCAGGGACGACGGTTCCTCAGGCGAAGCTGTCGGCGAGCGCTCCCACGTTCTCCGGTCCCAGCAGCCGCGCCGGGGGAACCGTCCTCCCGAGCGACTTCTTCAGCCGCGCGGCGAGCTGCGCGGCCATCAGGGAGTCGAGTCCCAGGTCCCGCAGCGCCCTGCGGGTGTCGAGGCGGTCGCGCGTCGTGCCGAGGACGTCGGCGACGTGGCCCAGCACCACCTCGCGCACGGGCTCGTCCTGGCGCGGGACGGCCACGGGTTCGGTGCGCCGCGCCGGCATCGGCTGCTGCGGCCGAGTCGGTCGCAGCAGCTTCGCGACCAGGCCGTTCAGCTTCACGAGCGGGGCGGGCGCCTCGGTGCGGACGGTGATGCCGCTCAGCTCGGCGAAGCAGTCGTGCCGGGCGTCGAAGAGACGGACGTCCACCACCGGCTTGCCGCGCCGCCGCCGTGCCACGGCCCAGAACTCGCCGTGCGCGCGGCCGGTGACCCGCACCCGGTCCGCGCGCAGCGGCACCGCGGCCGAGCCGAGTGCGAGCAGCACGGCCTGCAGACCTGTCTCCAGGACGACAGAAGTGCTCGCGCCGGCCGAGTCGAACCGGGCCACCGCCAGGTCCTGCCCGCGCCACGCCTGCTTCAGCGCGCGGAACGGGCCCTCGAACTCGTAGCCGTGCCGCGCGGCCAGCTCGTGGAACTCGCTGTCCCGCACGTACTCGCGGCAGCGTTCGAGCGCCCAGTCCAGCTCGACCGTGCTGATCGGGCCGCCGCGTTCGAGCTCACCGCTCGCGCAGCGCACGCCTTCGGCGGTGTGGACTGTGAACGCTCTCACACCGCCGCGTTCCGGCCTGAACGTCACGGTGAGCGTCGGTAACGACTCCGGGTCGACCGTGCTCAGCTCGTGGAACCGGACGTTGCGCAGGGCGTGGTCACCGCGGGCTGCGGTGAGCACCGCCTCGAACACCACCGCGGCCGGCAGCGGCGTGAGCCCGCGGAACCGCAGCCCGCGCAGGGCTTCCGCGATGCCGAGGGTCGCCGTGTCGATCTCGCGGGAGATCTCGGTGTCCACCGTGAACGACTCGAACCAGTACTCCTGGTGCTGCCACGGGTAGGCGGGCAGCGCCACGCACCGCCCGCCGCCGAGCCAGGTCTCCCAGTCGACCGGCACACCGGCCACGTGCAGCCGGCCCAGCGCCGCCGTGACGGTGCGGAGCTCGGGTTCGCCGCGCAGCAACGACGGCACGGTCACGGCCGGGCCGATCTCGTTGACCGCGTTCAGCAGCACCGGATGCGGGCTGATCTCCAGCACCACGGTGTGCGGGGCGTCGGTGAGGACGCGCCGCACGGTCTCGTTGAGCCGCACGGTCTGCCGCACGTTGTCCGCCCAGTAGGCGGCGTCCAGCTCGCGCCTGCCGCACTCCACAGTGGACCGGAAGTCGACCTGGGGCGCGTGCGGGCGCAGGTCGTCGAGCTGCTCGCGCAACGCCTTGGCGACCTTGTCCATCAACGGCGAGTGCGACGCCACGTCGACGTCCTTGACCGGGCGGCACGCGACGGCGAGCTCTTCGAGGTCCTGCGCGACGATCTCCATCAGCTCCACCGGACCGGCCAGCACGCACGTGCCGGGGGAGTTGTCCGCGGCCACGCACACCTCGCCGCGGTAGCGGTCCAGGAGGTCGGCCGCGCCTTCGGCGGACAGCTCGGTCCACAGCATCGCGCCGCTGCCGGCGGTCTCCCGCATGAGCGCGCTGCGGCGGCAGATCACGGCGGCGGCGTCGGTGACCGACAGCGCACCGGCGACCTGCGCGGCGGCCACCTCACCCATGCTGTGGCCGATCACGACGTCCGGCTCGACGCCCCACGACCGCCAGTGCGCGGCCAGCGCCACCTGCACCGCCCACAGCAGCGGCTGGATGACGTCGATGCTCTCCTGCCAGGGTTGCGCGCCGGTCAGAACGTCCACAACGGACCAGCCCGCCTCCAGGCGGACGGCGGCGTCGCACTCGTCCAGGGCGGCGCGGAACGCGGGGGAGGCCTCGTACAGCTCGCGGCCCATGCCACGCCACTGCGAGCCCTGGCCGGGGAACAGGAACACGACAGGGGGCCGGTCCGCCGCCTCACCCGCCTCGCTCGCGCCAGAGCCGTCGAGGAACTCCCGCAGCCCGGCCCGCACCTCCGCCGGAGTGCTGCCCGTGACCGCGAGCCGGTGCTCGTGGTGGTCGCGCCGCGCCGCCGCCGTGTAGCAGACGTCCTGCAGCGACACGGTCTCGTCGAGGAACGCGGCGTACGCCTCCGCGCTCGCCCGCAACGCGGCAGGCGACTTGGCCGACAGCGCGAGCACCCGTGGCCGCTCAACGGGTTCATCGGTGGCAACGGCGGCGGGCGGCGCGGTCAGGACGACGTGCACGTTGGTGCCGGAGATGCCGAACGAGCTGACGCCCAGGACCGGCTGCTCCGTCTCCAGCGCCCGGTTGCGGGTGACCAGCTGCAACGGTCCGCCGACCAGGCACTCCGCCGGCTCGTGGGCGTGCAGTGAAGCCGGCACCGAGCGGTGCTCGGCGATGAGCACGGCCTTGATCAGCCCCGCGATGCCCGCCGCCGCCTCGGCGTGGCCGATGTTGCTCTTCACCGAACCGAGCAGCAGCGGCGTCGACCGGCCCGCTCCGGCGACCTCGCGCAGGGCTTGGAGCTCGACTCGGTCGCCGACGCTCGTGCCGGTGCCGTGCGCCTCGACGTAGTCCACAGTGGAGGGATCGAGCCCGGCGTCGCGGTACGCGGCCGCGAGCATCTCGGCCTGGCCGCGCACGGCCGGTTGCAGCAGGAACCCGCTGCCGCGGCCGTCGTTGCTGATCGCGCTGCCGAGCAGCACGGCGTGCACGCGGTCGCCGCGGTCGAGTGCGTCGGGCAGCCGTTCCAGCACCACCGCGCCGATGCCCTCGCTGCGCACGAAGCCGTCCGCGTGCGCGGATCCGAACTTGCAGCGCCCGTCGGGGGCGAGCATCGACGCCTGCGAGTAGGCGATCGCGTCGTCGGGCAGCAGGATCACGTTGACCCCGGCCGCGATCGCGAGGTCGCACTCGCCGGTCAGCAGCGCCTGGCGGGCGTTGTGCACGGCCACGAGCGAGGACGAGCAGGCCGTGTCGACCACGATGGACGGACCGCGCAGGTCCAGTGCGTAGGACAGGCGGCCGGACGTGACGGCCCGCAGCTCGCCGCCCGCCGCGTGCCGGACGTCGTGGTTGCCGGCGTTGCGGCCGGCCTTGCCGTACTCGGCGGTGGCCTGCCCGACGAACACCCCGACGCGGCGCCCGGCCAGCTCGGACGGCCGGATTCCCGCGTCCTCCAACGCTTCCCACGCGACCTCCAGCAGCAGGCGCTGCTGCGGGTCCATCGCGCGGGCCTCGCGCGGTGAGATGCCGAAGAACTCCGCGTCGAACCCGCGCACGTCGGCGAGGAACCCGCCGTGCCGCGAGATCGTCCTACCCGGCGCGGGCACCGGCGAGTACCAGTCGTCGACGTCGAATCGATCGCGCGGGATTTCGCCGACGGCGTCGGCGTTGCCCGTCAGCAGGTCCCAGAACGCGGCGAGAGAGGCCGCCTCCGGGAAGCGGCAGGACATCCCCGCGACCGCGACCTGCCGGGAGGTATCACCGGCGGTCGCGCTGGATCTGTCGGAGATGGAGGCATGGCGGTGTGTCACGGTCCCCCCGGGGTTCAAAGTGGTTTCAAGTACAACTATGTACCCGGAGCCAAGTTTAGCCACCCCGGTTGAGGCCTGGAAGCCAAACGTACGCAATTGCCGGTGCCGCCGAGAGTCTCCGGACCACGGTCTCGCAGGGTGGAACGAGAAGCCCTACACTCAAAATCGGTCTTGCGTTCAAGTTTGTACTGGCGTACTCACTACAGCGGTTGACGTCCGGCAGGGGGAGATCCGCACATGGCCCGGTTCGTGGTCGAGATGGTGTTCGAGACGGAGGACGAGCGGTTAGGCGAGGTCCGGCCCGCTCATCGCAGGTACTGGGAGGAGCTGGCCGTCCGCGGCGTGCTGCTGGGGGGCGGCCTGTACACGGACGAATCGGGCGGATTGATGCTCTGCGAGGCCCCCGACGACTCGGCATTGCGCCGTTTGGTCGACGGAGACCCTTATGTGCGAGGGAAATTGGTGCGCAGTGTGAAGATTCGCGAGTGGCACGTTCTCGTCGGCGACCTGACAACGCCGGCCGGCCGCGAGCCTGAACCGCAGCAATTGGGATTCACTATGGGTTCCGGTGCCGGTTCCTTGATTTCCCGCATCGAGAACGGACCGCGCATCACCCGTGCCGCGGTGGCCGCCGGTGCCCGCGCTCTCACCGCGCACGAGCACCGGATCGCCGCGCTGATCGTGCGAGGCAAGACGAACCGGGAGATCGCCACCCAGTTCCGGGTGTCGGTGCGCGCGGTCGAGCTGCACATCACCAGCATCTACCGCAAGCTCGGCATCAACCGCAGGGCGCAGCTCGCCTCGGCGCTGGCGGCGTGAGGAGGAAGTGACGATGAGGTTCGGCGTCAACGTCCCCAACTACGGCGACCGCGCGGCGCCCGGCGAGATCCTGCGCTGGGTGAGCAGGATCGAGGAGCTCGGCTACCACCTCGCGATGGTGTCCGACCACGTCGCGCTCACCCCGGACGTGGAGCGGCTCTTCCCCGCGCCGTTCTACGACCCGTTCGCCGCGCTGGCGTGGCTCGCGGGTCAGACCACCCGGATCGAGCTCGGCACCACGGTGATCGTGCTGCCGTACCGGCATCCTCTGCTGATGGCGCGGATGGCCGCGTCGATCGACCAGTTCAGCGGTGGCCGGCTGGTGCTCGGCGTCGCGGCGGGCTGGGCGCCGGCCGAGTTCGCCGCGGTCGGCGCCGACTACCGCTCGCGCGGCCGGGTCGCGGACGAGTCGTTGCGCGCGATGAAGGCGTTGTGGGCGAACGACATAGCGAAATTCGATGGCTCGCACGTCCGGTTCGGACCGGTGGCGACCGGCCCGCGGCCCGCGCGGCCGATTCCCGTGTGGGTCGGCGGGCACAGCACCGGCGCGATGCGGCGGGCGGTGCTGCTCGGCGACGCGTGGCACCCGACGTCGGTGCCGCCGGGCTACCTGGAGCAGATCGGCCTGCCGCAGCTGCGGCGCGTGGCCGAGCAGCACGAGCGACCGGTGCCCGCGCTGGTGCCGCGGATCAAGCTGCGCCTCACCACGCGGCCGTTGCCCGACCACGGCCGGTTGCTCGGCGAGGGCACGCTCGACCAGGTCCGCGGCGACCTGCACGTGCTGGAGTCGTTGGGCGCCACGCACGTTGTTCTGGACACGACATATCCGGGAGAGACCGTGCGAAAGCCCGCCGAGCACTACCTGGGATTGCTGGAGCGGGTCGCGTCGGACATCGTGGACCTCGGGGCCGGCGAGCTGCGATGAGCGGCGCGCGGCGAGCGGGTGTGGCTGACCAAGACATCGGGGGACTGGGCTGATGGGTGATCTGGACGTCCGCAAGCTGCGCATGCTGCGCGAGCTCGACGAGCGCGGCACCGTCGCCGCGGTGGCGCAGGCGCTGCACCTCACGCCGTCCGCGGTGTCGCAGCAACTGGTGGCGCTGTCGAAGGAAGCGGGCGTCCGCCTGATCGAACCCGTGGGCCGCCGCGTCCGGCTGACCGACGCCGCCCGCGTGCTCCTGCGGCGGGCCAACGAGATCTTCGCCGAGCTGGAGCGCGTCCAGGCGGATCTCCAGGCGTACTCGGAAGGCTCGGTGGCCGAGGTTCGGGTCGCGGGTTTCGCGGCCACGCTGTCCGGCCTGGTGCTGCCGGCCGTGCGCGAGCTGCGCGACAGCCATCCCGGCGTGGGCGTGCGGCTGGTCGAGTCGGATCCGCCGCACTCGTTCGACCAGCTGGTGCGCGGGGACGTGGACGTGGTGCTGAGCCTGGAGTCCAAGGACAGCCCGGCGGCCACCGACCGCCGCTTCCACCGGGTCGCGCTGCTGGCCGAACGGTTCGACGTCGCCCTGCCGGTGCACCACCCGCTCGCGCACGCGCCCGTCGTGCGGCTGGCGGACCTGTCGAACGAGGCGTGGATCTTCTCCAACACCGGGACGTGCCGCGACATCTCGTTCGCCGCGTGCATCGCGGCCGGGTTCACGCCCGAGATCGTGCACCACATCGGTGACTGGGAGGCGACCCTGGGCGCGGTCGCGCTCGGGCTCGGCCTGGCGCTGGTGCCGCGGCTCATCAACGCGGGACCGCGCGAGGACGTGGTGATCAGGGTGCTCGACGCCGAGCAGCCCACCCGGCACGTGTTCGCGGCGGTGCGCAGGGGCAGCGAGGAGGCACCGCACCTGGCGGCGGTGCTGAGCGCGCTGGCGACGGCGGCCGAGGCGAAGGCGGCCGATCGTGAAGTTTCCCTGCACGATTGAGAGCGGAAAATCTCGATGGAACTCTCCTCACGCGCGTGTGAAGCTGGCTGCAGAACTTCTCCGGTCTGGATTACCGACGTGAGGAACAGGGATTTCTGATGTCTGCTGCCGTGTCCAGGATGAGCCTGGTGAGGTTGATCGCGCTCGGCCTCATCTGGGGCTCGGTCTTCCTCTTCATCAAAATCGCCGGATTCGCGTTCTCGCCCGTTCAGATGGTGTTCGCCCGGTTGGTGCTCGGCGCGGTCGTGCTGCTGCCGTTCGTGTACAGCCGCGGCGGCAAACTGCCGGCGTTCGGGCCGATCTGGGGGCACCTCGCGATCGCCGCGCTGCTCGGCAACGCGATTCCGTGGGTGCTCTTCGCGTGGGGTGAGCAGCACGGGTCGTCGAGCGTCGCGGGAGTGGTCAACTCGACGACGCCGCTGTGGACGATCGTCGGCGCGTACGTGCTCGGGCAGGACCGCAAGCTGACCGCCACCAAGATCGGCGGCGTGCTGCTCGGCATGATCGGCACGATCATCATCGCGGCCCCGTGGAACGCGGGCTCCGCGGGCACCACGAGCAGCATCGTCGCGTTCGTCGTCGGCACCGTCAGCCTCGGCGCGAGCTTCGCCTACATGGGCAAGTTCCTGGCAGGGCGCGGCATCCCGCCGCTCACCCTGGCGGCCGCGCAGCTGACCGCCGCGAGCGCGTTGTTGCTGGTCGCGATGCCGTTCGCCGGTCTGCAGCCGTTGCACCTGCGCACCGACGCGCTCATCGCGCTGGCCGTGCTCGGCCCGATCTGCACGGGTCTCGCGTACGTGCTGAACTTCCAGCTGATCACCAAGGACGGCCCGACCGTCGCGTCCACCGTCACCTACCTCTTCCCGATCGTCTCGGTGGCTCTCGGCGCGCTGGTGCTCGGCGAGCCCGCCGGCTGGCCGCTCTACGTCGGTGCGATCGCGTCCGTCGCCGGGGTGATGCTCGTGCGCCGCAAGCCCAAGGCCGCCGAGGCACCGTCGCCTTCGTCCCCGGCCCCCGCGGCGGCGAAGGCCTGACCCCCAGCCTTCCTCGCCCGGCGAAGGGCCTCCCGGTCATCGACTGGGAGGCCCTTTTTCGTGTCGTGTGGCCAAATACCTTCGGCATCCCGCAAGAATTGATGTATCAAGCACTTCTGCGGACTTCCGTAGTGAACTCCCCAGTCCTCGCTCATAACGTCAGCGACGTTGGATCGCGACTCGAGGAGGAACCGGGGGAATGGTCAACCCAACCGCCCCACGACTGGGTGTCGTGGTGCCGTCCGGAAATGCGGCGGTGGAGCCGGAGATCGCCGCGCTGCTGTTCGGTCATGTGAACGTCCACGCCACCCGCTTCCCGTTGTTCACCGAGTTCGAACAACGGGAGCGGATCGCGAAGTACAACGAGGCGCTGGCCCCCGCGATCGCGTCGTTCGGCCGCCTCGGCGCCCGCGCGGTCGTCGCCGAGTGCAGCGGGTCGCACTACCTGCAGGGGCCCGAGCGCGAGCAGGAGTTCTGCGACGACCTGAGCGTGCGGTTCGGCGTCGAGGTCACGACCGTCACGCGCACCGTGCTGGCGGCGCTCGCGAGCATCGACGCCACCGAGGTCACGCTCGTGTCGCCGTACGCCCAGTGGCTCACCGACCTCTCGCAGGGGTACTGGGAGGCCGCCGGGATCAAGGTCCGCGACATCGTGAAGGTCAAGTCCGCCAAGGGTTTCTCGCCCTACGACGTCACCACCGCCGAGCTGGTCGAGCAGGTCCGCGCGGCGGACCGCCCTCGTGACGAGGTGCTGCTGATGACCGGCACCGGCATGTTCACGCTGGCGGCGCTGAAGGAGCTCAAGGCGGGCACCGAACGCACGATCCTCACCTCGAACCTCGCCACCGCGTGGTGGGCGCTGGACCGGCTCGTGCCGGACGCGATCGTGGACTGGCGGCTGGCGCCGTGAGCGCGAGCCCTGGGGTCGTGGTCGTCGGTGCCGGACCGGTCGGCCTCACCGCCGCGCTGGTGCTGGCGCGGGCCGGCGTCCCCGTCACCGTGCTCGAACGAGGTCCTTCGCTGAGCACCGCCTCGCGGGCGTCGACGTTCCACCCGGCCACGCTCGACCTCCTGGCCGGGCTGGGTGTCGCCGACGAGTTCATCGCGCGCGGCCGCAAGGTGCACGACCTGCAGTGGCGCAGCCGGACCGGCGAGCTCCTGACGCGCATGAGCTACGACGCCATCGCCGACCGGACCGCGCACCCGTTCCGGCTGCACGCCGAGCAGACCGAGCTGACCCCGTTGCTGCTCAAGCACGTTCCGGACGTCCGCTGGAACACCGAGGTCGTCGACGTCCGGCAGAACGCCGACGGCGTCGAGCTGATCACGTCCGACGGCACGATCCGCGCCGAGCACGTGATCGCCGCGGACGGCGCGCACAGCACGGTCCGCTCCAAGCTGGGCCTGGACTTCCCCGGCGTCGAGTACCCCACCTATGCGTTGCGCGTCATCACGACCACCGAGCTGGACGGGTTGCTGCCCGGCCTCTCGCCGATGACGTACTTCCGGGACCCGGCCGGGTCGTGCAGCGTCCTCGGGCTGCCGGACCACTGGCGGGTGATCCTGCGCGTGCCGCACCAAGCCGACTTCTCGGTGGAAGCGTTGCTGCACAAGGCGTTGCCGACGCTGGCCGACCGGATCGAGGTGCGGGACGCGCACACCTACCGCACCTCGCGCCGGGTGATCGACGACTACCGGGTGGGACGCGTGCTGTTCGCGGGCGACGCGGCCCACCTCACCTCCACCGCCGGTGGCATGAACATGAACTGCGGCATCCACGACGCGGTCGACCTCGCCACCGCCCTGATTCACGGAAGCGCACTGCTCGACGAAGCCGCGCGACGCCGCCGGAACGTGGTCACCGACCACGTCATCCCGCGCAGCGAAGCACGAGTGTCCGGGGTGGACGGACAAGCGGGCAGCGTCGACGCCGCGGTGCGTCAACTCGCCGCCACCGCAAGCGATCCCGCCGAAGCGGCGCAGTACCTCGTCCAGGCATCGATGCTCGATTCGGTGCCCCTACTCGAAGGGTCCGCTGCCTCATGAAGATCTGGTTCCACAAGCACACCGTCGAGGGCCGGCTGCCGCTGCTCGACGAGTGGTACCGCAAGCACCTCGCCGAGGTCGCCTCGCCCGGCACCGAGATCGTCATCAAGACGCTCCCCGAAGACACCTACGACACCGAGACACCGTTCGACCTGGTGAAGTTCGGGGCGCTGCAGATCCACTTCAACGCCTACTTCGCCCGTGGCGCGGTGGAAGCCGAACGGCAGGGCTTCGACGCGTGGGTGATCGCCGCCGGGCAGGACCCCGGTCTGCACGACGGCCGCGCCCAGACGTCCATCCCGACGCTGGGCTACGGCGAGACGAGCTTCTTCTACTCGGCGATGCTCGGCTACAAGTTCGGTGTCCTCGGGTTCATGCCCGCGTTGCGCGAGATCATCACCGAGAACATCGAACGCTACGGCCTGACCGGCCGTCTCGCCGCCTACGAGCTGGTCGACGACGGTCACGAGGCCGTGCGCCAGGCGCTCGACGGCGACTTCGACCGGTTCGTCGAGGTGTTCGACGCCGCCGCGAAGAAGGCCGTGGACAAGGGCGCCCAGGTGCTGATCCCCGGCGAGGGCATCCCGGCGGAGATCTTCTGGCACCTCGGCACCAAGGAGCTGCACGGCGTTCCGGTGATCGACCCCGCCGGACTCCTGGTGCGGCAAGCGGAACTCGCGGTGAACCTCGGCCGCCTCGGCGTGGTGAACCGCTCCACGGCGGGCTACTGGTTCCGCCGGCCCGGCGACGCGCTCACCGAGCACGTCGAGAACGTCTTCCTCGGAAAGGCCATCTGATGTCTTCTCAGTTCCCCGTCGCCAGGCCCCGTCGGCTCCGTCGCACGCCCGCGCTGCGCCGGCTCGCCACGGAGACCCGGCTGCACCCGAGCAACCTGATCCAGCCGCTGTTCCTGCGCGAGGGCATCGACCAGCCGCGCGAGATCAGCTCGATGCCCGGCGTCTACCAGCACACCCGCGAGTCGCTGCGCAAGGCCGCCGCGGAGGCCGTGAGCGCGGGCGTCGGTGGCCTGCTGCTGTTCGGCATCCCGGTGGAGAAGGACCCGCTGGGCCTCGGCGCGACCGACCCCGAGGGCATCCTCCAGGTGGCGTTGCGCGACGTCGTCGAGGAGGTCGGTGACGCGACCGTCGTGATCGGCGACGTGAACCTCGACGAGTACACCGACCACGGCCACACCGGCGTGCTCGGCCCCGATGGCGACGTCGACAACGACGCCAGCATCGAACGCCTCGCGGACATGGCCGTGGTGCAGGCAGAAGCCGGGGCGCACGTGATCGCGCCGAGCGCCATGATGGACGGTCAGGTCGGCCGGATCCGCGCGAAGCTCGACGCCGCGGGCTTCTCCCACGTGCCGATCATGGGTTACTCGGCCAAGTACGCCTCGGCGTTCTACGGCCCGTTCCGCGACGCCGTGGAGTCGTCGCTCAAGGGCAACCGCCGCGCGTACCAGCAGGTGCCCGGCAACATCCGCGAGTCGCTGCGCGAGGTCGACCTCGACCTGGCCGAGGGCGCGGACTTCGTGATGGTCAAGCCCGCCGGCGCCTACCTCGACATCGTGCGCCTGGTCGCCGAGCACGTCGACGTTCCCGTTGCCGCGTACCAGGTCTCCGGTGAGTACTCGATGATCGAGGCCGCCGCCGCGAAGGGCTGGCTCGACCGCGACCAGGTCGTGCTGGAGAGCCTCAACTCCATCCGGCGCGCCGGCGCGTCGATCATCATCAGCTACTGGGCGACCGAGTTCGCCACACGTCTGGAGCGATGAGCGTGGGAGACGTCAAGCTGACCGTGCTGGGCATCAGCCACTCCTCGGCCCCGGTGGACGTGCTGGAGCGCGTCGTGATCTCCGGCGAGGACCTGGACGCGGTGCTCGGCGAGATCAACTCGGAAGACGAGTTCGGGGCCGTCTACGCGTTGTCGACGTGCAACCGGATGGAGTTCTACGTCGAGAAGCGGTCCGATTCCGCTGAATCCTCGTTGCGCGCCAAGCTGGTCGAGCGCCTCGGTCTGTCCGAAGAGGACGCATCGAGGTTCCTCTACCAGCACGAGGGCGCGGACGCGGTGCGGCACCTGTACTCGGTGTCGAGCGGCCTGGAGTCGATCGTCATCGGCGAGGACCAGATCCTCGGCCAGGTCAAGGACGCGCTGGACCGCTCGCGCCGCCTCGGCGCGGCCGGTCCGCTGATCAACCAGCTGGTGCAGTCCGCGATCAGGGTGGGCAAGCGGGTCCGCACCGAGACCGACATCAACCGCGCCGGGCGCTCGCTCGCCACGGTCGGTCTGTCCGCGCTGGAACACGTCGTCGGCGCGATGTCCGGTCGTTCGGCGCTCGTCGTGGGCGCGGGGGCGATGGCCGGTGTGGTCGTGGCGGCGTTGCGCGGCAGCGGACTGGCGCGGATCGACGTGGCGAACCGCACGCCGGAGAAGGCCGCGCGGCTCGCGGAGACCACAGGGGGCAACGGGTTCGGTCTGGAGCAGCTCCCCAGTCTGCTCGCAGAGGTGGACCTCGTCGTGACGTGCATCGGTGGCACCGGGGCGTTGATCACCGCTGCGGACGCGGAGGAGGCCGTGCGGCACCGCGCCGGTTCGCCGTTGTTCCTGCTGGACCTGGCGCTGCCGCGCAACATCGCCGGTGACGTGGCCAAGGTCGACGGGGTGTCGCTGGTCGACCTGGAGACGTTGGCGGGCAACGGGCCGGACGAGGCGGCACTGTCCAGTGTGGCCTCGGTGCGGGCGCTGATCGAAAGCGAGGTCGAGGGTTTCCTCGCGGCGCAACGGGCCGCGAAGGTGGCGCCGGCGCTGGTGAAGCTGCGGACCGTCGCGTCGACGACGGCGGAGGCCGAGCTGGGCCGGTTGTTCCGGAAGGTGCCGACGTTCGACGAGCAGCACCGCTCGGAGATCACGCTGTCGGTGCACCGGATCGTCGAGAAGGTGTTGCACGGGCCCACTGTGCGGGCCCGAGAGCTGGCGGGGGCCCCGGACGGCTCCCGGTACGTGGAAGTGCTGGGGAAGTTGTTCGACGTTCCCGGCGAACCGAGTGAGGTTGTGGCATGAGTGACCTGTCCCTGTTGTGGAACGCCGAGTCCGTCGCGGTCATCGGCGCTACCGAGCGCGAGGGCGCGCTGGGCCGCAAGCCCGTCGCGTACCTGCAGCGCTACGGCTACCCCGGCCGCATCCTGCCGATCAACCCCAAGGGCGGCACGATCCTCGGCTACCAGGCCTACCCGTCGGTGCTGGAGGCTCCCGGCCCGATCGACCTCGCGTTCATCGTGGTGTCGGCCGATCGGGTGCCCGCCGCCGTCGACGACTGCGTGGCCGCCGGCATCAAGGTCGCGATCATCGCGTCGTCCGGGTTCGCCGAGACCGGTGACGAGGGCGCGGCGCTGCAGGCCGAGACCGTGGCACGGGCGCGGGCCGGTGGACTGCGGCTGATCGGGCCGAACTGCATCGGTGCCGTCGGTTTCGGCAACAAGGTGATGGCGACCTTCAGCCCGCTGTTCTCGGCCGAGGCCGTGGTGTCGCTGGAGCCCGGCGGGCTCGGCATCGTCTCGCAGAGCGGCGCGCTGGGCTTCGGCGCGGCGTCGCTGGGCATCGAGCGCGGCATGCGCCCCGGCTGGGTGATCACCACCGGCAACGACGCCGACGTCTCCGCGCTGGAGGTCCTCGCCGAGCTGGCGGCCGAGCCGTCGTGCACCGGGCTGCTGGGCTACCTGGAGAACGTGCCGGACGTCGAGGCGCTGCGGTCGCTCGCGTCGTCGGGCAAGCCGGTGGCGCTGCTGAAGTCCGGCCGCAGCGAGGAAGGCGGCCGCGCGGCCGCCTCGCACACCGGTGCGCTCGCCACGGACGACCGGGTGCTGGACGCGGCACTGCGGCAGTTCGGCATCGTGCGGGCCGGGGACATCGACGAGCTGCTCGACGCCGGTGACGCGTTCGCCTCGCCGCGCAGGCCGCAGGGGCCGCGCGTCGCGATCGTCACCACGTCCGGCGGCTCGGGCATCCTCGCCGCGGACGACGTGGTGGCGCAGGGTCTTGAGCTGACGCCGTTGAAGGACGAGACGCGGGCGGCGCTGGCCGAGATCATCCCGAGCTTCGGTTCGGCGAACAACCCGGTCGACATCACGGCGGCCGTGCTGAGCGACCCCTCGCTGTTCGACCGTTCGCTGGACGTGATCGCCGCGGACGACACCGTCGACATGATCATCGGCTGCTTCTGCGTGATGACCGACGGCGATGTCGACAAGGCCGTGCGGGCGCTCGCGAAGGTGGCGGAGAAGTCGGGCAAGCCGGTGCTGGTGTCCCGCACCGGTGCGGACTTCCTCGCGCCGAACGCCCGCGCGACGCTGCGGGAGGCCGGCCTGCCGGACTACCCGTCGCCGGCCCGTGCCGTGCGGGCGGCGGCCGCGCTGTGGCAGGTGAGCAAGCCGCGTCCGTCGGATGCGCTGGCGGGCCTGGGGGTTCCGGCACCGTCGGGTGAGCTGACCGAGCCGGAGCTGAAGGCCCTGCTGTCGGAGGCGGGTCTCTCCGTGCCGGTGGGGCGGGTCGTGGCGTCGGCGTCCGAGGCCAAGGCCGTGGTGGACGAGGTCGGCGGGACCGCGGTGTTCAAGGCGGTCGTGCCGGGCCTGGTGCACAAGACCGACGTCGGCGCGGTGAAGGTCGGCGTGTCATCGGAGAACGCGGCGTACGCGTTCGAAGCGCTGTCCGCGTTCGGTGGCGGGGTGCTGGTCGAGGAACTGGTCGGCGAGGGCGTCGAGCTGATCATCGGCGTGCGCACCTCCGACCTCGGTCCGGTGCTGACCCTGGGTCTCGGTGGCATCTTCACCGAGGCGCTGGACGACGCGACCTCGCGGCTGCTGCCTCTCGCGCCCGGTGACGCGGCGCAGATGGTCGGCGAGCTGCGCGGCAGGGCGCTGCTGGACGGCGCCCGCGGCCGTGCCGCGGCCGATGTCCCGTCGCTGGTGCGGACGCTGGAGACCGTGGCGGCACTGGTGTCCGGCTGGGAGGGCGGGTTCGAGCTCGACCTCAACCCCGTCCGGGTGCTCGCCGAGGGCACGAAGATCCTGGACGCCGCTCACGTGATCGCGAAGGAAGCCTGACATGACTCTGTCCATTGTGGATCTCGGTGAGCCGGCTTCCGCTCCCGAGTCCGAGGCGTTGTTCGAGCGCGCGCAGAAGACCGTGCCGGGCGGGGTGAACTCGCCGGTGCGGGCGTTCCGCGCGGTCGGCGGCACGCCGCGGTTCATGAAGAGCGGCAAGGGCGCGTACATCACCGACGCGGACGGCCGCGAGTACGTCGACCTGATCTGCTCGTGGGGCCCGATGATCCTCGGTCACGCCCACCCGGCCGTGCAGGAGGCCGTGTACGAGGCGATCGGTCAGGGCACGTCGTTCGGCACGCCGACGCTGAACGAGGTCCTGCTGGCCGAGGAGATCGTGGCCCGCGTGGACCCGGTCGAGTCGGTGCGCCTGGTCAGCTCCGGCACCGAGGCGACGATGTCCGCGATCCGCCTGGCGCGCGGTTTCACCGGCCGCACCAAGGTGATCAAGTTCGCGGGCTGCTACCACGGCCACGTCGACGCGCTGCTGGCCGCGGCGGGTTCCGGTGTCGCGACGTTCGCGCTCCCGGACACCCCCGGCGTCACGGGCGCACAGGCCGGTGACACGATCGTGTTGCCGTACAACGACCTCGACGCCGTCCGTGCGGCTTTCGTCGAGAACCCGGACACGATCGCGTGCGTGATCACCGAGGCGTCGCCGGGCAACATGGGCGTCGTCCCGCCCGCCCCCGGCTTCACCGCCGGGCTGCGCGAGCTGACGTCCGCGTTCGGCGCCCTGCTGATCTCCGACGAGGTCATGACCGGCTTCCGGCTCTCGCGCGCCGGCTGGTACGGCCGCGAGGGCGTGGCCGCCGACCTGTTCACGTTCGGCAAGGTCATGGGCGGCGGTTTCCCGGCGGCGGCGTTCGGCGGCCGCGCGGACGTGATGGCCCACCTCGCCCCGGCCGGCCCGGTGTACCAGGCGGGCACGCTGTCGGGCAATCCCGTTGCCACGGCAGCAGGTCTGGCGACGCTGCGGCACTGCACGCCCGACGTGTACACGCACCTCGACGCGACGGCGACGGTGGTCGGCGGCATGATCTCGGACGCGCTGGCCCGCGAGGGCGTCGAACACCAGCTGCAGCACAGCGGCAACATGTTCTCGGTGTTCTTCGCCGCCGAGCCGGTGACGGACTTCGAGGCGGCGAAGGCCAGCGAGACGTTCCGGTACAACGCGTTCTTCCACGCGATGCTGAACCAGGGCGTCTACCTGCCGCCGTCCGCGCTGGAGTCGTGGTTCCTGTCGGCCGCGCACGACGACGCGGCGCTGGACCGGATCGCCTCGGCCCTGCCGCTGGCCGCGAAGGCCGCCGCGTCGGCCTGATGGTGCAGCGAAAAATGGGGGATGCCACCGGCATCCCCCATTTTGGCGCGGTCAGACCTTGGCGGTGACTTCGACGTCGATGTTGCCGCGGGTGGCCTTGGAGTACGGGCAACGCTGGTGCGCCTGCCCGACCAGGTCGTCGGCCTGCTCCTGGGTGAGACCGGGCAGCGTGGCGACGATGTGCGCGCCGAGGTGGTAGCCGTCCTCGCCCTTCACCAGGTCCACCGAGACCGTGACGGTGCTGTCGGTGAGATCGGCCTTCGCGTTGCGCGCCACCAGCCGCAGCGCCGAGTGGAAGCACGCGCCCCACCCGGCCGCGAAGAGCTGCTCGGGGTTCGTGCCCTCGCCGCTGCCGCCGACCTCCTTGGGGCTGGTCAGTTTCAGGTCGAGCACCCCGTCGGCGGACGTCGCCGCGCCCTGCCGGCCGTCCCCGCTCGACGTGACCTCCGCCGTGTAGACCACAGACACTGCTGCTCCTCTCGTTTTGGCGCCGAAGCTAGGTGGGTTCGCCCGCCGCGGTCACTACGGGACCTCGTAGCGACTTCGCGCGCCCGCGCGGGAAGTCTGGGCAGCGTCGTCGTCAAGTGGTTGGAGGGGCTGTGCCTGGTCCGTTGGAAGGCGTGCGGGTGCTGGAGATCGGCGGGTCGGTCGCCGGGGCGTTCGCCGCGACCGTGCTCGCGGACCTCGGCGCGGACGTGCTGCGCATCGACCGGGCGGCCCAGGTGCCCGCCGCGCCCGTCGAGCCGTCGCCCGACCCGCTGGGCCGCGGCCGCCGGTCCGTCGCCGTCGACCTGAAGCACGCGGACGGTCCCGCGGTCGTGCTGGACCTCGTCGCGGCCGCCGACGTGGTCGTCGAGGGCGGACGGCCCGGCAGCGCGGAGAAGCTCGGCATCGGCCCGGAGGTGTGCCTGGCGCGCAACCCGCGGCTGGTCTACGGCCGCGTCACCGGCTGGGGCCAGGACGGCCCGCTGGCCAGGCGCGCGGGCCACGACATCACGTTCCTCGGCGTCACGGGCGCGCTGTCGGTGCCGGGCCAGGTCCCCGCCACGCCGCCGCCGTACTACCTGTCGAGCTTCGCGGGCGGTGCGCTGCAGCTGGTGATCGGCATCCAGGCGGCGCTGCTGGAACGCGCTCGTTCGGGCCAGGGCCAGGTGGTCGACGCGGCGATGGTCGAGGGCACCGCGCTGCTGTCCGTGCTGATCGACCAGTGGCGCAACACCCCCGGCCGCGTCACGGTGGTCGACGCGCCGTTCTACACGACCTACGAGTGCGCCGACGGCCGGTTCCTGTCGGTCGGCGCGGTCGAGTCGCACTTCTACCGCGAGCTGCTGGACAAGCTCGGCCTGGGCGAGGTCGCGTTGCCCGACCAGTACGACGAGTCCGGCTGGCCGCTGCTGTCGGTGAAGATCGGCGAGGCCTTCCTGTCCCGCGACAGCACGGAGTGGGAGAAGATCTTCGCCGACTCGGACGCCTGCGTGGCACCGGTGCTGGCGCCCTCCGAGGTCGCCGGGCACCCGCACCTGCAGGCGCGCGGCTCGTTCGTCGACGTCGGCGGGCAGCACCAGCCCCGTCCCGCGCCGCGGTTCTCCCGCTCGGAGACCGGGGTGCCGTCGGTGGCGCCGTACGCGGGCCAGCACACCGCTTCGGCCCTGCGGGACTGGGGAGTCGAGGGATGGGCGGACAGCGCGGCGATTCGGGGCGTGTGATGGCGGGTGGTCAGTGGCTGGGTGGGCAGCCCAGCGGCTTGGAGCGTGTGATGGCTGAGACCCGGCGGGGCTCGCGGTGCAGCGGCGCGGTCCGGAGCGTCTGATGCGCCAGGTCTTCACCCTCCTGCCCGGCATGGTGGCGCTGGGCCTGGACGCGTACGTCGTGGCCGGCGTGCTGCCCCAGATCAGCGCCTCCCTGCACCAACCGGTCCCCGCGGTGGGCCAGCTCGTCACCGTCTTCACCCTGTCGTACGCACTTCTCTCGCCGATCGCCGCGACCCTGGTGACCGGCAAGCCGATGCGCGTCGTCCTGCTGTCCGCCCTGGCCGTCTTCACCGTCGGCAACGCCCTGAGCGCCGTGGCGACCTCGCTCGCGTTCCTGTTGCTGTCACGGGTGATCGCGGGCTTCGGCGCGGGCCTGTACTCCCCGATGTCGGCGGCCACCGCGGCCGCTCTGGTCCCGCCCGAACGCCGGGGCCGAGCCCTCGCGCTGATCACCATCGGCCTGAGCTCCGGCACCGTCGCGGGCGTGCCGCTGGGCCTGCTGCTCGCGTCGCACGTCGGCTGGCGCGGCACGTTCTGGCTCGTCACCGCACTAGGGGTGGTGGCGATGTGCGGGGTGGCGGTGTCGCTGCCCGCCATCCCGCCCGCCGCACCGCCGTCGCTGCGCGCCAGGCTGGGAGTCCTGGCCGACCGGCACGTCCTGTCGATCGTGCTGGTGACCGTCTTCTCCACGCTCACGAGCCTCGGCACCTACACCTACATCGCCCCGATCCTGAACCGCGACAACGTGACCGCGTACCTGGTGATCTGGGGCCTGGGCGGGCTCGCCGGCAACCTGCTGGTGGGCGCGGTGATCGACCGCTGGCGCGACACCCGCACGCTGATGGGCGTCCTGCTCACCGTGATGGGCGCGAGCCTGGCGCTGCTGCCCGTCGGCCCACCGGCCCTGCTGGTCTTCCTGTGGGGCGCGAGCGCCTGGAGCTGCCCGGCCACCCAGCAGCACCGGGTGATGGCGGCGCGACCGCTGGAGGGCCCGGTCGCCGTGTCGCTCAACGCGTCCGCGATCTACCTCGGCTCGTCGCTCGGGGCGGGGCTGGGCGGCATGGTGCTGGCGGGCGGGGGAGCGCCGGCGTGGCTCGCGTACGGGTTCGGCGGCCTGGCGGTGTGCGCGGCGGTGCTGAACCAGCTGATCACGGCGAAAGCGCCTGCCGCGCAACGGGTCTGAAGTCCTTGCCGCTCCGGCGCCGCCGTGATGTGGTGGTCACCATGTCGGCGGACCCCGAGCAGCCGGTCCCTCCTGGGATCACCGATGCGCACGACAGCTCTGGTTTTGTGATCGGCGACAACGCGCAACAACACAACAACTACAACTTCTACCTGCAGAAGCTCGCGGGCACCACGGACATCGAGTGGATGAACCGGTTGCTCGCCGCGCAGGAGAAGCACCTGGCATCACAGCAGGAACACATCGAGGAGCTGCGCGAACGTCAGGTGCGGGAGCTCGGCCGCCTGGAGGAGCAGTTCTCCAGGGTGCGGGACGTCTTCCCGGCCGTGGTGCAGGTGGCGCGGATACTCCAGGAGGACCGGGCGCGCGCCGCCGCGGAACAGGCGGTGCTGAACGAGAAGCTCGACCACGTGGTCAACGAGAACCAGCACCTCAGACAAGAGCACGAGCGGCTCACCGAGTACATCCGCGAGCTCGAGGTGGAGTACGCGCGGGCGAAGCAGGCACTGGTCGAGGTGCACGTCGAGCAGCGGTTCCTGGTGCGGATCGAGGACGCTCTGCGCACCCGGTGGATCGCCTTCTCGCGGGGACAGGCGGAGCCCGAACCGCCCCAGCGCACCACCGCTCGGTTCGCTCTTCCCACGAGGTCCGATGACGAGTGGGACGTGCTGACCTACTGCCGTCAGGCGCTCGACGAGGTGCACGCGATCCAGGTGGAGGTCCAGCAGGCGCTGGAGGAGCTCGCGGCCGATCTCTTCGGGACCGCGGCGGCTGAAACGGAGGCGAAGACGAGGTCCGAGGCGGAGATCACGATCCGTCGCAAGCTCGCGCAGGCCGAGGAGAAGATCCGCGAGCAGGAGAGAACCCTCGAGCGGGAGAAGCGCAAGCACGCACGGCCGAAATCCCCGGCAGCGGCCGTGCGCACGACCGACGTGATCAGCGGCGTGCTGCCGGGCCTCGGCCTGTTCCTGCTGGGCGTGGTCATCCGGGAGGTGCCCAGGATGCCCGCGCTGTCCGAAGGTCAGAAGCTCTTCTTCACCGCGCTCACGCTGCTCCTGCTGGGCCTGCCCGTGTGGACGCTCGTCAAGTGGGCGCGGTCAGCCGGCCGCCCGGCACCGGAACTGGCCGCCGCGATCTGCCTCTTCTGCGTGGTCGCGGGTTACTTCAGCTGGGTGCTGGTGGTGCTCCCGGCGCTCGCCGCGCTCACGTCGGTGCTGACGACGAGGAAGGCGGGCGGCGAGTTCGCGTTCATGTTCGTGGGCGTCGCCATCGCGGGGGTGGCGTTCCCGAAGGTCACGTGGTGGTCGTGGACCGGGTTCCACTGGCTGGCGGTCGTGCTCGGCTAGGACCGGGCGGTGACCGGATCACCCGGCCGCCGCCCAGCCGGTGCTCAGCAGCGCTTGACCCGCACCGTCCCGCGGCTCGACTCGACGATCGCGAAGTTCAGCCGGTCGGGATCCGCCGACCCGAGCATCACGCGCACCTCGGCGTTGATGTTGATGTTGCGCCGTTCACCGCACGGCACCCATTGGGTCTCCGCCGGGTCCGGCCGGTAGGTGGTCTGCCAGTCGTCGCTGAACGGCCCGGTGAACGCGTGGTTCACGGTGGCGCTCGACGTCATGCCCTGGATGTAGGTGTTGACGCGGTTCAACGCCGTCGCGCCGTCCTGCAGGTGCGTGTAGCCCTCGTAGGTGGTGCGCGCCAGGCCGTAGGTGTAGCCGTCGGGCACGGACACGCGGAGGTTGACCTGGCAGTTCTTGCGCATGTCGACGGGTGACGAGCCGCCGCCCGCGCGTGCCAGGAATGTGTGGTAGTCGATGGTGAACGTTCTGCCGGACGTCTTCACGTCGGCGTCGCCTGCCGGGCAACCCGATCCGTTGACGGTCACGACCTCGATGGTCGCCGCGGGTTCTTCCGCCGCGTCCGTGGGGGCGAGGGCGGTGAGGGCCACTAGTGCTGCCGCTGCGGTGGTGAGCATGAGGAACCTTTCCGAGGGGTCCGTGGCGGCGGGCAGCACTCGACGCTAGTGACGGAAGTTCCCCGGCTATCTGACGATTGCCTGACGATTCACGGCTTGAACGGCAGCAGTTCCTCCGCGACACCGGGGCGCACGACCACGCACGTCGACTCCGGCACCTCCTGCCAGGCGCCCACCAGGTCGCCCAGCGGTTCGGACACGACGAGGCGCGAGTCGTCGGCCAGGTCGTGCAGCGCCGGGTTGTCCGGGTACTGGCGGCGCAGCGTCGTCACGTCGGTGCTGTGGTACAGCGTCCGCGACTTGCCTCGGCTCGAGTAGCGGAACGCCCAGGTGGTGGAGCCGTCGGTGACCGCGACGGTCATCTGGATCGGGTACTCGACGCCCGCACGCCGGCCGACGTCCTCGACGAACTCGACCATGCGCGCGACGGCGGCGGGCGGGTCCTGCTCCAGGCCGAAGCTGACCGCGAGGTAGAACATGATCTCGGAGTCCGTCGAGCCCTCGATCAGCGGGAACAGCAGCGGGTCGATCGCCAGCGCCAGCTCGCGGTGCACCAGCGGGAACTTCGCCACGAGACCGTTGTGCATCCACAACCAGTTCTTCCAGCGGAACGGGTGGCAGTTCGACCGCTGCACCGCGCCGCCGGTGGACGCCCGCACGTGGGCGAACACCCGGTCGACGGTGATCTGCGCGGACAGCTCGCGGAGGTTGCGGTCGTTCCACGCCGGCTCGGTGCTCAGGAACAGTCCGGGCGTGCTCGTGCTGCCGTACCAGCCGATGCCGAACCCGTCCCCGTTCACGGCCGTCGCGCCCAGCCGGGCGTGCTTCGACTGCATGACCAGCGAGTTCTCCGGCGCGTAGAGCAGTTCCTCCAACAGCACCGGCGAACCGGAATACGCGAGCCACCGGCACATGACGGACCTCCCTTTGCCCAGCGGCTACATGGGAACACGGACCGGACCGCGAAGGCGAGGTTTGCGGCGGCGCGCCCTCCTCAGGCAGCATGCTGGGTGTGACGGTTCCCCCCGGCGTGCGGCCTCCGGCCCATCCGCAGCACTTCGAGACGATCGAAACGCGCGCGCCGGTCCAGGTCATCGAGCCGGCCGAGCCGCCGCAGGAACGCAACGACATGGCCGTCATCGGCCCGATCGCCGCGCTCGTGCTCGCACTGACGATCAGCACGCTGGTCCTGCAGCACCCGGCCGCGCGGGCCGTGGCCGCCGGGCTCGCGACGCTCGGGCTGATCGTCGCGGTGGTGCTGATGCTGATGGCGAAGAAGCCGGACAAGCCGAAGGGCGGCAGGCACGTCGCCCGGCACCGGGTGGAGCCCGAGGAGGGCACCGTGCGGATCACGCCCGGCTGGAACACCCGCCGCTGACTAGAGGGCCGGGGGAGTGGTGCTGGTCAGCCGCGGATCCGGCCGTCCGCCCGACATCGCGAGCATCCCGCGCAGCACCTGCAGCAGCTTGCGCAGCCCGCTCGGCCTGCGCCGGTCGATCCCGCCGACCAGCTGCTTCAGCACGGACAGCTGGTCGAAGTAGATCCGCTCGGTGACGAGGTTCTCGTTCTCGTCGAAGATGAAGTACGCGGTCATCCGCGTGCGGTGCGTGCCGCCGGTGGCCGGGATGCCGCCCAACGGCCCGAGGTGCGTGCCGAGCAGCCAGAACTCCACGATCACGGCGTCGACGCTGTGCCGGAACGAGATCAGCTCGTGGTGCTGGTCGGGGAACGCCACGCGCGTGTCGGTGTAGTACTGCCGCACCGCGCTGTCGCCGTCGTGGACGACCATCTGGGCGATGATCTCGTAGTGCGGGTGGGGGAACGTCGACAGCGTGGCGTCCCAGTCGTGGGCCACCTCGTCGCGGAAGTGGTCCAGCACGAGCTTCTCCCTGGCCTGGAGGACCTCTCGCGCGGGCAGGGTGAACCGGTCGGACATCAAAGCTCCTCAGTGGACGATGCGGCCGTGGCTGAACGTGGGCGCGGTGCCGGGGTTCGTCCAGGCGCCGGTGAGCTCGCTGGACGGGAAGAACTGGGGGAACCTCGGATCGGCCTGGCTGGGGTCGGCGAGCGTCTTCTCCAGCACGATCGAGTTGTACTGGTCGGCGGTGGTCTCGACGGTGTTCGCGTTGAGCACGACCTCCTGCTGCCACCGCCGCGCCCAGCTCGCGAGGCCGGGCAGCGACGAGTGCTCGGGCACCAGTGCCTCCGCGGCGATCACGTTCTCGCTGCTCACCCAGATGCCGGTCGAGGTGTTGAGCACGAGGCTCTGGTTGCCGAACACGTGACCGGGGGTCTTGACCACCGCGACGCCCGGCCCCAGCACGACCGAGCCGTCGATCGGCAGGAACGCCTCCGCCGGCACGTCGCGGTAGGCGGCGGGCTGGTACCAGGGCTGCTGCAACGGGTGCAGCTCCGCCAGGGCCGCCAGTTCGTCGCGCTGCACGATCACCTTGGCGTTGGGGAAGAACGCCTCGGAGCTGCTCGTGCCGATCCAGCGCCGCAGGTCCTGGGTGTGCAGGTGGTCGAACATCAGGTAGTCGACGTCCTCCGGCGCGATCCCGAGCCGCGCGAGGTGGCCGGGCACGGTGCCGTGGGACCTCACGACGCGGCGCTCGACGAACCCCGGCGTGCGCGCGGACAGGTCGTCGAAGTACGGCGTGTAGCGGCCCATCTCGTGGTCGCTCGGCTCGAACAGCAACACCCGGTCCTGCCAGCGGATCACCAGCATCCGGTTGGTGATCGACAGGAACGGCGCGATCGCCCGCGACGCCCGGAACAGCCCGAACCGCGTCGGGTACGGCAGCGTCACCAGGTCGCACGTCACCACGCCGTCCGGCGTGCCGGTCGACGCGAACTCGCCGCGGAACGCCAGTCCGCGCTCCCGTGCGACCCGCAGCCGTGCGCCCGGCCCGCCCTCGACGTCCAGGCCGCGAAGCGTGTCGATCTCGGTTCCGATCGTCGGCAGATCCGCCGTCGTGCCCCAGGGGAAGCGCATCGGCCCTCCATTACCCACGGTGTGGGTTAAACGCTAAACCCACACCGTGGACATCCGCAAGGCACAATGGCCGGGTGACCGGAACCCGCCGAGGCCGCCCCCGCACGCCGCTGCTGTCCCGCGAGTCGATCGTCGCGGCCACGCTGCAGGTCATCGACGCGGAAGGCACCGCGGCGGTGGGCATGCGCTCGGTCGCGCGGGCACTCGGGGTGGACGCGAAGAGCCTCTACAACCACGTCGACGGCAAGGACGGCCTGCTCGACGCCGTCACCGAGCACCTGCTGGGCGGCCTGGTCCTTCCCGCACCCACCGGCGACGCCCGCCGCGACCTGCGCGCCATCGCCGACAGCTTCCGCGACCAGGCCCTGAAACACCCGCAGGCCGCTCCGCTCGTGCTGACCCGCCAGCTCGCCTCCCACCAGGCGCTCGCCCCCGTCAACGCCGTGCTGGCGGTGCTGCGCGGCGCGGGCGCGGGCGCCGAGGAGGCCGTGCACATGCTGCGGATGCTGCTCGCCACGCTGATCGGCACGCTGCTGCGCGAGGTGTCGGCGGCTGCGGCGTTCGGGAACAACGACCGCGAGGACACGCTCGCCGCCAGCGGGCTGCCCGCGCTGGCCGACGCCGCGGCGCACCTCGCCCGGTTCGACCGCGAGGCCGAGTACGAGTACACAGTGGACCTCGCGATCACCGCCGTGCTGCACCGCATCGGATGACAACCAGTTGATCTCCCGTGCGTCCTGACAGGTGGAGAGTTCCACAAGAAGGGGGACAGGACGTTGGTTGTTGACCGCCGCTCGGTTCTGGCACTGGGCGCGGGTGCCGCGCTCGCCGTCGCCGTGCCCGCCCAGGCCCAGGCTTCGACGATCACCGGCAAGCTGCGCGAGCTCGAACAGCAGCACGGCGCGCGCCTGGGCGTGTTCGCCACCGACACGGGCAGCGGCCGCACGGTGCTGCACCGCGCGGACGAGCTGTTCCCGCTGTGCTCGACGTTCAAGACCCTGGCGGCCGCGGCGATCCTGCGCCGCGACCACGACGGTTCGTTGCTGGGCAAGGTCATCCGCTACACGCAGGACGACGTGACGAAGTCCGGCTACGGCCCGGTCACCGGCAGGCCGGAGAACCTCGCGAACGGCATGACCGTCTCGGCCCTGTGCGAAGCGGCCATCACCTGCAGCGACAACTGCGCGGCCAACCTGCTGCTCAAGGAGCTCGGCGGCCCCACCGCCATCAGCCGCTTCAGCCGCTCGATCGGCGACCCGGTCACGCGCCTCGACCGCTGGGAGCCGGACCTGAACTCGGCGGAACCCGGCCGCACCACCGACACCACGTCACCGCGCGCCATCGGCCAGAGCTACGCGCGCCTCACGCTGGGGCACGCGCTGAACCGCGCCGACGCCGACCAGCTCACGAAGTGGTTGCTGGCCAACAGGACCGGCGCCAACCGCATCCGCGCGGGACTGCCGGCGGCATGGCGGCTCGGCGACAAGACCGGCACCGGCAAATACGGCACCACCAACGACGTCGGCATCGCGTTCCCTCCCGGCCGCTCGCCGATCGTGATCGCGGTGCTGTCCACCAAGGCCGCGGACCCGAACGCCCCAGCGGACGAACCGCTGGTGGCCAAGACCGCCGAGCTGGTGGCGGGCTCGTTGGGCTGAACGTCCGGCGCTCGGGCGCCCCGTCTGGTCAGATGGGGCGCATGAACGTCTGGGGGAGATCGGTCCTGCTCACCGTCGCGCTGCTGGCCACCCTCGTGGCACCGGCGCACGCGAGCAACCGCATCACCGTGTCCGCGGCGGAGGTGACGCTGCCGCCCGGCGGGAGCTCGGCGCCGGTGAACGTCAGCTGGCACACCGACGGCAACCAGGTCGTGCAGATCTGGATCCGCGAGACCGGCAAGGCCGCCAGGCTGTGGACGCAGGCGGTCGACGGCGGCGCCACCTGGCCGTACCTCCACGCGGGCACCACCACGACGTTCGAACTGCGGGGCGGCCCGAACTTCGCCACCCTGCTCGGCACCGCGAGCAGCACCGGGAAACAGCCGGGAAGGCTCACCGCCAGCCGCACGCACCTCGCGCTCGCGCCCGGCGCCACCGGCACGATCGACCTGACGTGGGCCACGTCGGTCAGCAACGCGCAGGTGTGGGTGTCGCACGACGAAGGCCCGCAGAAGCTGTACGCGCAGGGCCCGTCCGGCACGGGCCGGATCACCTGGATCAGCCGCGGCACCACCGTGTTCACGCTCTGGTCGGGCACCGCGCAGGAACACCTGCTCGACACCCTCGTCGTCACCGCCGACTCCGGCGCCACCGTCTCCTTCGACCGGCCGGTGGTCGACGCGGGCGACCCCGCCGCGGTGCGCTGGACGGGCGGCGAGGCGCGGCTGGTCAACGACGACGGCACCGAGACCGTGCTCAGCGGCGGGTCGGCCGCGATCAGCACGCGGGGCGCGGACCGCAAGGTCGTCCGGGTCTACGAAGGCGGCCAGGTCGTCACGCACGCGAGCCTCACGATCCTGCGCGACGCACGCGGCTGGTCGGGCTTCAACTACCTGCCGGAGAACGAGAACCGCTACCAGGAGTACCTCGGCGACGCGGTGTGGCCGCAGGTCCGCGACCAGGTCGCGCGGGACTTCGACGTGATCGCGTCCACCGGCGGCACCGTCGCGAGGATCCTGCTGTGGCCGGAGAAGAGCACCGACGCGCCGGCGCAGGCCCGCAACCTCGCCGACCTCGCGGGCATCGCGAAGCAACGCGGTGTCCGGCTCGTGATCGCGTTCGGCAACAGCTGGCTCACCAACCCGAACTGGCAGAGCGACCGCACGAAGTGGGCGGAGTTCGCGGTCAGCAGCGCGGCTTGGATGAACACCTACATCACCGCTCTCGAACCCACCGGCGCGGTGCTCTACTACGACCTGCAGAACGAGACCTCCGGCGTGCGCGGCAACCAGCCCAACCTGCAGAGCGCCTACCTGGCAATGGTCTACGACCGCACGGCCGCACCGCGGGGCAAGCGCGGCGTGTCCGTCCTGCACGCGGCGACCGACGGCCCCGACCTCGCGGAGGCGTTGGCGGGCAAGCAGATGGACTTCGTCGACGTGCACGGCTACGACACCCTCGACCTGCTCGACGGCGCGGTGCGCGGGCTGCGGCAGAGGTTCCCGGCCAGCACGGTGGTCGTCGGCGAGTTCGGCAAGAGCGCGCCGGACGGCCAGAAGGAACGCGAACAGGCCGACCACACCAGGCGGACGCTCCAGACGGCCGGAGACCTCCAGGTGCCGCTCGTCCTGGCCTGGGAGCTCTACGACGACCCGCGCACACCGCCGCACCCGAACAGCATCGCCATGGGCCACCTCACGAAGGAACGCGCCAAGCCCGCGTTCGGCGTGCTGTGCTCGCGCTGGAGCCTCGTGCCCGACTGCGGCGCCCTCCGCGAGGCCTCGGCGCCGCGACCGTCCACTCTGGAGGTGAGCGCGAACTTCCCGGTGCGGCCTGGAGTTCTCACGCCGAACGCGGTCCTGCGCGGCGACGGCACCGCCCGGCTGGTGGTCACCGAGTTCGACTCGACCGGCCGCGAGCTGGCCACCACGTCGACCGGACCGGTCGCCGTCGGCACCGCGGGGCTCGACTACCTGCGGCACCAGGGGACGGACGTCCGGCTGGGCAACGGCACGACGTCCGTGCGGGTCGTGGTGCGGGCGGAGGGGGCCACGTGGCTGCAGGTGGACGCGCTGACGGCGGGCGTCAGGTGACCGGTACCCAGAGCTCGATCACGGTGTGCCGGCGGTAGAACTCGACGAGCGGCCGGGAGGAGTCCCAGGGGCCTGCCGCCTTGAGCTCCTCCATGGTCCGTCCGATCCGCCCGTACAGCTCCGGCGGCTCGCCCTTCAGGACGGCGCGCCGGTAGCGGCCTCCGGGCAGCACGCCGATCGTCAGGTCGTAGGAGTCACCGGGCTTGCGCGGCGTGCACACGGTGTAGGTGCCCGCCGTCTCGTCGACGCGCGCGAACATCCTGCGGCCCTTGAGCCCCACGAGGTCCTCGAACCAGCGCCACGCCTCGGTGGTCGCGGTGAGCTCGTCGGCGACGGTGTGTTCGAAGACTTCGACGTCGAACGCGTCGAACGTGCTGATGGCGTTGTGCGCCAACCGGCTCATGCGATCCCCCTTCGCCGAACCGACCCTAGCTGAACGTGAATTCACCGGCTACCGTGCAACGCGAATCTCGTTCACGTTCCCAAAGGCGGCGGCGATGCGGCGGGCAGTCCTGTTCACGGTCCTCTTCCTGCTGGCACTGGTGGTCACACCCGTGCACGCGGAGTCGTTCGACGGCACCGAACTGCGGGTGTCCGGCGGCGTCTTCCGCGACGAGTACGGCCGAGAGGTCGTGTTGCGCGGCTTCAACGTCTCCGGCACCGCGAAGCTCGCCGAGAACCGCGGCCTGCCGTTCGCGAACGTCGCGGACGCGCGCAGGTCCGCGGTCGCGATGAAGCAGCTGACCGGCGCGAACGCGGTGCGGTTCCTGCTGACGTGGGCCTGGATCGAACCGCAGCGCGGCCAGATCGACCACGCCTACCTGGACGGGGTGACGCAGCAGCTGCGGGCGTTCACCGACCAGGGGATCCGCGTCTACCTCGACTTCCACCAGGACCTGTACTCGCGGTACCTGTTCAACCCCGGCAGCTGGTACACCGGCGACGGCGCGCCGGCGTGGGCGGCGAGCGGGTATCCCAAGGAGTCGTGCGGCATCTGCGTGCACTGGGGCCAGAACATGAAGAGCAACAACGCCGTCACGGCCGCCACCTACGACTTCTGGCACAACCGCGACGGCGTGCAGGACTCGTTCCTCAACGCCGCCGGCGCGGCGCTCAAGCACGTCCGGGAAGCGTTGCCCGCCAACGAGTTCAAGCTCGTCGTCGGCGTCGACCCGTTGAACGAGCCGTACGCGGGCAAGTACGACAACGGCCAGACCTCGCAGCAGTGGGAGCGCGACCTCCTGATGCCGTTCTACCAGCGCTTCCGCGCCAAGATGGACGACGCCGGCTGGACCGCGAAGCCCGCGTTCGTCGAACCGCTGGTGTTCTGGAACCAGAACGTGGACTCGTTCGCCGAACCCGGCGGCCTCGCGCTGGTGCCGTCGCTGGGGGAGCGGTTCGTGTTCAACGCGCACTTCTACGACGGCAAGGCGCAGTCGGGCCTCCTGATGCCGGGCAAGGCGGGCGACGGCCAGTACACGCAGGCGTTCGGCACGATCCGCGACCGCGCCCGAGCGCTGGGCACCACGGCGATCGTGTCCGAGTTCGGGCACCCCGTCGCGGGTTACACCTCCGACAAGACGCCGTCGGTGCTCAAGGCGATCTACCAGGGCCTCGACTCCACCGCGCCGGGTGCGCGCTGGTGGTCGGCGCCGCGCGGCACCGTGATCTCCGGCAGCCAGTGGCATTGGGACATCAACTACGGCCGCCACCACGAGCTGATGAACGACAACCCGGACAAGGTCAAGACCGACGGTGACGCCATGAACGACGAGCACTTCTCGGCGGTCAAGCTCGACGCGTCCGGCAACCCCGTGCTGACCGTCGACCGCGGTGTCGTCGACCGCGTCTACCCCCAGGCCGTCGCGGGCAGCACGCTCGCGTTCACCTACGAGGACCGCGTCTACCAGTCGTGGCAGCAGATCCCGTTGACCGCGGTGCGCACGCTGGTCGGGTCCGCGCCGTTCGCGGTGCTCGTCTGGGACTCGAACGGCGGGTCCGCGCCGACCGAGGTGCACCTGCCGCAGTCGCTGCGCTCGCCGCTGGTCGTGAGCTCGGCCGCGACGAGCGTGGACGGCGACAAGCTGGTGCTGCGCGCCGGTGCGGGACGGCAGTTCGCGCTGGTCACGGCCCCGTCGGGGGCGAACACGGCGGCGGCGGAGGCAGAACTGCGGCAGTGGTCCGTAAGCTGGTGAGGTGCGTACAAGGCCCACTCTGACCTGGTCTCCTTCGGGCCCGTCGCTGCCGCGCACCACCACCCTCACCGACGTCGTCCCGGTCGTCGCGGACGGCGGGGTGCTGGTGCTCAGCGGCGCTGGCCTGTCCACGGAGTCCGGCATCCCCGACTACCGCGGTGAGGGCGGGTCGCTGCGCAAGCACACCCCGATGACCTACGAGGAGTTCACGACGAGCGCCGCGGGCCGGCAGCGCTACTGGGCCCGCAGCCACGTCGGCTGGCGCACCATCGCCCGCGCGCGGCCGAACGCCGGCCATCACGCGGTCGCCAGCCTGGCGCCGGTGCTGGCCGGCGTGATCACCCAGAACGTCGACGGCCTGCACCAGGCCGCGGGCAGCCGGGACGTCGTGGAGCTGCACGGCGGCCTGGACCGGGTGATCTGCCTCGACTGCAAGGCCGTCTCGCCGCGCCGCGACCTCGACCGCCGCCTGCGCGAAGCGAACCCGGCCTTCGCCGCCACGACCGACGAGATCAACCCGGACGGCGACGTCAACCTGGCGGAGGAGGCCGTGCGCGGCTTCGAGGTCGTCGGCTGCACCGAGTGCGGCGGCGTTCTCAAGCCGGACGTCGTGTTCTTCGGCGAGAACGTGCCGCGCCCGCGCGTCGAGCAGTGCTACTCGCTCGTCGACAACGCCCGCGCGCTGCTCGTCCTCGGCTCCTCGCTCACGGTCATGTCCGGCCTGCGGTTCGTGCGCCGCGCCGCCGGTGCCGGGCTGCCGGTCGTGATCATCAACCGCGGCGAGACCCGCGGCGACCCGTACGCCACGCTGCGCGTCGACCTGCCGCTGGGCGAAGCGCTCACCGAGTTGGTGGCGCGTCTCGGAAGGTCGGCGAGGTGATTCACGCCCGGCAGGGCGCCTCGCGGCACCGCCCCCACGCCCGAGCCACACCACTGGCCGACGTCGCCCTGCTCAGCCTAGGTGGTCGTTCGCGCCGCTGACCCAGGCCGCGTAGCGCTCGGCGGACCGGCGCACCGCGCCCTTCGCCTCAGTCGGCACCGTGCCGCCGGTCAGGGCGTAGAGGCGGTCGAACTCGTAGGGCTCCAGCCGGTCGGCGATCCGCCGGACCAGCCCGGCCGAGAGCGGGATCTCGTTGGGGTAGCTGCGCATGAACGTCACCCAGCCGGCGGCGGCGACCGGCACGATCGTGTCGCCGGCCAGCAGCGAGCCCTTGCCTCCGGATCCGGTCTCGACGTGCGCGACGGCGGCGCCGGGGAAGTGCCCGCCCGCCTCGACGAGCGTGATCCCGGGCAGGACCTGCCTGGTGCCGCTCCACTCCTCGATCACGGGATCCTCCCGCTGCACCCACCGCCGGTCGGCGGAGTGCACGAGGACGGGGACGTGCCCGAGGCGGTGGCTCAAGCTGACCTGTGACCCGTACATGTGCGGATGACTCGCCACGATCACCGCGGCCCCGCCGAGCTCCGCGATCTTGTCGAGCAACGGCTGGTCGACGCTGTTCGGCGGGTCCCACAGCAGGTTCCCCCGCTCGGTCTGGACCAGGTACGTCCACTGGCCGATCGCGAACTCCGGCTCGCGGTGCAGGCCGTGGACGCCCGGCTCCAGCTCCTGGTGCGTCAGCTCGTGCGCGGCCGCGGCCAGCTCGTCCAGCGTGGTCCAGCTCTGCCCGGACGCGCGCACGTACTGCCGTTCGTCCGCGCAGATCCGGCAGATCCCGGCCGGTGGTTCGTCGGTGTCGGGGTGCTCCACCCCGCAGGTTCCGCAGATCCAGATCGTCATGATCGAAGTCTCCGACCTCCAGCGCGCTGGAGGTCAAGATCGCGGACTAGAGCTGCTGGGACCGGAACTGGTCCAGCACCCGCCGCTCCCGCTTCGTGGGCCGCCCGGCACCCCGGTCCCGCCGCGCGATCGGGATGTCCGGCGGTGGCGGGGGAGTGCGGTCGATGAAGCACGTGGCCGCGTCCGCCGCGCCGACCCGCTTCTGAATCACCCGGACCACCTCGACGATCCGCGTCTTGTCGCCGACGCGGGCGCGGACCTGGTCGCCGGGCACCACGGTGGTGGACGGCTTCGCGGGCTTGTCGTTGATCCGCACGTGGCCGCCGCGGCACGCCTGGGCGGCGTCCGGGCGGGTCTTGGTCAGCCGGACCGCCCACAGCCAACGGTCGATGCGCGTGGACTCCACCTCGCCATCATGGCACTCTTGGAGATCATGAGGCTTCTGGCGGTCGCTCTGACCCTCGCCGCGTCGCTCACGCCCCTCGGCCCGCTCGGCGAGCTCACCGACCTCGCCGTGCAGCGCGTCCAGGTCGCGGACCTGGTGGCCGCGGCCAAGTTCGGCACACCGCAGCCCATCGACGACCCGGCGCGCGAGAAGCAGGTGCTCGACACGGTGCGCGTCAAGGCCGCGGAGCTGGCACTCGACCCCGAGAACGCGGTGACGTTCTTCCGCGCCCAGATCGAGGCCAACAAGCTCGTGCAGCGCGGCCTCTACGCGCGCTGGACGGAGCACCCGGAGGAGGTCCCGCAGCACCGCCCGGACCTCGGCACCGAGGTGCGGCCGGTGCTGGACCGCCTCACCACGAGCATCCTCGCCGAGCTCAAGGACACCGAGCAGCTCCGCCACCCCACGCTGAGGTGCCAGATCCACGCGGCGATCGCGGAACGGTCGGCGGTCGTGCTGCACGGCCTCGACCGGTTGCACGAGCAGGCGCTCGACGAGGCGATGAGCCCGGTCTGCTCCGGCTGACGCTCGCTCAGTCGTCCACTGTGGACGGAAGACCGAGCATTCTGGCGAGCCCCGCCAGTTCGAGCACCCGCGCGACCTGAGGTGACGCGGCCGACAACCGCAACGCGCCGGCCGCGGCGGAGGCGCGGGCGTGGCCGCGCACCAGGGCGCTCATGCCGCTGGAGTCGCAGAACGAGACGCCGGAGAGGTCCAGCACGAGGTGCCGGTGACCTCGGTCGAGAAGGCGGTCGAGCCGGGTGAGCAGGCGTTCCGCGCCGGACGCGTCGAGCTCCCCGGTGACGGTGAGAACGGCGGAAGCCGCAGCCGACCCGGTGGCCGTGACAACGAGCATCCCGCAGAGGTACCCACCCGTCCCTGATCGAAACGCGGTCCGCTGACCGGTTTTCCGGTTGTCCGCGCACGCGCGCCGGGAGTTCCCTCGAAGTACCGCGAGAGGGGACCCACATGCGCGTGTTGCTGACCTCGTTGCCCATCCACTCCCACCTGATGCCGACGATGGTGCCGCTGGCCAGAGCGTTCCGGGAGCAGGGCCACGAGGCGGTCATCGCGACCGGGCCGGCGATGGCGCACCTCGACCACGTCGCCGTGATGCCGGACATCCCGGCACCGCAGGACTTCGGGCCACCGCCGCCGTGGATCCCCGAACGCGACGGCGTGCTGAAGGTGCCGCTGTGGGCCGAGGAGCTGGTGGTCAGGGCGGCCGCGAACGTCCTCGACTTCGCCCGCACCTGGCGCCCGGACGTCGTCCTGCGCGAGACCAGCGAGTACGGCGGCCGGATCGCCGCGGAGGTGCTCGGCATCCCGCACGGGCTGATCGACATCGCCCCGTTCGCGCCGCTGGAGGTCGAGCACCTCGACGAGCGGATGGACGCCGTCCGCGCCAGGTTCGGCGTCGCCGCCACCGAACCGGCCTTCACCGCCGGGCTGACGCCGCGGTCGTGGCAGCCCGCGCAGCACCACTTCCGCGTGCCGATCGAGCAGGGTCACCCGGAGAAGGGCCCGGAGATCGTCGCGACGTTCGGCACCAACGCCGGACTGCTGATGAGCGGGTCGCGGCTGCCGCACCTCGTGGTCGAGGCGCTCGGGAAGGTCGCGGCACGGGCGGTCGTCGCGATCGGCCGCGGTGACTGGACGGGGCCGCGGCCGTCGAACGTCCGGCTCGAACCCGAGGTGCCGCAACAGCGGCTGCTCACCGCCGCGAAGGTGTTCGTGACGCACGCGGGCTACAGCAGCGTGCGCGAGGCGTTGACCGCGGCCGCGCCGATGGTGGCCGTGCCGCTTTTCGCCGACCAGCCGCGCAACGCGGCGCGAATTCAAGATCTCAAAGCCGGAGTGGCGGTCGACGTGAAAGGACTGACCGCTTCCGCGCTGGCCGAAAGGATCATGCACGTGCTCGACACACGGACATACCACGACGCCGCTGAGACATTGGCCGCCGAGATGGCGGAACTGCCGGTGTTCACCGAGATTCCGGGCCGGCTCGTATCCGCCGTGTGACGATGTTTTGGGTTTCGCCAAAAGCTTCGACGGTATTTTCGCCCGTCCGGAGACTTGGCGGTGGGGCAGGTGCTTGTTGGGGAGAACAGGACGCCTGACAGAGGGGATACAGGGGGATTACATGAAGAGGCACTCGCGCGACAGTTTCTTCGTCGTGGGTGAAGGTGTGCTGGAATTCGACGACAGAGGTGAGGCCACCACCCGCCGCCCCTCCACGGTGGAGGAGCTGCGCCGCTTCCGCTTCTCGCGGCTGGGGCCGAAAGGCCCGCGCACGGACGAGGCGTTGCGGGAGGCGCTCGCGAACGCGATGACGCCGCCGAAGGAGGTCCCGCAGCCCGACTCGCAGGATCCGGGCGTGCCGGCGGGCTTCACCTACCTCGGCCAGTTCGTCGACCACGACCTGACGATGGACCGCACCGAGTCGCAGCTCGGCCAGGACGTCAACGTGGACGAGCTGCTGCAGGGCCGCTCGCCCGCGCTCGACCTGGACTCGGTCTACGGCCGCGGTCCGCGGGACAAGGACGACCAGGTCTTCTACGCCGAGGACGGGGTGAAGCTCAAGGTCGGCACCACGACACCGGTGCCGTTCCCCGACGAGGGCACCAACGTGCCGTTCGAGGGCTTCGACCTGCCGCGGCGCGGTGGCACCGCGGGCACGCCGGCCGACCGGCGCGCGCCGCTCATCCCGGACCCGCGCAACGACGAGAACCTCGTCATCGCGCAGACGCACCTGGCGTTCATCCGCTTCCACAACCGCGTGGTCGACGAGTTGGCGCTCACCGGCCTCACCGGGGAGCGGCTGTTCCGCGCCGCCAAGGAGCTCGTGGTGCGGCACTACCAGTGGATGCTGAAGACCGACTTCCTGCCGCGGATCATCGACCCGGTGATCGTCGAGGACGTCTTCACCAACGGCCGCAGGTTCTTCGAGGTGCCCGGCCGGCACTACGGCCACGGCAACACGCCGACGATGCCGATCGAGTTCTCGGTCGCGTCCTACCGGCTCGGCCACAGCATGGTCCGCGACGCCTACCAGTGGAACCGCGTGTTCAACAGGACCGGGCCCGGCCCGGAGGGGACGCTGTTCCTGCTGTTCACGTTCACCGGCACCAGCGGCAACTTCGACCCGGGCTCCACCCTGCCCGGCGACCTGGACGACGTGAACCGGGGTACCACGTTCACGCTGCCCAGCAACTGGATCGCGGACTTCCGCCGCCTCTACGACTTCACCGAGGCGGACCGGGACGACCTGGTGCCACCGGCCGACTCCGGCGGCGGCAACCTCACCAAGCGGATCGACACGCTGCTGGTGAACCCGCTGCGGGAGCTGCCGGCCGGCACGTTCGGCGGCCGCGGCACGCAGTTCCCGGAGATCCAGCGCAACCTCGCGTTCCGCAACCTGACCAGGGCCAGCATGATGGAGCTCGCCACCGGTCAGCAGATGGCGGAGCTGTTCGGGGTCGAGCCGCTCACCGCCGAGCAGATCCTCGCCGGCGACGGGGGCGCGAACCTGGACGGGCTCACCGACGAGCAGAAGGCGCAGCTCGCCGAGGCGACGCCGTTGTGGTTCTACGTCCTGCGCGAGGCGGAACTGGGCAACGGCCGGCTGGGCCCGGTGGGCGGCCGGCTCACGGCCGAGGTGTTCCACCGGGCCATCGAGGGCAGCCGGATCTCGATCGTGCGCTCGCCGTACTGGCGGCCCACGCTCGGCCCGGACGCGAGCACGTTCCGGATGGTCGACCTGCTGCTGTTCGCGTTCGAGGGCAAGGCGGACCTGCTGAACCCGCTCGGCGAGAAGCCGGCACCGCCCGCGGGCGCCTGATCTCCCTCACCCCTCGGAGTCTGACTGGGTGGTGGCAGTCAGACTCCGAGGGGGAGATCGATGTTGCGTCCAGAAATCACGCGCCGCGAAAACGCGGAAGACCGCGTCACCCGTTTCGCGAGTGAGGCCGGAATTCCGCTGCTTCGCATCGGACTGGGGGTCGTGTACCTCTGGTTCGGCGCGCTGAAGCTCTTTCCCGGTGGCAGCCCTGCCCAGGATCTCGTCGAACGCACGGTTTCCGCGCTGACGTTCGGGATCATCCACGGGGATTCGGCGAGATTGAGTGCCGCGATCACCGAGATCGGGATCGCACTGGTTCTGCTGAGCTTCCGGGCACCGCGACTATCCGCGGTCCTGCTGATCGGTCACGTCCTGCTGGTGTCGACACCGCTGGTGTTGTTCCCCGGCGAGATGTGGGCCGGTCCGCTGCGGGCGTCGATGGAAGGTCAGTACATCCTGAAGAACCTGGTGACCGTCGCCGCCGCGGTGGTCATCGCCTCATCGCACCCTCGCGTGCGATGACACGGGAGCCGCTCGATCGTCCTGATCGGGCGGCTCCCGCTGCGGTACGTTCCCGATTCATGGGGGAATCGTTCGCGCCTTTGGCGCATGCAGCTTTTCGTTGGTTGCTCACAGCCCGTGTCACGACCATGGCGGGCAACGCGATGGCGCAGATCGCGCTCGCGTTCGCCGTGCGGGACGTGACGACGTCGGTCACCACCCTCGGTGTCGTGGTGGCGACACGCTCGATCACCAACCTGTTGTTCCTGCTCTGGGGCGGGGTCGTCGCGGACCGGCTGCCCCGGCAGCACGTGCTCGTGGGGTCGTGCACGGTCTCCGCGCTGAGCCAGGGTCTGCTCGCCGTGCTGGTGCTGACGGGGTCGGTGTCCATCCCGGCGTTCGTCGTGCTGGCGGCGGTGAACGGCATGTCGAGCGCCTTCTCGTTCCCCGCCTCGTCCGCGCTGGCCCCGCAGACGGTCCCGGACGAGCAGCGGCAGCGCGCCAACGCCCTGCTGCGGCTCGGGCTGAACTCCTCGATGATCGCGGGCGCGTCGCTGGGCGGCCTGCTGATCGCGTTCGCCGGACCGGGCTGGGGCCTCGCGGTGGACGCGTTGTCGTTCGCGCTGGCCGGACTGGCCTTCTCCCGCGTGCGGGTGGCGGCCGCGCGGGTCGCCGCCGAGCACCGGCCGGGCGTGCTGTCCGAGATGCGCGCCGGGTGGACGGAGTTCTCGTCGCGGACGTGGGTGTGGCTCGTGGTGGTGGCCTTCGTGTTCGTCAACGCGGCCTACGCGGGCGGCACGATGGTGCTCGGCCCGGTCATCGCCGACACCGTGATCGGCCGCGAGACGTGGGGCCTCGTGCTGGCCGCGCAGACCACGGGCATGGTCGCCGGCGCCTTCCTCGCGATGCGGCTGCGGGTGCGGCGTCTGCTGCTGTTCGGCGTGATCTGCATGGTGGCGTTCGCGGGTCTGCCGCTCGCGCTGGCACTGCACCCGGCGCCGTGGCTGCTCATGGTCGCCTCGTTCGCCTGCGGCGTGAGCATGGAGCAGTTCGGCGTGGCGTGGGAGACCTCGCTGCAGCACCACGTCCCGGCGGACCGGCTCGCCAGGGTCTACTCCTACGACATGCTCGGCTCGATGGCGGCCGTCCCGCTGGCCCAGCTCGTCGTCGGCCCGGTGTCCGACGTCGCCGGTATCACCGCGACCCTGCTCGGCTGCGCGGTGATCCAGGTGCTCGCGACGCTGCTCATGGTGGGGTCGCGGTCGGTGCGGTCGCTGGAGAACGTGCCCTCGGCCCAGCCGGCCCGCTGACTTCCGGGTGCTCGTGTGCCAGAGTGCTGGGCATGGGGAGAGTGCTGGGGGCACTGGCCGTGGCGTTGCTGTGGTGTACGGGCTGTGATGGGACCGAGCCGGTCACTCAGCCGTCGTTCACCGCCAGGCCGACCGTGTCAATGCACGCCGAGCTCGTGCAGCCGACCGCGCCGACCAGCCTGCCACCGAGGTCCTGCACGCCGAACCCTGCCACCGTGCAGGCGGTGCCCGCTCCGCTGATCCCTCGGGTGGCGCGGGAACCGCTGTCGCCGGACGGCACCCGCGCGGGTTCGGAGGTCGCCGCCGCGATCCGGTCCGCTGTGGAGCAGGTCTGCGCGTCCGGCGACTTCTCGCTCGACGCCACCCGGAAAGCGCTTGCCGGTCACGACGCGCGGGTGTTCCGCCCCGACGAGGCCGTCACCGGGGTGGCGTTCGTGATCACGCTGCCACAGGCGTGCGTGCTGGGTGAGCTGAGGCCCGGCGCCGTGCGGATCTCCGTGGAGGGCACTACGAAGAGCGCGCGCTGCGAGTGATGTACTACCCTTCGCGGGAGATCCACTTCGACTGGGGGAAGTGAATGAAACTCAAGCGGATGACCGTGTTGTGCACCGCTCTCACGCTGACCGGTGCCGCGCTGGCGCCGTCGGCGGCCGCGGACGGCTACCACCACTCGCTGGCCGAACGGCTGCGGGAAGCGATCGTCGCGCAGAACTTCAAGGACGTCATCGACCTGACGCCGCCGGCATCGGGCGCCCGGTCGCTGGCGCGGGGCGAGAAGCGCGAGAAGTACGACGCGTCGCCCGCCGACCTGAGGCAGAAGGCTCAGGCGCGGACGGCGGCGGAGGCCGGAAAGCCGTTGCACCAGACGCCGAACATGGACGCGGCGATCATCGAGCTCGACGCGTTCGGACGGCCGGCGAGCGTGGCGAACGTGCTGCTCAGCCCGCAGTACCCGAACGGCGTCGTGGTGCCGGTCAAGCACAAGGGCCTGTCGACCGACCAGGTCCGGTACCGCTGGTGGGACGACGACGAGTGGGACGCCAACGGCGGCAAGGGCACCCGTGACGTGCTGGCGGGCCGGGAGAACGCGGCGATCGACTTCTCCTCGCCGTACCCGGCGTCGGTGCTCAAGCTGATGGTGGGCTTCGGCGTGCTGCGGCTGGCCGACCAGGGCAAGATCGACCTCGACGCGGACTACGTCTACGACCCGAACCCGGTGCGCGAGGCGTGCGGCGGGCCGTCGGTGAAGAAGATCCGCCAGCACTTCGACGAGATGATCACCAAGTCGCAGAACGAGTCGACCTGCGCGCTGATCAAGCTGATCCACGACCTGAAGGCGTGGGACGCGGTCAACCAGACGTTCGCCGACCTCGGTATGCCGACCCTGATGGTCACCGGCACCATTCCCGGCAACGGTGGCCGCTGGATCGGCTCGAACATGAGCGGCCTCGACACCGCGAAGCTCCTGCTGCTGGTCAACGGCGGTCCCGGCGTGCTGTGGACGACCGACAAGGGCAAGCAGGTGACGAGGAACGAGCTGTCCGCCTCGTCGCGGAAGTTCTTCCTGGACACGCTGGGCGGCCAGGGCCACAACGAGATGCTGTCCACGCCGAACTGGTGCGGTCGCGCCTACCCGGTGCAGGGCCTGCCGCAGCAGGTGCCGGCGCGCTGGATCAAGCCGGACGGCACCGTCACGGTCGGTGACGCGATCTACGACCGCGACGTCCGCCCGTGCAACGAGGCCGCCGAGGTGACGTTCGCGCACAAGACCGGCTGGGTCGACACCACCGGTTCTGACGCGGGCATCGTGAAGTCGTTGCGCGGCAAGGACAAGCGCAACTACATCGTGGTGGTGTTCTGCAACCTCGGCACCGACTACGTCGACCGCGACCGCCCCGCCGACCCGCCGGGTGTGTTCCCCGTGCTGTACACGCAGAAGTACGCGCAGCTCGGCAAGGCGATCGACACCATCATGAAGAACCTGTAGTTCCCCAGGCACCGCGGTCGTCTCAGACGGCCGCGGTGCCGATCAGGCCGTTGCGCGTGACCCGTCCGGCCAGCTCTTCTTCACTCAGGTGCTCGGTGCCCGCGGGTCGCCGCGGCAACACCATGTACCGCGTCTCGGCGTTCGCGTCCCACACCCGGATCTCGGTCTCCCGCGGCAGGTCGAGCCCGAACCCCGCCAGCACCTCACGCGGGTGACTGACCACTCTGGACCGGTAGGCCGGGCTCTTGTACCAGGTCGGTGACGGTCCGAGCAGCGCGATCGGGTAGCAGCTGCACAGCGTGCACACGACCACGTTGTGGACCTCCTCGGTGTTCTCGACCACCCGCAGCCGCTGCACCTGCAGCCCGCCGCCCATCGACAACCCGACCTCCGGCAACGCCGAGTTCGCGTCCTCGACCAGCCTGGCCCTGAACCCGTCGTCCGCCCACGCCCGCGCAACCACGCGAAAACCGTTGGCAGGCGTGGCGTTGTGCGCGAACGCCTCCAACGCGCGGTCGAGCTCCGCGGCGTCGAGAAGTCCCTTCTCCTCCAGGACCGCTTCCAGCTCCCGGACGCGTGCGGCGATCGGGGAGTCGTCGTGGTCGTCACTCATCGCTGAGGTAGTCCTCCCAAAGGGACAGCGTCACGGTGTGATCGCCTCGTCCGAACAGCTCCTGTGCGGTGAACCGCACGACGTAGACCGGCTGCGGCCGCTCGATTCCTTGCGCTCTCAGGTCCGCCAGCGGATGCACGCCGTCGCTGCCGACGACCACCCCGGTCTTCCCGCGCGCGTAGCCCGGCAGCCTGGTGTGATGATCGGGGTCCACTGTGGACGTGCGCACGCGGTCGCCCTCCCGGTACCGCTCAGACATGCCCCTTCTCCTTCAGGAGCGTCTGGATGGCCCGGAACCAGTTCTCGTAGTACGACGACTCGTGCGACATCGTCCGCTCGACCGCGTCCCGGAACTCGTCCAGGTTGTAGACCCCGCGCCCGACCAGCGCCCGGTTCATGGCGAACACGTGCGCCTCCCAGTCCGCGTGGAACGGGGGTTCGTCGGGCTCCTGGAGCACCGGCCCGAACCCGTCCACCCCGCCGACGTCGTTGATCCTCGGCATCTCACCTCCCGCGCTCGGCCGGATGGCGGGCGATCAGCACCAGCGCGTCCAGAACCCGCCACCAGTCCTGCTCACCCGCCTCGACAACCTGCCCGATCGCGGCCAGCGCCGCAATCACCTCGCCGGGTTCGGCCTCCAGCAAAGCGACCGCACGGCGGAACCGCTCGGTCCGCCGCAGCCGCGCGAGCGAGGGCGGCAGCGGGGGCGGTGAGGACGACGGTGACCCGAACGAGACGTGCAGCTCGGTGCCGAGCGCGCCGGCCAGGCGGGCGAGGGCGCTCAACGTCGGGTTGCCGCGGCCGTTCTCGAGGTTGGCGATGTACGGCACGGACAGGCCGGCGTCGGCCGCGACGGAGGCGACCGTGCGGCCGCCGGCTTGCCGCAGGCTGCGGAGGGCGGGGCCCAGGTTGTCCACGGAGCTATCTTGACAGAACACTGCTTGCCTGTCTCTATCTTGTGAGTATGAGTGCCTGGGGGATGAGGGATTTCCGGTTGTTGTGGGGTGGGCGGGCGGTCAGCCTGTTCGGGTCGTGGTTGCTGGTGGTGGCGGTGCCGGCGCACGTGTACGCGCTGACCGGGTCGGTGTTCGCCACCGGGTTGACGCTCGCGGCGGAGTACCTGCCCGTGGCGGTGCTGGGGCCGGTGGCGGGGGTGCTGGCGGACCGGTGGGACCGGCGGCGGGTGATGATCGCGGCCGATCTGTTCCGCGCCGCCGCCGTGACGGCGATGCTGGTGGGGACGCCGACGGCGATCTACGCGGCGGTGGTCGCGGAAAGCGTTGGCGCGGTGGTGTTCCGGCCCGCGGCGCAGGCGCACCTGCCGGCGGTCACCGGGTTCGGGCCGGAGCTGAGCAGCGCCAACTCGTGGAACGCCGTGACCGACGGTGTGGTGCGGCTGGTGGGCCCACCACTCGGCGGCGTCCTGCTCGTGTGGGCCGGGTTCGAGGCGGTGGTCGGCCTGGACGTGGCCGGCTACCTGATCTCGGCGGCGGCGATCGCGTGCACTCGCCCGAGGCCGGTGGCGAAGGCGGAGCGGCAGGAGAAGATGCCGCTGGGGGAGCTGGAACGGGCGTTGTTGCCGCTCACCGGGGTGTTCCTGGCGGCGAACGCGGCGTTGAGCGCGCTGCTCGTGCCGTTCGGAATGCGCGACCTCGGCGGCAGCACGCAGGTCGGGGTCGTGTTGTCGGCGCTCGGGGCAGGGTTCCTCGGTGGCGCGGTGGTCGTGCGGTGGCTCGACCGCGTGCAGGTGCGGACGGTGCTCGCGGGGGCACAGCTCGCCACCGCGGCCGGGTTCGCGCTGTTGTTCAGCGCGCGAGAGCTCGGGGCGGCGGCCGGCGCGGCGGTGGTCATCGGGGTGTTCGGGTCGGTCACGGTCGTGGTGCCTCGGATCGCCTTGCAGCGGGTGGTGGGCAACGGCCGGCTCGGCCGGGTCAGCGCGGTGTTCCTGATGGTCGAGGCGTTCGCGACGCTCGCCGGCGCGCTCGCGGGACCGTGGCTCGCCGAGCGCGTTTCCCTGCACGCGGCGGCCATGACGGCGGCGGCGGTCACCGCCCTGGGTGCATTGGCCGGCGCCATGACCGTTCCTCGGGTCGTGCTCGCGCCGAAACGCTCAACCGAGCAGGTGGAGCCTCATGCGTGAGCCCGGCGCTAGACCGGCACGTCGTAGAACGTGCGCACGCGGGCATCCGGGGCGAGCCAGGGCCGCAGCAGCGAGTGCGCGCGGTCGGGGTCGCGGTGGAACAACCCGACCCGCACGGCGAAGACCAGGTCGAACCGGCGGTCGCCGAGGTTCACGTCCTCCAGCGAGGCGATGAGGAACTCGGCCTTGCCGGACGCGACGTACCCGGCGTTGCGGCGGGTGGCGGCCTCGACCATCCGCGTGGAGCGGTCGATCGCGGTGAGCGTGCCGGTGGACAGCAGCTGGCACACCATGGTGGCGGCCACGCCCTGGCCGCAGCCGATCTCCAGCACCCGGTCGCCCGGCCGGATCGCGAGTTGGTCGACCACGCTGCGCAGACGCTCGCTCATGGTCCACATGATGCGTCAGCGCGGCGGGCGGGGCCACCACGGAAGGCCCCGCCCACGACCGGGGTCAGCCCTGGCTGCCGATGTTGACCATCCAGCTGACGCCGAACCTGTCGGTGAGGTCGCCGTACTCGTCGCCCCACATCTGCTTCTCCAGCGGCGTGCCGATCTTGCCGCCGTCCGCGAGCTGCTCGAAGTACGTGCGCAGCACCTCCTCGTCACCGGACAGGGAGATGGTGATGGTGTCCCCGGCGTTGTAGGGCATGCCGGGCGGCGTGTCGGAGGCCATCAGCGTGTAGCCGGACTCCGTTTCCAGCTGCGCGTGCATGATCTGGTCGGCCTGCGGCGAGTCCTGCATGCCGAACTCGCCGAAGGTGTTCATCCTCAGCTCACCGCCGAAGACCGACTGGTAGAACTCCATCGCCTGACGGGCGTCGCCGTTGAAGCGCAGGTACGGGTTGAGGCGAGTTGCCACCGGAATCGCTCCTTTGGAAGAGACGGACCCGAATCCTCGCAAACCCTTGGCACACCTACAACCTGAACCTATTCGGTCACCCCGGGGTCACCCTGTGCGACCTTGCCCGCGTACACGAGTGTGGCTTCCGGGGTGAGCGGGTGGAACGTTCCAGCCCGCACGTCGCGGTAGGCGCGTTCCAGCGGTGAGCGCTTGAAGAACGACCGTCCACCGAGGACCTCCATCGCGAGGTTGACGACCTCGACCGCCTCCACCACGGCCTGGCGTTTCGCCAGCATCACGGTGGTGACCGCCTCGGCGCCGGCCGTGTAGTCCTCGCCCAGCTCGTCGATCGAGCCCATCAGCGACCACCACGAGGTGCGCAGCTTGTAGTCCATCAACCCGATCTGGCGCACGGCGTTCTTCGCCGTGGACCGCACGGCCACGTCCCGCGCGCCCGCCGCGATGCCGAAGTACGTGGCCCCGCACACCGGCGCGAAGTGCACGACCGCGGCGAACAGCGGCGCGCCGAACTCCCCGTACGGCCGGCGCGCCGCGATCTTCCCGGCCGGGATGAACACGTTCTCCAGCACCACGTCGTGGCTCGCGGTGCCGCGCATGCCGAGCGTGTCCCAGGTTTCCTCGATCCGCACGCCCTCGGCGTTCAGCGGCGCGCTGAAGTGCAGCACCTCCTCGCCGAGCACCGCGGACGTCGCCACGACGTTCGCGCGCGGCGACTGGCTGCAGAACGCCTTGCGCCCGGACACCAGGAACCCGCCCTCCACCGGGGTCGCGGTGGTCGTCGGCCACAGCCAGTCCGACCCGCCGCTGGTCGCGATGACCAGGCCTTCCTCGGCCACCCTGCGCAGCACGCCCTCCGCGTCCGGTGCGCCCTTGCGGCGGCGATAACCCTGCATCAGCGTGAGGTACAGGTGCATGGTCACGGCCAGGGCGGTCGCGCCGTCGTGCCGGGCGAGCTCCGCCTGCGCGTAGCAGACCTGGCGCATCGTGGCGCCGAGACCGCCCAGCTCCTCGGGTACGGCCAGCGCCAGGTAGCCCTCCGCGCGCATCGCCTCGTACGCCTCGGCCACGAACGTCGCGTCACGGTCGTGTTCGGACGCGTGGGCCGCCGCGACCGCGCCGATGCGGGCGGCCAGGCCGGCGAACTTCGCGTCGTCGTCTCTGGTGACCGTCGGGAACGTGCCGGTCACGCGTGGTGTCTCAAGTGTTGTCATGACACGAAGCTAAGAACGCGCGAGCCCCGCAGGTAGTTCTGAAAGTGAACCGGACGGGGGTAACGAAACACCCGCGGCGGCGGAGACTCCCCCTGTGAGGACCTATGCGCAGTACTGCCCGGTCGTCCGCGCCGTCGAGGTGCTGGGCGACCGGTGGACGTTGCTGATCGTGCGGGACATGCTCATCGGCGCCTCGCGCTTCAACGAGCTCTCCCGCGGCCTGCCGGGACTCTCCCGCGCGCTGCTGTCGCGCCGGCTGCGGCAGCTGGCGTCGGCCGGTCTGGTCGAGCGGACCGGGGACGGGTACACGCTCACTCAGGCCGGGGAAGCGTTGCGGCCCTTGGTGTTCGGCCTCGCCGACTGGGGTGCCCGGTACGCGTTCGGCGACCCGCGGGCCGACGAGCTCGACCCCGAGGTGCTGATGTGGTGGATGCACGGCCGCATCGACACCGGCGCGCTGAGCCGCCGCGCGACCATCGAGATCCGGGTCAACGACCGGCGCCGCACGTTCTGGCTCGTCGTCGAACCCGGTGACGCCTCGGTCTGCTACACCGATCCAGGCCTGGAGGTGGACGCCGTGCTGGCGTCCGACATCGCCACGCTCTACCGGATGTGGGAGGGCGAGGTGGAGCTGCTCGACGCCGTGCGCGCGGGCACGATCGAGCTGACCGGGCCGCGCTGGGTGGTGCGCGGCCTGCCGGACTGGCTGAAGCTCAGCCCTGTCGCCGAGTACGTGCGCGCGGCTCGTACCAGCTGATCTCGTCGTCGGCCTGGGCGCGTTCGAGGCAGATCCGCGCGTCCTCGATCCGGCCGAGCCTGGCGAGCGCGTGGCCCCTGATGCGCAGCGCCTCCCGGCCGGCCGAGAGCTGCACGGCCAGGTCGGCGTGCTTGAGCGCCTCCGGGTAGCGCGCCTCGTCGTAGAGCTCGTTCGCCCGTTCGACGTGCACGGCGGCCATGGCCTTCGCCTTGTCGCGCAGCAACGGGTGCTTGCCGAAGATGGTCGGTTCGGCGCGCAGGATCTCGCCGCCGCGTTCGTCGAGCAGCGCGGCGAGCGACCGGTGTTGCCCGAGCCGGTCGTGCAGACGGGCGGCGGCGGCCGGGAAACCGTTGTGCGCGTACCAGTGCGCGGCCAGCTGGTGGTTCACCGCGGTGGGTTCGACCGACTCCGCGACGGCCGGCACCAGCTGTCCGTCGACGAGGACGCCGAGCCTGGTCAGCTCGGCGACCGCGGCCGGGTCGACGCCGAGCTCGCCGCACAGCGCGCGCCGCACCGGGCCGAGCCGGGCGAACGTCGTGAGCAGGTGCCGTGCGTTCACCGACAGCGTGGGCACGACCGTCGCGAGCACGTAGTTCTCGTGGTCGGGCCAGCGCCGGGCGAGTGCGGGCCAGCCGAGCGTCGCCCGGTACACCTCGGGCACCACCGCGGCCTCGGGCAGCGCGAGCTCCCGCGGGCCGACCTGCACCGCGTCCTCCCACTCGAACGGCCGGGTCGTGATCAGCGTGACCCGCTCGCACGGCGTGCGCCGCAACCACTCCCGCAGCTCGTCGTCCGGCACGGCCGGCTCGTCGAGCACGACCTGGGGTGCCCACCTGCGGGTCCGGACGAACTCCGCCGCCGCCTCGCCCTCGCACCACCGCGCCGACCGCGCCTTGCGCCTGACCATCTCCGTCTTGCCGTAACCGGGGGCTGCCGCGACCACTGTCAATCTCACCTACCTGTAGAGCGGGCGGCGTGGCGGCGGATATACGCGTTCCGGGTGACGCGCGAGAGCGGTCAGCTGCGGCCGATCCGGTGACACGCACGCCTCTGACCAGCGCGAACAAAATTCCTGAAGTTTTTCTGGCGCCGTTGTCGATCCGGCGGGGTGGCCGTTCGACGCATCAGTGGAAGGACACGAGAGCCCAGGAGGAACCAGAGATGACCGCCACGATCGCCACCGCCGCCGCCACCAAGACCCGCAAGTTCGCCGTCGGCCGTTACGCCACGATCGTCACCCGCGTGCTGACCGGCCTGCTGTTCGCCACCACGGGCCTGAACGGGTTCCTGATGTTCATGCCCGCCCCGGACCCGAGCACGATGGCGCCCGCCGGTGTCGCGTTCAGCGCCGCCCTCTACGCCACCGGCTACATGCTGCAGCTGGCGTCCGGGGTCCAGCTGGTGGCCGGACTCCTGTTGCTGGCCGGGCGGTTCGTGCCGCTGGCGCTCGCGATGCTCGCTCCGATGATCGTGAACATCTTCCTGTTCCACGTCTTCCTGGAGCCGTCCGGCATCGTCACCGCGGTCGTCGTGGCCGCCGCCGAGATCGGGCTGGCGTGGGCGTACCGCGACAAGTTCCGCCCGATGCTGCAGGCCCGCTAGACCCCGCAGGCGACATCCCCCGCAGGCCACGTGCCGGCGGGGGATTTTTCGTTGCGCGGCCGGGATTTCTGCCTGGGGACGTCGAAACGCGCGGGTCTGGTTCGACGTATCTGCAGAGGCGAAATCCTTGGAAGGGAACGGAAATGTCCACCACCCGCTGCGCAGCCGTCATCGTGCGAGTGCTGGTCCGCAGCCGGTTCGCACCCACCGTCCTGACCGCGCTGAACCTGCTGCTGGACACGAGCCACGTCGTCACCGCGCTCCTGCTGGGCCTGGCCGAGGTGGCGCTCGCGTTGCTAGCGCACGAAAGCCGCCAGCAGGGCCTGCACCTCGTAGACGTCGACGCCCTTGCCGAACTGCTTGGCGATCGGGACGTCACTGCTGGAGACCCAGATCTTCAGCTCCGCGTCGAGGTCGAAGTGGCCGGCGGTCTCGACTGAGAACTGCGTGATCGCCTTGTACGGCACCGAGTGGTACTCGACCTTCTTGCCCGTCACGCCCTGCTTGTCGACCAGGATCAGCCGCCGGTCGGTGAACAGGAACGAGTCGCGCACCAGCTGGTACGCCGCGTGGATCTGCTCTCCCTGTGACAGCAGCCGGCCGAACTCCTGCGCGGCCGCCCTCGGGTCGAGCTTCGACGCGTTCCCCATCATCCCGCTGAGAAGTCCCATACGTCCACATTTACCAGGCTTTCCGAAAGCTTGTCCGAACGCTGGCCCGCCGCTGTCCAAGCACTTCCGTGTGTAACCCGAAAGTGGATGTCAACAGCCACACGATCGGGGATGAGGATGACGATGCGCAAGCAGCTGGTAGGAGTTTCCGCGGTCGCCGGAGTTGCTCTGCTGGTCGCCGGATGCACCAGCAATGCCGCCGAGCTGCCGAAGCAGGAGGCGAAGCCGACGGAGGAGCAGATCAAGGCGTTGTTCGCCGACTGGAACGCGGCCCTCGCGACGGGCGACCCCCAGAAGGTGGCCGACCGTTACGCTCCGAACGCGGTTCTGCTGCCCACGGTGTCGAACAAGGTGCGGTCCAGCCGCGCCGAGATCGTCGACTACTTCGAGCACTTCCTGCAGAACAAGCCGAGCGGCACGATCCTCGACTCGCACGTCGCCGTCCTCAACGCCGACGACGCGATCGACGCGGGCACCTACCGGTTCGCGCTCACCAAGGACGGGAAGCCGGCCACTGTGGACGCCCGCTACACGTTCGTCTACGAGAAGATCGGCGGGAAGTGGCTCATCGTGAACCACCACTCGTCGGCTATGCCGGAGAAAGCCTGATCCGCACGCACAGCCCGCCGCCGGGCGCGGCCTCCAGCGACACCGTGCCGCCGTTGTCGGTGACGAGCTGCTTCACGATCGCGAGGCCGAGCCCGGACCCGCCCTTGCCGGTCAGTCCCTGACCGCGCCAGAAGCGGTCGAACGCGCGCAGCCGTTCGGCCTCCGGCAGGCCGGGGCCTGAATCGATGATCTCCAGCAGGCCCGGCCGGGTGGTGCGGACCAGGATCGTGGCGCCGTCCGGGGACACCTCCAGCGCGTTGGACAGCACGTTGTCCAGCACCTGCTCGAGGTGCCCCGGCGTGGCGAGCACGCGGATGCCGGGCCCTTCGCGCACCAGGGAGATCGAGCGTTCGTCGGCCGCCGCGCGCCACGCGGTGAACCGTTCGGCGACGACGTCGGACACCTGCACGGGTTCGGGGTGCGCGACGTCGGCCTCGGCCCGCGCGAGTGCGAGCAGCCCGTTGACCAGCCGGGACATCCGCACGACCTCGGCCGTGGCCATCTCGACGTCCTCGCGCACGTGCGGGTCGTCGACGCCGTCGCCCACGTTGTCCAGCGACAGCCGCAACGCGGTCAGCGGCGTCCGCAGCTGGTGCGAGGCGTCGCCGATGAACGCCCGCTGCGACCCGACCAGCGTGCCGATGGTCTCGGTGGCGGTGTTCAGCGTGCGCGCGAGCGTGCGGGTCTCCGGCGGCCCGGTCTCCTCGGCGCGCGCGGTCAGGTCGCCGTCGCGCAACCGCGCGGCCATCTCGTTCAGCTCCCGCAACGGCCGGGTGACCCGCCGCGCCAGCCACAGCCCGAGGAACGCGGCCACGATCAGCACGCCGACCGCCAGTGCCGCGCGGAAACCCCAGATCTGCCACAGCCTGGCCGTCAGCTGGTCGTCCGGATAGGACAGCCGGATCGCGCCGACCACGGTGCCGTCCGGTTTCTTCGCCTGGACGGTGAGCTTGAGGCCCTTCGAGTCCCAGATCTTGCCCTCCGGCTCGGGGCCGAGGACGTCGATCCGGCCGGGCGTCTGCATTTCGTAGGCGTCCACCAGCGCGCTCAACGACCTGGTGTCGCCTGATGCCAGCAGCAGGGCCGCGGTCCTCGCCTCCCGGCGCGCGCTGTTCTCCGCGTCGCCGTAGATCTGGTTGTTCAGCGTGAACGCCACCGGCACCGTGAACGCCGCGATCGCCACCGCGACCAGCAGCACGTAGCTCCAGACGAGCTGGCGGATCACGTGAGCACCAACCGGAATCCCACGCCGCGCACGGTCTCCAGCGACGCCGCGTCACCGAGCTTGCGGCGCAGCACCCCCACGTGCACGTCGAGGGTCTTGGTGGGGCCGAACCAGTTCTCGTCCCACACCGCCTCCATGATCTGCTCGCGGGTGAACACCGCGCCCGGCTCCTCGGCGAGGAACACCAGCAGGTCGAACTCCTTCGGCGTGAGGTCGACCTCGGCGCCGTCGAGGTGCACGCGCCGCGCCCGCCGGTCGATCCGCAGCCGCCCGTGCTCCTGCGCGGGTTCCTGCCGCGCCGGTTGCGCGCGCCGCAGCACCGCCCGCATGCGCGCCACGACCTCCCGCACCCCGAACGGCTTGGTGACGTAGTCGTCGGCCCCGATCTCCAGCCCGACCACCCGGTCGACCTCGTCGGACCGCGCGCTGATCACGATGATCGGCACGTCACCGCGGGCCCGCAGCTCCCGGCACACGTCCAGGCCGTCCACGTCGGGCAGCCCGAGGTCGACCAGCACCAGGGCGAAGTCGTCGGCGGCGTCCAGCGCCTCCGACCCCGTCCGCACCCAGCGGACCTCGTAGCCGTAGCGCGACAGCCCGCGCGTGAGCGATTCCGCGATCGGCTCGTCGTCCTCCACCAGCAGCACCCGCATGGGCGCAGATCATTCCACCCAACGTGGCAGGGCGTTTCCCAGACGGATGCCGCTCCACCCGAGCGAACTCCGCGTCACCGCGTCCCAGAACGGCCACAACCGGGGGAGCACCCGCAGCCCGATGCCCGCCTCCTCGTGCAGCTCGAACAGGTCCCCGACCCGTTCGGCCGGTCCCAGCGGCACGACCGGCTCCACCGCGACCAGCGCGGAGTCGCCGAACGGCCGGAACACGCCCGCGGGCAGCCGGTACGCGTACAGCGAGACGGTCCGCATCCGTTCCAGCCACCCGTACTCGACCGCGTGCACCCGCTCGCCGCAGCCCGGCCCGATGATCCGCTCGCGGTCCGCGCTGGACGAAGAAGGTGTCACCCAGGCCATCGCGCGCGGGCACTGCCGGGGGAACCAGTAGGCGGGGGAGAGGTCGTGGTCGACCGCCCACACGTACTTCTCCGGCTGCCGGGCGGTGGCGGCCAGGTGCGGCACGAACCTCGTGATCGACGGGTCCTCGGAAAAGTGCAGTACCTCACCGGGTTCGGGCCGCATGTGGTCATACTGGCCCGCATGCGCAGGCTGACGCTCGCGGTTTTGCTGGTCCTCGCCGGCTGCTCCTCCGGCGGGGCGGACAACTCGGTCGGCTTCACCGCCGTCGACCTCACGGCCACCCCGGAGGCGCTGGCGCAGCACGGCGACCTGCTGGTGGTCGGCACCCGCCCGTCCGACCACCCGGAACTGCTCACCCGCGCCAAGGACGGCGCGATGAGCAACGTCCGGCTCACCCCGGCGACCCCGTACGGCAAGGAAGCGCACTGGTACGGCATCACCTCCGACGGCACCACCATCACCGGTGTCGGCGGCGAGCGCGGTGGCGCGCACGGCAACGTCCGGTGGAGCGCGTGGACCGGTGACGACCGGCAGATCGTGGAGAAGCCGCAGGGGTTCAGCACGTTCGGCGGCTACGGCGCGGGGGAGCTGATCGGCGTGGCGCGCACGCCGCAGGGGCCGGTGATCATCGGGACCTGGCAGAGCGCCAAGGCGGGTCTCGACATCGCGATGTGGACCTACGCGGAGGACACGTGGACCCGGCAGCCCTCCGGCGGCACCGTGCTGGAGAGCTCGCAGGAGCTGCTGCGCTTCCCGCTGTCGGTCACCCAGGACGGCAAGGGCGTGCTCGTCGTCGGCTGGCAGATCGCGAAGGGCACGCCCAGTGCCGCGGTCTGGCGGTTCGACGGGACGACCTGGACCACTTCGGTCCTGAAGGACGGTGACGCCGCGCTGGCCGCCCGGTGCTGGGACGGCACCTGCCACGTCGTGGGGCGCAGCAAGGGCAAGCTCGCGTGGTGGGCGGGCCCGGACTTCACGAAGCTGACCGTCCCGGACGTGCCGGTGGGCGACGACCTGCCCCTCGCCGCACCCGTCCCGGTCAACGGCACGCCGACGGTGTTCATCGACCACAACGGCGTGAAGCTCGTGTCCGAGAAGGGCGAACGGCCCGCGGACGGTCCCACCGGCCAGGTCAAGGCGGCGGAGACCTCCGGCGGTCAGGTCTTCGTGATCGCGGGCGACCGGCTCTGGCGGCTCAGCTAGCCGTTCACCGGGCCAGCAGCGCGCGCAACGTCTCCAGCCCGTCGAGCACGGCCTCGCGCTGGGCCGGGGAGGCGGCCTGCAGCGCGAGCGTCAGCCGCCCGTACGGTCCGTCCGCCAGGTCCTGCCGGTACTGCTGGACCGGCGCGGTCACCTGCACCCGCGTGTAGCGGCGGTCGTTCGCGTCCTGCTCGCGTGACACCAGCCCGCGCGCTTCGAGCCGGTCCACGATCCCCGACGTCGTGCTGTGCGAGAGGTTCAGCCGCCGCGCCAGCTCGGTCACCGTGGCCGGGCCGACCGTGAGCAACGAGTGCACCGCGCTGACCTGGGGTGTGGTCAGCCCGCTGCGCTCGCGGTCCCCGGACGGCTCCATCGACGTCGTCAGCAGCTCCTGCCGCAATGCGCGCAAATGCGTCATCACGGCCTCGGCGTCGCGGAAAGCGGTGTTGTCGGCCATGGCCGGAGCGTACGTTGGACACGACGCGTCGTATGCGACGGATTAGGGGGAACAGAAATGATCAAGCGAGTGACCACGCCGGCGGGCGACCCGGCGTGGCTGGTCACCGACTACGACCTGATCAAGACGCTGCTCGCGGACCGCAGGCTCGGCCGCGGCCACGCCGACCCGGACAACGCGCCGAAGTTCACGAACGCGGTGCTGCTCGGCAAACCGCATCAGGCCACGGAGGAAGAGGAGAACGAGCGCCACGCCTGGATGCGCAGGATGCTCACGCCGTCGTTCTCCGCCAGGAACATGGAACAGCTGCGTCCACGGGTGCGGCACCTCGTCGACGACCTGCTCGACGACCTCGTCCGGCAGCCTCAGCCGGCCGACTTCCACGAGGCCGTGTCCTTCACGCTGCCCGTGCTGGTGATCTGCGAGCTGCTCGGCGTCCCGTACGAGGACCGCGACACGTTCCGGCGCTGGTCAGAGGCGGTCGGCACGCTCAACGACCCGCAGCGGTCCCAGGAAGGCGCCGCCGGCCTCTGGGCCTACATGGGCGAGCTCGTCGAGCGGAAGAAGAAGGAACCGGGCGACGACGTCATCACCCGGTTGATCGAATCCGCCCCGCCGGGACAGGACGAGACGGTCGCGTCGCTCAGCGCGGGCCTGCTGTTCGCGGGACACGAGACGACGGTCGTGGCCATCGACCGCGGCGTCATGTTGCTGAGCCTCAACCCCGGCCAATGGCACGCCTTGCGCGAAAACCCCGGCGCGGTCCCGTCTGTCGTGGAGGAGATCCTGCGGCACCCGTCACCGATCTCGGTGCGGCCCTCCGAGGACTCCGGCATGCCGCGGTACGCGATGGCCGACATCGACGTCGACGGCGTCCACATCCCGTGCGGCGACCTGGTCCTGCTCGGCATCGCCCAGGCCAACCGCGACGAGACCCGCTTCCCGGACCCGGACGCGTTCGTGCCCCGCGAGCCCAACCCGCACCTCACCTTCGGCCACGGCCCGAGGTTCTGCATCGGCGCGCCTCTCGCCAGGATCGAGCTGACGGAGCTCTTCACCGCTCTCGTGACGCGGTTCGAGACGTTCGGCCCAGCGATCGACGTGGCGCAGCTCACCCCTCGGGCCGAGCAGCTCGTGGGCGGAGTGGCCCAGCTGCCGGTGCGCTGGACGGTCGCGTGACCCGGTCCGCATCGATGCAGTAACCGTCCACGTTCAAAGCGCTCCGCTGCGTGATGCCCGGTTTCCGATCGCATTGCGCTGCTTGTCCCACAACCTCCGGTCAATGCATTCACCCGGATGCGTCACGTGTAACCGTTGCGAGACAGAAGTTCACGGTGAAAACAGCGATCTGGACGCACAATGGTCACGCTTGGACACACAATTGCCGAGAGTCAACTGTTGATGTGGCTGTTGGCGCCGACATTCCGCCACGCATGGGTGACTATGGCCCGGTCAGTGGGCCCCCGCGAATGGTGGGGGTGGGCGGCGGTCCGCCAGATCGGCGGTTAATCTCTTGCAACTCGTCCACTGCAATCCAGTGCGCCGACGTCGCAACCACCGGGGAGAGGACTGAACACGGGTGGCCGGATTTCTGTTGCGGCGGTTGGTCAACTACGTGGTGCTCGCCCTCGTGGCGACGTTCCTCGCGTTCACGTTGGCCTCCGTCACCTTTGACCCGATCGGGGTGTTGCAGCAACGCAACCCACCGCCTCCGGCGGCGTCGATCGAGGCGAAGAAACGAGACCTGCACCTCGACCAGCCGATCCCTGAGCGGTTCGTGACCTGGATGAGCGGTGTGGTTCAGGGAGACTTCGGCCGGACGATCACCGACCGTCCGATCACCGACGAGCTGGGCCGGCGCATCGGCGTGAGCCTGCGGCTGTTCCTGCTCGGCATCACCGTCGGCATCCTGTTCGGCGTGCTGATCGGCGTGGTCAGCGCCATCCGGCAGTACAAGTTCAGCGACTACTTCGCGACCTTGTTCTCCTTCATACTGCTGTCGACGCCGGTCTTCGTGCTGGGCACGCTGCTCAAGATGGGCGCGCAGGGCATCAACGACTCGATCGGCAACAACGTGCTGATCTTCGTCGGTGAGGAGACGCCCGGCTTGCAGGGCAACTGGTTCGAGCACCTCGGTGACCGGATCCAGCACCTGATCGTGCCGACGCTCGCGATCGCGCTCGGCCAGATCGCCTACTACAGCCGTTACCAGCGCTCGTCGATGCTCGACGTGCTGGGCAGCGACTTCCTGCGCACCGCGCAGGCCAAGGGCCTCACCCGCCGCAAGGCGCTGTTCAAGCACGGTCTGCGCACCGCGCTGATCCCGATGGCGACGCTGTTCGCGTTCGGTTTCGGCCTGCTCGTCGTCGGCGGCACGTTCACCGAGCGGATCTTCGGCTGGTTCGGCATGGGTGACTGGCTGGTCACCGGCATCTCGGCGCAGGACACGAACATCACCGCCACGGTGACGCTGTTCGTCGCGGTGTGCGTGCTGTTCTCCGGCTGGCTCGCCGACGTGCTGTACGCCGCGCTCGACCCCCGAATCCGTGTGAACTAGGCAAGGTGACGACGACGTGACCGTGATCCTCAACGAGGGCGACTCCGCGGGAACCGCCGGCGCCGCCTCGGGCAGCCCCGTCGACGCCGCGCCCGAACCGGGCAAGGCGATGACGCGCGGCCGGTTGGTCCTGATCCGCTTCATGCGCAACCGGCTGGCACTGGTCGGCCTCGGCATCATCGTGGCGATGTACCTGCTCGCGTTCCTCGGGCCGCTGCTCACGCACTGGACCTACGAGGACCGCGACTACACCGCGTTCCTGCAGCCGCCGTACGCCGACCACGTGTTCGGCACGGACAAGATCGGCACCGACATGTTCGCGCTGACCATGCGCGGACTGCAGAAGTCGCTGATCATCGGTCTGCTGGTGGCGCTGATCTCGACCACCGTGGCCGCGATCGTCGGTGCGGCGGCCGGTTACTTCCTCGGGGTCGCCGACAAGGCGCTCATGTGGGTGGTCGACCTGCTGCTCGTGTTGCCGTCCTTCCTGATCATCGCCATCCTCAGCCCGTGGTTCCGCGGCAAGTCCTGGTGGCTGCTCGTGCTGATGCTGGCGGCGTTCCAGTGGATGATCACCGCGCGCATCGTGCGCGGTATGACGCTGACCCTGAAGGAACGCGAGTTCGTGAAGGCGGCCAAGTTCATGGGCCAGCCCGCGCGGACGATCATCGCCAAGCACATCGTGCCCAACATGGCGTCGCTGCTGATCATCGACGCCACCATCAACGTCGGGTCCGCCGTGCTCGCCGAGACCGGCCTGAGCTACTTCGGTTTCGGCGTCCAGTCGCCCGACGTCTCACTCGGCACGCTGATCGGCGGCAACGCCGAGTCCGCGACGACCTTCCCGTGGCTGTTCCTGTTCCCGGCGGGCTTCCTCGTCGTGTTCGTGCTGGCGGTGAACTGGGTCGGCGACGGTCTGCGTGACGCGCTCGACCCCACCTCCACGCGTGTGCGCAAGCGGGAGAAGAAGGACACCAAGGAGAAGGCCGCCTGATGACCAGTTCGGAGATCCTGTTCGACGCGCCGGCCGACCCGGTCGTCGAAGGGCCGGTTCTGCAGGTCGAAGACCTCCACGTGTCGTTCCCCAGCGAGTCCGGTCGCGTGCAGGCCGTGCGCGGCCTGAGCTACCAGGTCTCGCCCGGTGAGGTGCTCGGCATCGTCGGCGAGTCCGGTTCCGGCAAGTCCGTGTCGTCGCTCGCGGTCATGGGCCTGCTGCCCTCGTCCGCGCGCATCACCGGGTCCATCAAGTTCCAGGGCCGTGAGCTCATCGGCCGCTCCGACACGGAGCTGTCGAAGATCCGCGGCCGGCGCATCTCGATGGTGTTCCAGGACCCGCTGTCGGCGCTGACGCCCGTCTACACCGTCGGCGACCAGATCGCCGAGGCGATCCTGGTGCACCGCGGTGGCGCGGTGTCCAAGTCGGCCGCCGCCAAGCGCGCGGTCGAGCTGCTCGACCTCGTCGGCATCCCGAACGCGGCCGAGCGCGCCAAGGCGTTCCCGCACGAGTTCTCCGGCGGCATGCGGCAGCGCGCGGTGATCGCCATGGCGATCGCCAACGACCCGGACCTGATCATCGCCGACGAGCCGACCACCGCGCTCGACGTGACGGTGCAGGCCCAGGTGCTGCAGCTGCTGGAGACCGCGCAGGAGGTCACCGGCGCGGGCATCGTGATCATCACCCACGACCTCGGCGTCGTCGCCGGGTTCGCGGACCGGCTGATGGTCATGTACGCGGGCCGTGCCGTCGAGACCGGCCAGGTGGAGGAGATCTACCAGCAGCCGCGCATGCCGTACACGCTCGGCCTGCTCGGCTCGATCCCGCGCCTCGACGTCAGCGAGAAGCAGGCGCTGGTGCCGATCAAGGGCCAGCCGCCGTCGCTCACGGACCTGCCCCCGGGCTGCCCGTTCGCGCCGCGCTGCCCGATGGTCGTCGACGCCTGCCACACCGCGGAACCGCCGCTGATCGAGGTGGACGGCTCGGCCGAGCACCACGCCGCGTGCATCCGCACCGGTGAGATCGCGGCGACCGACGCCGAGGGCGCCGAGGCGGCCGCGGAGATCTTCGGCGCCGAGGTCGTCGAGGACGCCGAGATCGCCAAGGTGCCGCGCGAGCAGCGCGAGACCGTGCTGGAGCTCGACAACCTGGTCAAGGAGTACGCGGTCAACAAGGGCGTGGTGTTCAAGCGCCGCGTCGGCACCGTGCACGCCGTGGCCGGCATCTCGTTCGACATCCGCGAGGGCGAGACCCTCGGCCTGGTCGGCGAGTCGGGCTGCGGCAAGACCACCACGCTGATGGAGATCCTCGGCCTCGAAAAGCCGATGGGCGGCGAGATCTCCGTGCTCGGCACCAACGTGTCGTCGCTGAACTCGAAGCGCCGCTTCGAGATCCGCCGGGACATGTCGGTGGTCTTCCAGGACCCGATGGCCTCGCTCGACCCGCGCCTGACGATCAACGACGTCATCGCCGAGCCGATGCAGGTGCACGGTTACGGCAAGGACGAGATCAACCGCCGGGTGCCGGAGCTGATGCGGCTCGTGGGCCTGCGTCCCGAGCAGCTGTCGCGCTACCCCGGCGAGTTCTCCGGCGGTCAGCGGCAGCGCATCGGCATCGCGCGGGCGCTCGCGCTCGAACCGAAGCTCGTCGTGCTCGACGAGCCGGTGTCCGCGCTCGACGTGTCCATCCAGGCGGGTGTCATCAACCTGCTGGAGGAGCTGAAGTCGAAGCTCGGCCTCGCCTACCTGTTCGTGGCCCACGACCTGTCCGTCGTGCGGCACATCGCGGACCGGGTGGCCGTGATGTACCTGGGGAAGATCGTCGAGATCGGCGAGGTGAACGGCGTGTTCGACGCGCCGCGGCACCCGTACACGCAGGCACTGCTGTCGGCGATCCCGATCCCCGACCCCGTCAAGGAACGCCAGCGGGAGAGGATCATCCTCACCGGCGACCTGCCGAGCCCGGCGAACCCGCCGTCCGGCTGCCGGTTCCGCACCCGGTGCTTCCTGCACGCCTCGCTGCCTCCGGAGAAGCAGCGCACGTGCATCGAGCTGGAACCGCCGCGCGAGGTCCAGGCGCCCGACCACGAGGCCGCCTGCCACTTCGCCCAGATCCGTCAGGTCATCTGATGCATCCGTCGCCTCAGACCAGACCTGCGAGCACGAAGGAACAGTGTCCCCGGCAACTGGTGTCCGGGCACGAGGGAGGTTCACGACAGTGAGTCGACGTACCAAGGTGGGAGTGACCGCGCTGGTCGCGGTCGCCCTCACGCTTACCGCGTGTGGGGGGCCCAGCAAGACTGACTCCGGCCTGAAGGGCGCGGAGAACACGGTGGGTCAGGCGGACATCAACCCGCAGGACGCCTCCAAGGTCAAGGACGGCGGCGAGTTCCGCTGGCCGGTCGACCAGCTGCCGGACAACTGGAACTACAACCAGCTCGACGGCACCAACGCCGACGGCCGTCGCATGATCGACACGGTCATGCCGAACCTGTTCACGCAGAAGGCCGACTCGACGATCGAGGTCAACAAGGACTACCTGGAGGACGCGAAGCTCGCCTCCACCGACCCCGAGGTCCTCGAGTTCAAGATCAACCCGAAGGCGAAGTGGTCGGACGGCAACCCGCTGTCCTGGCAGGACTTCGAGGCCATGTGGAAGTCGCTCAGCGGCGCCGACAAGGCCTACGAGGTCGCCGGCACCACCGGCTACGAGGACATCGAGAAGGTCGAGAAGGGCGCGACCGACCAGGACGTCAAGGTGACGTTCAAGAAGAAGTTCGCCGAGTGGAGGGGCATGTTCTCGCCCCTCTACCCGAAGTCCATGTCCTCCTCGGTCGAGGAGTTCAACAAGGGCTGGGCGGACAAGCCGAAGGTGACCGCCGGTCCGTTCAAGATCGGCACGATCGACCTCACCGCCAAGACCGTCACCGTCGTCCGCGACGACGCGTGGTGGGGTGAGAAGCCGAAGCTCGAGAAGATCACCTTCCGCCAGGTCGACCGCCCCGCTCTCGCGGACGCGCTCGCCAACGGCCAGATCGACTACTTCGACATCGGTTCGAGCGTCGACAACTTCGCCAAGGCGAAGGCGATGCAGGGTGTCAGCATCCGTCAGGCGATCACGCCGGACTACTCGCACATCACGTTCAACGGCGCGGACTCCTCGATCCTCAAGGACCCGAAGCTCCGCGTCGCGCTGATGCGCGGTATCGACACCAAGACCATCACGCGCGCACTGCTCGGCCAGATGCTCAAGGGCGACGCGCAGGTCACCGGTAACCACTTCTTCCTGCTCGGCACGAAGGAGTACAAGGACAACTCGTCCATCGCGTCCTTCGACAAGGAAGCCGCGAAGAAGCAGCTCGACGAGCTGGGCTGGAAGCTCGACGGCGAGACCCGGAAGAAGGACGGCAAGGAGCTCGTCGTCCGCTACGTCATCCCGACGCCGAACCCCGTGTCCGACCAGATCGCGAAGCTCGTTCAGTCGCAGCTGAAGGAGGTCGGCGCCAAGGTCGACATCCAGGCCGTGCCGTCGACCGACTTCTTCAAGCAGTACGTCAACGTCGGCAACTTCGACATGACCGGCTTCCGCTGGCTGGCCTCGGCCACGCCGATCTCGGACGGCAAGGGCATCTACTACCTCGACCCGTCCAGCACCAACCAGAACTACGGCCACATCGGCTCGGACGAGATCAACAAGCTGCTCGACCAGGCCAACGGTGAGCTCGACGACGCCAAGCGCGCCGCCATCACCAACGAGGCCGACAAGAAGATCTGGGAGATCGGCCACCAGCTGCCGCTCTACCAGCTGCCCGGCGCGGTCGCGGTGAAGAGCAACGTGGCGAACTTCGGTGCCGTCGCGTACGCGAACCGCCCGTACGACTACATCCACATGGGCTTCACCTCCTGATGTAGTTAACTGATGAACGGCCCGGCGGGTCTCCCGCCGGGCCGTTCGTTTCTGTTTGGAGCCTGCCTTGCCGCGTTTCCGGGTTCGTGCGCTGCGCCACGGTGTTCTCGCCACGGCGATCGTGTTGTTCGTCTGCCTCGTGATCGCCGTGCTGTCGTGGCTGTCCTATTCGGACGATCGCGCGCTGTTGTCGTCCATGACCTCCCGCGAGGTCGGCAGCGTCGTCTCCTACTCCGCTGGCGCGGTCGAGGTGCGGTGGCCGTCGGGCTCGGCGCGCGTGCCCTACGAGGACGGCGACCGGGTCGTGGGCAAGCAGACGCAGGTGGCGTTCGATCCCGCGAACCCCTCCCGTGCCGTGATCCCCGGTGCGGACCTGTTGCTGCAGACCGATCGCGCGCTCGGCGGCGTGACGTTCTCGGTCGCCGTGGCACTGCTGGTGGTGTTCGCCGGTCTGGTGCGGGTGTTCCTGGCCGTGCGGTGTGCGCGTGCCGCCGCCTCCACCGCGTCCGTGCGGCGGATCAGGTTGCAGTCCGGGCTGATGGTGCGGTCGTGGCTGGAGATCGACGGTCCGGTGGAGCGCTGGCTGCCCGTCTACTACGACCCGGTGCTCGTGACGCTGCCGTCGCCGGTGGACGTCGAGCTGCGGGGTGGCCGGGTCGCCGTGGTGAACGGCGTGACGATCTACCCGTCCGGGCGGCCGGTGACGAAACATCCGCGGGGCCGGCGCACCGACAACCCCGCGCAGCCCGATCCCGAGACGCGCGCGCCGCGCGGCCTGCTCGCCCAGTTGCGGGTGGACGCGGTGTTCCTGATGCCCTCGCCGGTGGTGGGCCTGTTCTGGGCCTATGTGGACGGCAGCGGCTTCACCGGGTGGATCACCGCGACGGTGGTGGCGGCCGCGCTGGGCCTGTGGTGGGCGGCCTGGCGGGGATCCGACCCCTCGTAAAACCAACCGACAGCGATCACGCCGGTGCGCTACGCTCCGCGCCACCAGGCGTTGATCCGGCCATCACCGGGGAGCTTCCGGAAGAACGGGCCTCGGCCTCAGTAGAACCGGACGGGGAGCCCGTCACAGCCGTTGTCGAGAGGTGCTCGCCGCCGCGAGCACAAGCGGGGTGGTACCGCGGAGCCTGTCGCTTCGTCCCCGCGTGGGCGGTTCGCCGTCCGTGCGAGAACGAACTGCTGCAACAGGAAGCGGGCCCATGACCGACAACTCGCCGTTCACCGCGGTGTCCCCGAAGCTCGACCTGCCGGAGCTGGACCGGCGCGTGATCGCCTGGTGGCGGGACAACGGCATCTTCCAGCGCAGCCTCGACCGCACCGCGGACGGTCCGCGCTGGGTGTTCTACGAGGGACCGCCCACCGCGAACGGCTCGCCGGGCACCCATCACGTCGAGGCCCGCGTCTTCAAGGACGTGTTCCCGCGTTACCGGACCATGAAGGGCTACTCGGTGCCCCGCCGGGCCGGGTGGGACTGCCACGGGCTGCCCGTCGAGCTCGCCGTGGAGAGGCAGCTCGGCATCAACGGCAAGCCGGACATCGAGAAGGTCGGCATCGCCGAGTTCAACGAGCAGTGCCGGATCTCGGTGCAGCGGCACGTCGACGAGTTCGAGGCGCTGACCGAGCGGATGGGCTACTGGATCGACCTCGCCGACCCGTACCGCACCATGTCGCCCGAGTACGTGGACAGCGTGTGGTGGGCGCTCAAGAAGATCTTCACCGACGGCCGGTTGTTCGAGGACCACCGGGTCGCGCCCTACTGCACCCGGTGCGGCACCACGTTGTCCGACCACGAGGTCGCCCAGGGCTACGAGACCGTCGCCGACCCGTCGGTGCACGTCCGGTTCCCGCTGCTCGAACCGCTCGCCGGGCACCAGGCGGAGCTGCTGGTGTGGACGACCACGCCGTGGACGCTCGTGTCGAACACCGCGGTCGCCGTCCACCCGGACGTCACCTACGTGGTCGCGCGCACCGGACGTGGTGTGTTCGTGGTGGCCGAACCGCTGGTGGAGGCGGTGCTGGGACCGGACGCCGAGCGGCTCGCGGCGATGCCGGGCACCGACCTCGCGGGCCGCCGCTACCGCAGGCCGTTCGACCTCGTCGACATCCCCGGCGCGCATCTCGTGGTGCTCGCGGACTACGTGACGACGTCCGACGGAACGGGTCTGGTGCACCAGGCGCCGGCGTTCGGCGCGGAGGACCTCGCGGTGTGCCGGGCGAACGGGCTGCCCGTGGTGAACCCCGTCGCGGGCAACGGGCGCTTCCTCGACGAGGTGCCGCTGGTCGGCGGGATCTTCTTCAAGGACGCCGACGCGGTGCTCGTCGAGGACCTCGAAGCACGCGGACTGCTGTACCGCTACGAGCGTTACGAGCACCCGTATCCGCACTGCTGGCGTTGCCACACGCCGTTGATGTACTACGCGCAGCTCTCCTGGTACATCCGGACCACCGAGGTGCGGGAGGCGCTGGCGCGGGAGAACGAGCGGACCAACTGGTACCCGGAGCACATCAAGCACGGCCGGTTCGGCGACTGGCTGGACAACAACGTCGACTGGGCGCTGTCGCGCTCCCGGTACTGGGGCACGCCGTTGCCGTTGTGGCGCTGCGGGAACGCCCACGTGACCGCGGTCGGGTCACGGGCGGAGCTCGGTTCGCTCACGGGCACGGATCTGTCCACTTTGGATCCGCACCGGCCGTACCTCGACGAGATCACCTTCGCCTGCCCGGAGTGCGGGGAGCGGGCGGTGCGGGTGCCCGAGGTGATCGACGCCTGGTTCGACTCGGGCTCGATGCCGTTCGCGCAGCTCGGGTATCCCCACCTGCCGGGCAGCGTGGAGGAGTTCGAGCGCAGCTATCCCGCGCAGTACATCGCCGAGGCGATCGACCAGACGCGGGGCTGGTTCTACACGCTCATGGCGGTCGGCACGCTGGTGTTCGACCGGTCCGCCTACGAGAACGTCGTGTGCCTGGGTCACATCATGGCCGAGGACGGCCGGAAGATGAGCAAGCACCTCGGCAACATCCTGGAGCCGATCCCGCTCATGGACACGCACGGCGCCGACGCGTTGCGCTGGTTCATGACCTGCTCGGGCTCGCCGTGGTCGTCGCGCCGGGTCGGGCCGGGGCCGCTGGACGACATCGCCCGCCGGATCCTGCTGACGTACTGGAACACCGCGTCGTTCTTCAGCCTGTACGCGAGCCTCGCGCCGTGGACGCCCGAGCGCGCCGATCCGGTGGGGGAGCGGCACGTGCTCGACCGGTGGGTGCTGTCGGAGACCCACCGGCTGGCGCGCGACGTCGACGCGGCGCTGGAGAACTACGACACCGCGGGGGCCGGCCGGATGCTGTCCGCCTACGTCGACGACCTGTCGAACTGGTACGTGCGCCGGTCCCGCCAGCGCTTCTGGGCGGGCGAGCAGAACGCGCTGGTGACGTTGCACGAGTGCCTGAACGTGGTGACGCGCCTGCTCGCGCCGTTCGTCCCGTTCATCACCGAGGAGGTGTGGCGTGGCGTGGTCCGGCCAGGCGACGCGGCCCTGCCCGAGTCGGTGCACCTCGCGACGTGGCCGGAGGCCGACCTGGGGCTGATCGACCCGGTGCTCTCGGACCAGGTCGCGCTGGCCCGCGCGGTCACCGAGGCCGGTCGTGCCGCGCGCAAGGCGAGTGCCGTGCGGGTGCGTCAGCCGCTGAGCCGGGCGCTGGTCGGCCTGCCGACCGGTAGCGAGCTGTCCGCGGAGTTGCTCGACGACATCGCCGCCGAGCTCAACATCAAGCGGCTGGAACCGATGTCGGCGGCGGACGAGGCGGTCGACGTGACCGTGAAGCCCAACTTCCGGGTGCTGGGCAAGCGGTTCGGCAAGCGGACCCAGCAGGCGGCGAACGCGGTGCTGCAGGCCGATCCGCGGGACGTCGTCGCCCAGCTGCGCTCCGGTGGCACGGCGACGGTGCTGCTCGACGGTGAGCCGATCTCGCTGGACGCCTCCGAGGTGATCGTCACCGAGGTGCCGCGCACCGGCTGGGTCGTCGAGTCGCAGCAGGGCGTGTCCGTCGCGCTGAACACCGGCATCACGCCGGAGCTCGCGGCCGAGGGCCTCGCGCGGGACGTCGTGCGCGTCGTGCAGCAGGCTCGCCGGGACAGCGGGTTCGAGGTGTCCGACCGCGTCGAGGTGACCGTCGCGGCACCGGACGAGGTCGTCGCCGCGTTGCGCGTGCACGAGACGTTCGTGATGAACGAGACGCTGGCCGACTCGCTGGTGGTCACGACGGGCGGCGACCTCGCGGTGGAGGTGCGGAAGGCCGGCGGCTGATCAGGACTGTTCGCGCTTGCGGCGTTTGCCCTCGTGCATGGCGACGACGCGGGCGACCGGGATGGTGTGACCCTCGGCGATCAGGTCCTCCGGCAGCTGCTGGGGTGGTGGCATCAGCTCGGTCCACGGGTCGCCGTCGAACCTGGTCCGGACGGTGAAGTCGGCCGGGGTGACGCCGCGCAGGTCGTCCCACGGCAGCGGGAACGAGATCGGCAGGCCTTCGCGCAGGCGCGGGCTGTAGGCGGCGACGACCGTGGCACCCCAGGCCCTGGTCGAGTCGAGGAACACCTTCCCGCCGCGTTCGGCGCGGATGTAGGCGGTGGTGGCGAGTTCGGGGTCGAGCTTCTCGGCCCGTGCCGCCACCGCCCGCGTGGCCGCCGCGACGTCGTCCGGGTCGTGCTTGTCCAGCGGCACGAAGATGTGCACGCCCTTGGCGCCGCTGGTCTTGACCGCGCCTTCGAGACCGGCGTTCGCCAGGGCTTCCCTGATCAGGAACGCCGACTCGACCACCACGTCGAACCCGGCGCCCTCCGGCGGGTCGATGTCGAGGACCATGTGCGTCTGGTGGTCACCGAGGAACAACGGCACGTGGTACTCGACCGCGCGCTGGTTCGCGAACCACATCAGCGTCTGCTTGTCGTCGCACAGCGCGTACCTGATCTTCCGATGCGACGCCTCCGCCCACACCTCGACTGTCTTGACGTAGTCGGGCGTGTACTTGGGGACGTTCTTCTGCATGAACGGGTCCTGGCCGCGCAGAATCCGCCACACCGACAGCGGCCTGCCCGCCAGCACCGGCACGAACCGGTCGGCCACGAAGTCCAGGTAGTCCACCAGGTCGGCCTTGACCGTGCCGCCGAACAGCGGCTGGTCCAGGCTGGAGAACTTGATCGGGCTACTGCTCATCGGGCACCTCGAGTTCGTCGCGGGCGGCCCACTCCAGCAGCGGCTCGATCGACCAGACGGCGTCGTCGATGCCGGCGTGCAGGTCGCCCAGCTCGGCGTAGCGCTTCGGCACGGTGGCGATGGTGAACTCGCGCGGGTCGACGTCCGCGATCTCGTCCCAGCGGATCGGCGTGGACACGGTGGCCTCGGGGAAGCCGCGCACCGAGTAGGCGCTCGCGATCGTGCGGTCGCGGGTGTTCTGGTTGTAGTCGACGAACACCAGCGCCGGGTCGCGGTCCTTGCGCCACCACGTGGTCTCCACGTCGTCGGGCGCGCGTCGTTCGACCTCGTGCGCGAACGCCAGTGCCGCCTTGCGCACGTCCTGGAAGCCGTGGTCGGGCTTGATCCGCACGTAGACGTGCAGGCCCTTGCTGCCGGAGGTCTTGGGGAACCCCGTCGCGCCCAGTTCCGCGAGCACCTCCTCGACGACGCCCGCGACCCTTCGGACCCGGTCGAACGGGCAGGTGGGGCCGGGGTCGAGGTCGATGCGCCACTCGTCGGGCTTCTCGGTGTCCGCGGCCCGGGAGTTCCACGGGTGGAACTCCACAGTGGACATCTGCACGGCCCAGATCACGTCGGCGATGTGCGTGACGCACAGTTCGTCCGCGTGGCGGTTGTAGCGCGGAAAATGCACGCGCACGGTTCGCACCCACGGTGGCGCGCCGTGCGGAAGCCTTTTCTGGTGCACTTTCTCGCCGGTCACGCCCTCGGGGAAGCGGTGCAGCATGCACGGCCGTTCCCGCAGCGCGCGGACGATTCCGTCACCGACGGACAGGTAGTAGTTCGCGAGGTCCAGTTTCGTCTCGCCGCGTGCGGGAAAGTAGACGCGGTCGGGGTTGGAGATCCGCACGACGCGGTCCTCCACCTCGAGCTCCACAGCCGGGGACTTGCCCATGCCGTCCAACCTAACCGCTTCCAGGCGTTTCCTCAGCTCGAACGGTGATTGCATCGGCCTCGTGGACAGCGGTCTGTGGTTCCGGACGTTCTGCGAGGCACCTCCCGGCGCTCCCCGGCTGGTGTGCTTCCCGCACGCGGGCGGCGCGGCGAGCTGGTACCGGCCGTTCGCGCACGCCTTCTCCGGACGGTGCCAGCTGGTCGCCGTCCAGTACCCGGGACGGCAGGACCGCAGGTCGGAGCCGTTGGTCGACGACATCCGGGTGCTCGCGGACCGGATCGCACCGCTGCTGGCCCGTGACCGGCCGCTGCACCTGTTCGGGCACAGCATGGGCGCGATGATCGCGTTCGAGGTGGCTTTGCGCGCGGAGCCCGACCACCTGTTCGTCTCCGGCCGCCGTGCTCCCCAGATCGTCCGGGACGACCGCGTGCACCTGCGCGACGACGCGGGCCTGATCGCCGAGGTGCGGCGGCTCGCGGGCACGAACGCGCGGGTGTTCGACGACGAGGAGCTGGTGCGGATGGTGCTGCCGGCGATCCGCGCCGACTACCGGGCCGCGGAGACCTACCGGTACCGTCCGGGGCCGGCGCTGGCGTGCCCGGTGACGGCGCTGACCGGTGACGCCGACCCGAAGGCCTCGGTGGACGAGGTCGGACGGTGGCGGGAACGCACGACCGGCGCTTTCTCGTTGCACGTGTTCGCCGGTGGCCATTTCTTTCTTTCCGACAACAGAAGTGCGGTCGCCGCCGTCGTTTCCGGCGAATCCCCTAGTGCCCGGACCCCTAATTTGGCAAGGGATTCAGGTCCGTCCCGTGTCGGACCTTGGTAGAAGGTGATGAGAGGAAACGGGATGACCAAGCGGGCACTGATCACCGGGATCACCGGGCAGGACGGGTCGTACCTCGCCGAGCACCTGCTCAAGCAGGGCTACCAGGTCTGGGGGCTGATGAGGGGACAGGCGAACCCGCGCAAGATGCGGGTGTCGCGGCTGATGTCCGAACTGTCCTTCGTGGACGGTGACCTGATGGACCAGGCGTCGCTGGTGTCCGCTGTGGACCTGGTGCAGCCCGACGAGGTGTACAACCTCGGCGCCATCTCGTTCGTGCCGATGTCGTGGCAGCAGGCCGAGCTCGTGACCGAGGTCAACGCCATGGGCGTGCTGCGCGTGCTGGAGGCGATCCGCATCGTCTCGGGCCTGTCCAGCAGCCGCAACAACGGCACCTCCGGCCGCGACATCCGCTTCTACCAGGCGTCGTCGTCGGAGATGTACGGCAAGGCCGCCGAGACGCCGCAGCGCGAGACGACGATCTTCCACCCCCGCAGCCCCTACGGCGTGGCGAAGGCCTACGGCCACTTCATCACCCGCAACTACCGCGAGTCGTTCGGCATGTACGCGGTCGGCGGCATCCTGTTCAACCACGAGTCGCCGCGCCGCGGCGCGGAGTTCGTGACCCGCAAGATCTCGCTCGGCGTCGCGAAGATCGCGCAGGGCCTGCAGGACAAGCTGGCGCTGGGCAACCTGGACGCGTTGCGCGACTGGGGTTTCGCGGGCGACTACGTGCGGGCCATGCACCTGATGCTGCAGCAGGACGAGCCGGAGGACTACGTCGTCGGCACCGGCGAGATGCACTCGGTGCGCGACGCCGTGCGCCTGGCGTTCGAGCACGTCGGCCTCAACTGGGAGGACTACGTCTACATCGACCCGGTGCTGGTGCGCCCGGCCGAGGTCGAGATCCTGTGCGCCGACACCACCCGCGTGCGCGGCGAGCTCGGCTGGAAGCCCGAGGTCGACTTCTCGTCGCTGATGAAGATGATGGTGGAGGCCGACCTCAAGCACGTCGCCACCGAGCACGAGTACGGCGACCTGCTGGCCGCCGCCAGCTGGTAGATCCATCTGCCCGGGATCCACAACCGCTGTAGCTTGGCGGTTGTGGATCTTTTTTCGCTCGCGCTGGGGGAGCTGCTGGGGGCGGTCGGCGAGCTGACGGACGCCGACTTCGAGCGGCCGTCGGGCTGCGCCGGCTGGCTGGTGCGGGATCTGGTGTGCCACCTGGTGATCGACGCGCAGGACGTGCTGATCACGTTGGTGACACCCACCGCGGACCCGGTCACGCACGACGCCGTGACGTACTGGAAGGTCTCCGCTTCGCCGTCCGACGATCCGCTGGCCGCGTTGACGGTCCGGCTGGCCGCGGCCTACGGCGAGCCGTGGATGCTGAAACACCACGTCGACGACGTGGGGCAGGCGGCGTTGCGAGCCGCGCAGCTGGCCGATCCGACGTTGAAGGTCAGCACGCAGGACATGGTGCTGTGCACGTCCGGCTACCTGGGCGCGTACGTGTGGGAGTGGACGCTGCACCACCTGGACCTGGTGATGCACCTGCCGGCGGCTTCCGGTCCGCCCGCCTCGGCGCTCGCCCGGTGCCGGGAGATGCTGGAGCAGCTCGCCGGGCCGTTCCCCTCGTCGTGGGCGGACGCCGACGTGCTGCTGGTGGGAACGGGCAGGCGCGCTCCGACCGAAGCGGAGCGCGCCGAGCTGGGCGACCTGGCGATCCCGTTCGTGCTGGGCTGATCGCCGTTACGGCAGGTCGACCGCCCACCACGTCGCTGGGAGATCGCTGGGCTCGCCCCAGGCCACCGCGAGGGCGAGCTGGACGTCGCGGGAGGGCACGAACCCCGGTAGCTGCCACATCAGGGTGAGGTCGTCGAAGTAGCACACGCTGCTCTCCAGGCCGGACTTCGCGAGCAGGTGTTCCTCGATCGGCCCGCCGATCGACACCACCGCGGACGGGTTCTCGAACGTGACCGCGTGGACGCTCGCACCGGGATCCGCTCCGCCGTCGACGTCCGGCGCGGTCACCGTCAGGCCCGCCACGACCTCGAACCCGTTCACCGCCCGGCCGGCGGGGAACCGCCACGTCGCGGTCCACAGGGTCACCGGCGGGTAGTGGTCGGGCAGCACGGGTCCGGCCGGGCCGACGACCACCTCCTCGCCCACATCGGACCGCACGGTGAACGTCACCGGGCCGAGGGGCGTGTCGATGCGCGGAGCGGTCATGTGGCGCAGCGTGACACGGCCCTCTTCCCGGCGGCCACCGATTTCAGGCCGAGTACAGCCGGGCGTAGAACCCGTTGGCCGCCATCAGTTCCTCGTGCGTGCCGCGTTCCACCACCGCGCCGCGGTCCATCACGACGATCAGGTCGGCGTTGCGGACCGTCGAGAGCCGGTGCGCGATCACGAAGCTCGTGCGGCCGGCCCGCAACGACGCCATCGCCTGCTGGATCAGCACCTCGGTGCGGGTGTCGATCGACGACGTGGCCTCGTCCAGCAGCAGGATCGCGGGCTGGGCGAGGAAAGCGCGCGCCAGGGTGATGAGCTGCCGTTCGCCGGCGGAGAGGCCGCCGTGCTCCTCGTCGAGCACGGTGTCGTAGCCGTCGGGCAGTGCCCGCACGAACCGGTCCACGCACATGGCCTGGGCGGCTTCGACGATCTCGGCACGGGTCGCGCCGGGCCGTCCGTAGGCGATGTTCTCGGCGATCGTGCCCTCGAACAGCCACGTGTCCTGCGAGACCAGCCCGATGGCCGACCGCAGGTCCTCGCGGGTCAGCTGCGTGATGTCGGTGCCGTCCAGCAGGATCCGGCCGCCGTCGAGGTCGTAGAACCGCAGCAGCAGGTTGCCGAGAGTGGTCTTGCCGGCACCGGTGGGCCCGACGATGGCGACGAGCCGGCCGGGGGAGGCGGTCAGCGACAGGTCGTCGATCAGCGGTTTCTCCGGCTCGTAGCGGAAGGAGACGCCGCGGAACTCGACGTGGCCGCGGACCGGGGAGACGGTCGCGGGTTCGGCGGGCTCCGGTGCCTGCTCGGGTTCGTCCAGCAGTTCGAACACCCGCTGGGCGGACGCGATGCCGGACTGCAGCTGGCCGGAGAAGTTCGCGACGTCGATGATCGGCCGGGAGAACATGCCGGAGTACTGGATGAACGCCTGCACGTCACCGATCGACACGCTGCCGGTCGCCACCCGCAGCGCCCCGACCACCGCGACGAGCACGTAGTTGAGGTCGGTGATGAACCGGGTCGCGGGCCCGATCAGGCCGGAGATGGCCTGGGCGCTGAACGATGACCGGTACATGATCTCGTTGCGCTCGGCGAACTCCCGCGCCGCGTGTTCCTGGCGGCCGAACGCGGTGATCAGCGCGTGCCCGCTGTACATCTCCTCGACGTGGGCGTTGAGGGCGCCGGTCGACTGCCACTGCTGCGCGAACTTCGGCATGGCGCGCTTGGAGATCCACGCGGCGAGCACGAGCGCGAGCGGCACGCAGACCAGCACGAGCACGGCCAGCTGGACGGAGATCACCAGCATGATCGCCAGCACGCCGACGACGCTGACCACGGACGTGAGCATCTGGCCGATCGACAGCTGCACGGTCCGCTGCAGGTTGTCGACGTCGTTGGAGACGCGGGAGAGGATCTCGCCGCGCGGGTTGCGGTCGAAGTAGGCCAGCGGAAGCCGGGTCAGCTTCGCGTCGATGTCCTCGCGCAGCCGGTGGACGGCGTGCTGGACGATGTTGGTGACGAGCCGGCCCTGCACGAGCATGCTGAGCGACCCGATGAGGTACAGGCCGAGGATGAGCAGCAGCAGCCGGCCGAGTGCGGGGAAGTCGACGCCCTGGCCGGGGATGACGGTGACGGTGCTGATGACGTTGGCGAGGGTGTCCTTGCCCTGGTCGCGCAACTGGGCGAGGATCTGCTCCTCGGTGGCGCCGGCGGGCAGGGTGCGGCTGACCAGGCCGGTGAAGATGAGGTCGGTGGCGCGGCCGAGCAGGATCGGGCCGAGCAGGTTGAGGCCGATGGACACGACCGACAGCAGCCCGATCAGGGTCAGCTTGTTGCGGTAGGGCAGCAGAAGCCCGAACAACCGCCTGGTGGTGCGCGGTTCGCGGTGGTCCTCGACCTCGGCCGGGGCGGGCGGATCGGCGAGCAGCGTCATCGGAGCGCCCCTCCCACGGGCTGGGAACCGGCGATCTCCCGGTAGGTCTGGTTGGTGCCGATCAGCTCGGCGTGCGTGCCGGAGCCGACGACCTGGCCGTCCTCCAGCACGACGACGTGCGACGCGGCCTCGACGGTGCTGATCCGCTGGGTGACCAGCAGGATGGTGGCGTGGCCGAGCTCCTGGGCCAGTGCGGCGCGCAGCCGGGCCTCGGTGCCCAGGTCGAGTGCGGAGAAGCAGTCGTCGAGCAGGTAGATCTCGGGCCGTCGCACCAAGGTCCGCGCGATGGCGAGGCGTTGCCGCTGTCCACCTGAGACGTTCGAGCCGCCCTGGGTGATCGGCGCGTCGAGGCCGAGCGGGCGGACGAACTCGCCCGCCTGCGCGATCTCCAGCGCGTGCCACAGTTCGTCGTCGGCCGCGTCTTCCTTGCCGTAGCGGAGGTTCGACGCGATCGTTCCGCTGAACAGATGTGCTTTCTGCGGCACGTAACCGATGGTTTTGTGCAGGGCCAACGGGTCGAGGTCGCGGATGTCCACGCCGTTGACCAGCACCTGGCCGCTGGTGACGTCGTGCAGCCGCAGCGCCAGGGAGAGCAGCGTGGACTTGCCGCTGCCGGTGCTGCCGAGGATCGCGACGGTCTCGCCGGGCCGTGCGACGAGGCTGACGTCCCGCAGCACCGGTTTCTCGGCGCCGGGGTAGCCGAACGTGGCGCCGCGCAACTCCAGATGGCCGCGCGTTCTCATGCTGGTGACGGGGTTCTTCGGCGCGGTGATGCTGGACCGCGCCCGCAGCACCTCGTTCACGCGGCCCGCGGACACCGCGGCGCGCGGGGCCTCGGTGAACACCAGCATGGCCATGATGATCGCGACGATGATCAGCGTGACGTAGGACAGCAGGGCGAGCAGCGCGCCGAGCTGCATGGTGCCGTCGTCGATGCGGTGGCCGGAGAGCCAGATGATCGCGACGGTCAGCCCGTTCATCACGGTCATGACCATCACCGGCAGCGCGGCCATGATCCGCCCGACCCGCAGCGTCGTGCGGTAGAGGTCGCGGTTGGTGGCGTCGAAGCGGCCGCGTTCGTGCGGGTCGCGGACGAACGCCCGGATCACCCGCACGCCGGTGATCTGCTCGCGCAGCAGGTGGTTGATGCGGTCCAGGAACCGCTGCATGGCCTCGTAGAACGGCGAGAGCCGCTTGAGCATCAGCGCGAGCCCGGCGATCACGATCACCACCAGCGCGATCAGGATCGTGGCCACCGGCACGTCCTGGACCAGCGCGAGAACGACGCCGCCGACGCACATGATGATCGCCGACACGGCGACGTCGGCGGTGGTGAGCACGATGCTCTGGACCTGTCCGACGTCGTTGACCGTCCTGGTGATCAGCGACGGCGCGCCGATCTGGTCGACCTCGCGTGCCGACAGGCTCATGACCTTGCCGAACACCTTCTGCCGCAGGTCCCGGCCGAGGCCCGCGGACGCGCGGGAGCCCAGCAGCATCGCGCCGCTCGCGGTGAGGATCTGCACCGCGGCCACGCCGAGCATGGCCAGGCCGGTGCCCCAGATGTAGCCGGCGTCGCCACGCAGCACACCGTTGTCGATGATCTGCGCGTTGAGCGTGGGCAGCAGCAGCGTCGCGGCCGTCTGGACCAGCTGCAGCACCACCAGGAGCAGAAGTGTTCCCCGGTACGGCCGGAGGTGGTGGTTCAGGAATCTGACGAGCACACGGACCAGCAGACCGCAGTTTCTTCTGGGCATTCCCTAGCGTTCGCTCTCCTACCGTCTAGGGCATGAGCGAGATCCTCAGCGCTATCGAATCGGACGACGCGGTGGCGCGGGACTTCGAGGCGTTACCGGTGCCGGAGAGCTACCGGGCCGTGGTCGTGGAGGAGGCCGACGCGGAGATGTTCGCGGGCCTGGCTTCCCGTGACAAGGACCCGCGGCGGTCGTTGAAGGTCCGCGAGGTCGCGACGCCGGAGCTCGCGCCGGGTGAGGCGCTGGTGGCCGTGATGGCGTCCGCGATCAACTACAACACCGTGTGGACCTCGATCTTCGAGCCGGTGTCGACGTTCGGGTTCCTGCGCCGGCTGGGCGGCCGGCACGCGCTGCCGTACCACGTGGTGGGGTCCGACCTCGCCGGTGTCGTGCTGCGCGTGGGCCCCGGTGTGACGGTGTGGAAGCCGGGCGATCGGGTCGTCGCGCACTGTCTGGACGTGCCGCTGGAGCGCCCGGACGGCCACAACGACACGATGCTGGACCCGCAGCAGCGGATCTGGGGCTTCGAGACGAACTTCGGCGGTCTGGCCGACCTGGCGCTGGTGAAGGCGAACCAGCTGATGCCGAAGCCCGAGCACCTGACGTGGGAGGAGGCCGCCTCTCCCGGTCTGGTGAACTCCACCGCGTACCGGCAGCTCGTGTCGGTCAACGGCGGCAACATGAAGCAGGGCGACACGGTCCTGATCTGGGGCGCGTCCGGCGGTCTCGGTTCGTACGCCACGCAGTTCGCGCTGAACGGTGGCGCGACGCCGATCTGCGTCGTGTCGTCGCCGGACAAGGCCGAGCTCTGCCGCGCGATGGGCGCCGAGCTGATCATCGACCGGTCCGCCGAGGGGTACCGGTTCTGGAAGGACGAGCACACGCAGGATCCGCGCGAGTGGAAGCGGTTCGGCGCGCGCATCCGTGAGCTGACCGGCGGTGACGATCCGGACATCGTGTTCGAGCACCCCGGCCGGGAGACGTTCGGTGCTTCGGTCTTCGTCGCGCGCAAGGGCGGCAAGATCGTCACCTGCGCCTCCACGTCCGGTTACCTGCACCAGTACGACAACCGGTACCTGTGGATGAACCTGAAGTCGATCATCTCCTCGCACTTCGCCAACTACCGCGAGGCGTGGGAGGCCAACCGGCTGGTGGCCAAGGGGAAGATCCACCCGACGCTGTCCAAGGTGTACTCGCTGGACGAGACCGGCCAGGCGGCGTTCGACGTGCACCGCAACGCCCACCAGGGCAAGGTCGGCGTCCTGTGCCTGGCGCCCTCGGAAGGCCTCGGTGTGCTGGACCACGAGCTACGGGACAGAAACCTCGGCGCGATCAACCGGTTCCGCACCTCCTAGCGAAGGTTCCCGCGATGACGGAAGAAGCACTCGCGCCTGCCTCGGCGTGCCCGTTCCCGTTCGCCCGCGACCCCCACCGGCCGCTGGACCTGCCGCCGGAGTACGCGCGGCTGAGGGCCGACCGGCCGGTGCAGAAGGTGACGACACCGGCGGGCGACACGGCGTGGCTGGTGGCCAGGTACGCGGACGTGCGCGCACTTCTCGCCGACACGGAACGGTTCTCCGCGGAGGTGATGAACCCCGGCTACCCGCGGTACCTGTTCCCGGTCGACCCGCAGCCGGGCGCGTTCGTGACGGTCGACCCGCCGGACCACACCCGGTACCGGCGCATGATCATGTCGATGTTCACCAAGAAGAAGGCGGAGGAGGTCCGTCCGTCGGCGCAGAAGCTGGTGGACGAGCGGATCGACGCGATCCTGAAGCTGCCGCAGCCGGTCGACCTGGTGACGCACTTCGCGCGCCCGATCCCGTTGACCGTGGTGTGCGAGCTGCTCGGCGTGCCCTACAAGGACCGCCTGGCGTTCGGCCGGTGGATCAACACCCTGGTCGAGACCACGTCGTCGCAGGCCCACCGCAACGCCGCGGCCGGTGCCCTTTTCGGCTATCTGACGAAGCTGGTCGCTCAGAAGGAGAAGGAGCCCACCGACGACGTGCTCGGCCGGCTCGTCTCGAACCAGATGGCGGCGGGCGAGCTGAAACGCGAAGAGGCAGTCGTCATCGGCATGATGTTGCTGTCGGCCGGCTACGACACCACGGCGTCGTCGATCGCGTTGAGCATCCTGACGTTGCTGGAGCATCCCGAGCAGCTGGTGAAGCTGCGCGAGAACCCGGATCTGATCGTCGGTGCCGTGGAGGAGTTGTTGCGGCACCAGAACGTGATGCAGTGCGGGGTGGGCCGGGTGGCCAAAGTGGACCTGGAGATCGCGGGCCAGCCGATCAAGGCGGGGGAGGGCATCATCGCGCTGCTGTCCTCCGCCGACCGCGACGAGTCGGTCTACGCGGACGCCGACACGCTGGACATCACGCGCAAGGACTCGACGCCGCTGGCGTTCGGGCACGGCATCCACAGCTGCATCGCGAAGTTCCTGTCCAGGGTGGAGCTTCAGGTCGCGCTGCTGACGTTGATCACCCGCATCCCGACTCTGGCGTTGGCGAAACCGGCCGACGAACTGCGCTTCCGCGACGGCGCGATCGTCTACTCGCTGCGGGAGCTTCCTGTTACCTGGTGATGGTTCTTGTTGTAGGGGCGCCTCTCTCGCAGAGGCGCCCCTGTTCGTTTCTAGGGGTATGCCAGGCGCCGCGACGCGAGGATTTCAGGCAGGTCGCGTCTCGAGATGGGTTGAGGGATGGACAACGAACAGAAGCTCCGGGACTACCTCCGCCGGGCCAGTACGGACCTTCAGCGCACCAAGCGGCGCCTGCAGGACCTCGAGGCGGCCGCGTCGGAACCGATCGCCGTGGTCGGCATCGGCTGCCGCTTCCCCGGCGGGGTGCGCTGTCCCGAAGATCTGTGGCAGATGGTCGTGAACGGGGAGCACGGCATCCGCGCCTTCCCCACCGACCGCGGCTGGGACCCCGAGATGCTCGCGCTGTCGTCGAGCGACCAGGGCGGCTTCCTGGAGGGCGCGGGCGAGTTCGACGCCGACTTCTTCGGCATCTCGCCCCGCGAGGCGCTCGGCATGAACCCGCAGCAGCGAGTGCTGCTGGAGGTCACCTGGGAGGCCCTGGAGCGGGCGGGCATCGACCCCGTTTCGCTGAAGGGCACCTCGACGGCCGTCTTCGCGGGCGCGATGAACCAGGACTACCAGCTCGGCCCCGGCGAGGGCGGCGAGGGCATGGTGCTGCTGGGTTCGTCGAACTCGGTGATCTCGGGCCGCATCTCCTACACCCTCGGCTTCGTCGGCCCGTCCGTCACCCTGGACACGGCGTGCTCTTCCTCTTTGGTGGCAATGCATCTCGCGATGCAGTCGCTGCGCGCCGGCGAGTCGTCCCTGGCCCTGGCCGGCGGCGTCACGGTCATGACGAACCCCGCCACCTTCGTCGAGTTCTCCCGCCAGGGCGGCCTGTCCTCCGACGGCCGCTGCCGCTCGTTCGCCGACTCGGCCGACGGCACGGGCTGGTCCGAGGGCGTCGGCATGCTGGTGCTGGAACGGCTCTCCGACGCACGCCGCAACGGCCACGAGGTGCTGGCCGTGCTGCGCGGTTCCGCCGTCAACCAGGACGGCGCCTCCAACGGCCTGACCGCCCCCAACGGCCCGTCGCAGCAGCGCGTCATCCAGGCCGCCCTGGTGAACGCCCGCCTGACCAGCGACCAGATCGACGTCGTGGAGGCACACGGCACCGGCACCGTCCTGGGCGACCCGGTCGAGGCCCAGGCACTGCTGGCCACCTACGGCCGCAAGCGCTCGCCGGAACAGCCCCTCCTGCTCGGCTCGGTGAAGTCGAACATCAGCCACACCCAGGCCGCCGCGGGCGTCGCCGGCGTGATCAAGATGATCATGGCCATCCGCGCCGGAATCGTGCCGCGGACGCTCGGCGTCGACACCCCGTCCTCCCACGTCGACTGGGACGCGGGCGCCGTCCGCCTCGTCACCACCAACACCCCGTGGCCAGCCACGGGCCAGCCGCGCCGCGCGGCCGTGTCGTCGTTCGGCCTCTCGGGCACCAACGCGCACACGATCATCGAGGAAGCGCCCGCCCCGGAACTGTCAGACCCCTCTGAGACGATTGGAGTGGGGGGTGGCTCCCCCCAGGGGGCCGGCCAATCCGTATCGATTCCGAGCGGCGACACCGTGCCGGTGCGGGACGGCGCGCTGCCGTTCCTGGTCTCGGGCCGGTCGCGCGAGGCGTTGCGGGCCCAGGCCGAGCGGCTGCTGGCCGCTGTCGCCGGGACGTCCGACGCGGTTCGCACGCCCGGCGCGGCCAGTGCGCTCGACCTCGCCTACTCGCTCGCCACCACCCGCGCCCAGTTCGACCACCGCGCCGCGATCGTCGGCGACCTCCGCGCCGGCCTGGAAGCCCTCGCGAACGGCACCCCCGCACCCGGCCTGATCCAGGGCACCGCCGCCCGCGCCAAGCAGGCGTTCCTGTTCACCGGCCAGGGCGCCCAGCGCATCGGCATGGGCAGGGAGCTGCACGCCCGCTTCCCGGTGTTCGCCGAGGCGTTCGACGCGGTCCTGCGGCACTTCGATCCGGCCCTCAAGGACGTCATCTGGGGTGAGGACCAGGAAGCCCTCGACCAGACCAGCAACACCCAGCCCGCGCTGTTCGCGATCGAGGTCGCCCTCTACCGCCTCGCCGAGTCGTGGGGCCTGAAGCCGGACTTCGTCGCCGGCCACTCCATCGGTGAGATCGCCGCCGCGCACGTCGCGGGCGTGTTCAGCCTCGAAGACGCCGCGAAACTCGTCACCGCACGCGCGAGCCTCATGCAGAAGCTCCCGGCAGGTGGCGTGATGATCGCGCTGCAGGCCACCGAGGACGAGGTCACCCCGCACCTGACCGACGGCGTCTCGATCGCCGCCATCAACGGCCCGGCCAGCGTCGTCATCGCGGGTGTTGAACAAGAGGCACGTAGGATTGTTGAACAATTCGACGATCGCAAGGTCAAGCAGCTCACCGTCAGCCACGCCTTCCACTCGCCTCTGATGGAGCCGATGCTCGACGAGTTCCGGGCGAAGATCGCGGACCTCACCTTCGAAGCCCCGATCATCCCGCTCGTCTCGAACGTCACGGGCGAGCAGGCCCGCGTCGAGCAGATCACCACGCCCGGCTACTGGGTGAGCCACGTCCGCGAGGCCGTCCGGTTCGCCGACGGCGTCAAGTGGCTGACCGGACACGGCGTCACGCTGTTCGTCGAGATCGGCCCCGACGGCATCCTCTCCGCGATGGCGCAGGAAACCGCCGGCGACATCACCACGATCCCGTTGCTGCGCAAGGGCCGCGACGAACAAGAGGCCGTCACCCAGGCACTCGCCGGCCTCCACGTCCGCGGCACGAAGATCGACTGGCAGGCCTTCTTCGCGCACACCGGCGCGAAGCGCGTCGACCTGCCGACCTACGCGTTCCAGACGAAGCGCTACTGGCCCAAGGGCGGCGGCGGTTTCCACGACCCGCGCGCCGCCGGTCTCGGCGCCGCGCACCACCCGCTGCTCACCGCGACCGTCTCGTTCGCCGACCAGGACGGCGCGCTGCTCACCGGCCGCCTCACCCGCCAGACCCACCCGTGGCTGGTCGACCACGCCGTGCGCGGCGCGGTGCTGCTGCCCGGCACGGCCTACCTGGAACTCGCCATCCGCGCGGGCGACGAGGTCGGCTGCGACCGCGTCGAGGAGCTGACGCTGACCGCGCCGCTGATCGTGCCCGAACGCGGCGGCGTGCAGGTGCAGCTGTGGATCGGCAATGCCGACGCGAACGGCCGCCGCACCGTCAAGATCTACTCACGGGCCGAGGGCTCCGACGACGAGCCGTGGACGCAGCACGCGATCGGCGTTCTCGGCGCGCCCGCCAGGGAAACCGCCTTCGACACCGCGGTGTGGCCGCCCGCCGGTGCCACGGCCCTGGAAGTCGACTACGGCACGTTCGCCGCGATGGGCTTCGAGTACGGGCCCGTCTTCCAAGGGCTGCGCCAGGCCTGGCGCGGCGAGGACGGCGTCGTCTACGCCGAGGTCTCGCTGCCAGAGGGCGTCGACCTGGCCGGGTTCGGCCTGCACCCGGCGCTGCTGGACGCCGCCCTGCACGCCGCGATCGTCTCCGGAGAGGGCGATGCCGGGCTGCCGTTCTCGTGGGAGGGCGTGTCGCTGCACGCGACCGGCGCCTCCGCGCTGCGCGTCCGCCTGACCCGGTCCGGCGACAACGCCTATTCCATCGCCGCGGTCGACGGTGCCGGAAAGCCGGTCGTCTCGGTCGACTCGCTGGTGGTGCGCGCGGTCGCCGCAGAGTCCACTGTGGACCGCGACTCGCTGTTCCAGGTCGACTGGGTGCCCGTCACGGTCCCCGCCACCGGCAGCTCCGACGCGGTCGTCGTTCACCTGCGGGGCAACGAGGACGTCGTCGCGTCCGTGCACGAGCTGACCGAGCGGGTGCTCGGCCTGCTGCAGGAAGAACGCGACGAGCGCGTCGTCTTCGTCACGAGCAGCGCCGACCTCGCGTCGGCGGCGGTGTGGGGAATGGTGCGTTCGGCGCAGTCCGAGTCGCCCGGCCGTTTCTCGCTGATCGAGCTCGACGGCACTGACGCCTCCAATGCCGCGCTGGCCGCCGCTGTCGGTTCCGAGGAACCGCAGCTCGCGCTCAGGAACGGCGAGATCTACGCGCCGCGTCTGGCCCGCGCCGACATCGAGGAAGCCCCGATCGAGTGGGGCACCAAGGTCCTGATCACCGGCGGCACCGGTGGCCTCGGCAAGATCGTCGCCAGGCACCTGGTGACCGAGCACGGCGTGCGTGAGCTCGTGCTGGTGTCGCGTCGCGGCACCGGTGACGTGTCGGAACTGGAAGCGTTGGGCGCCAACGTTTCCGTGGTGGCGTGCGACGTCACCGACGCCTCCCAGGTGGCCGCTCTGGTCGCCGCGCACGAGATCACCGCTGTCGTGCACAGCGCCGGTGTGCTGGACGACGGCGTGATCTCGTCGCTCACGCCGGAGCGGCTGCACCCGGTGCTGGCGCCCAAGGTCGACGCCGCCTGGCACCTCGCGCAGGCGCTGCCGGACGTGCCGCTGGTGCTGTTCTCGTCGCTGGCCGGCACCTGGGGCACCGCCGGTCAGGCCAACTACGCCGCCGGCAACCACTTCCTGGACGCGCTCGCCGAGCACCGCCCGAACACGATCTCGCTGGCGTGGGGCGCGTGGGCCGGTGACGGCATGCTGTCCGAGGCCGACGCCGAACGCATGGCGCGCACGGGAATGCCGCCGCTGACCGTCGAGCAGGGCCTGGCGCTGTTCGACCGCGCGGTGGCCTCCTCCAGCACCGCACTGGTGCCGGCGCGTCTCGACCTGGGCACGTTGCGGCAGCGCGGCGAGGTGCCACCGTTGCTGCGCGGCCTGATCCGGGTGCGGACGCGCCGCGCGGCCTCCGGTTCGGAGACCGCCGACACGTTGATCCGCCGGCTGTCCGGCCTGGGCGCGGAGGAGCGCTCGGACGCGGTGCTGGAGCTGGTCCGCGGCCAGGTCGCGGCGGTGCTCGGGCACGCGTCCGGTGACGAGATCGAGGCCACGCGCCAGTTCCAGGACCTGGGCTTCGACTCGCTGACCGCCGTCGAGCTGCGCAACCAGCTGACCGCGGTGACCGGGCTGCGGCTGCCCGCGACGATGGTGTTCGACTACCCGACGCCGGTCGCGCTGGCCGCGCACCTGCTCGACGAGCTGTTCGACGGCGTGGCGGACGTCGTCGTGGCCGCCGAGGTCCGGGCCGCCGTCGCCGATGACCCGATCGTGATCGTCGGCATGGGTTGTCGCTATCCGGACGGCATCGGGTCGGCGGACGACCTGTGGCGGCTGGTGTCCGAGGGCGGCGACGCGGTCTCCGGCCTGCCGTCGAACCGCGGCTGGGACCTCGAGAACCTCTACCACCCCGACCCAGACCACCCCGGCACGACCTACTCGCGTTCCGGAGGCTTCCTGCACGACGCGGGCGAGTTCGACGCCGGGTTCTTCGGCATGTCACCGCGTGAGGCGCTCGGCACCGACTCGCAGCAGCGCATCCTGCTGGAGGTCGTGTGGGAGGCGATCGAGCACGCCGGGATCGACCCGGTGTCGTTGCGCGGCACCCAGACCGGTGTGTTCGCGGGCGTCATGTACAACGACTACGGCGCGCGGCTCGGCGGCGGTGACTTCGAGGGCTTCCAGGGCTCCGGCACCTCACCGTCCATTGTGTCCGGTCGTGTTTCCTACACCCTGGGTCTCGAAGGCCCGGCGGTCACGGTCGACACCGCCTGCTCTTCCTCCTTGGTCGCAATGCACTGGGCGATGCAGGCGCTGCGGGCGGGGGAGTGCTCGCTGGCGCTGGCCGGTGGCGTGACGGTCATGTCGACGCCGACCGCGTTGATCGAGTTCTCCCGGCAGCGCGGTCTGTCGCCGGACGGCCGCTGCAAGGCGTTCTCCGACTCCGCAGACGGTGTGGGCTGGTCCGAGGGCGCTGGTGTGGTGGTGCTGGAACGCATGTCCGACGCCGTGCGCAACGGGCATCCGATTCTCGCCGTGATCCGCGGCTCCGCGGTGAACCAGGACGGCGCCTCGAACGGCCTGATGGCGCCGAACGGACCCGCTCAGCAGCGCGTGATCCGCGCCGCGCTGGCCAACGCCGGGCTCACCTCGTCCGATGTGGACGTTGTCGAGGCGCACGGCACGGGCACGACGCTGGGTGACCCGATCGAGGCGCAGGCGCTGCTCGCGACCTACGGCCAGAACCGCACCGAACCGTTGCTGCTCGGGTCGGTGAAGTCGAACATGGGCCACACCCAGGCCGCCGCGGGCGTCGCCGGCGTGATCAAGATGGTGCAGGCGATGCGGCACGGCGTTGTGCCGCAGACGCTGCACGTCACGACGGCCTCGTCGCACGTCGACTGGTCCGAGGGCGCGGTCGAGCTGCTGACCTCGTCGCGTGCGTGGCCCGAGGTCTCCCGGCCTCGGCGCGCGGGCGTCTCGTCGTTCGGCATTTCGGGCACGAACGCGCACATCATCATCGAGCAGCCACCGGCCGTCGACGTGCCGACTCCTGCGTCTTCTGCGCCTTCGGATGTGGTCGTGCCGGTGGTGCTGTCGGGCCGCACCCGCCGTGCGGTGCGGGGGCAGGCCGCGCGGCTGCGGTCGTTCGTCGAGTCTTCCGACGTCTCGTTGCGCGACTTGGCTTTCTCGCTCGCGACGACCCGTTCGGCGTTCGAGCAGCGGGCTGCAGTAGTGGTAGGTGACCGCGAGTCGCTGCTGCGTTCGCTGGGTGCGCTCGCGACTGAGAACGCCGATGCCGCCGTGGTGGAGGGCGAGGTCGCGCCGGGCAAGGTGGCGTTCCTGTTCTCCGGTCAGGGATCGCAGCGTCTCGGCATGGGGCGTGAGCTCTACGAGCGTTACCCGGTGTTCGCCGCCGCGCTCGACGAGGTGCTCGAACGGCTGCCGGTCCGCGAGGTGATGTGGGGATCCTCAGAGGAGGACCTGCGGCAGACCGGCAACGCCCAGCTCGCGCTGTTCGCGTTCGAGGTGGCGCTGTTCCGGCTCGTCCGCTCGTGGGGCGTCAAGGTCAACGCCCTGGTCGGCCACTCCATCGGTGAGATCGCCGCCGCGCACGTGGCCGGAGTGCTGTCGCTGGACGACGCCTGCACGCTGGTGTCGGCCCGTGCCCGCCTGATGCAGGCGTTGCCGGCCGGTGGCGCGATGGCGGCCATCCAGGCGACCGAGGCCGAGATCACCCCGCTGCTGACGTCCGGCGTCTCGATCGCCGCGATCAACGGCCCGGCGTCGGTGACCATTGCCGGTGTTGAACAAGAGGTTCGTCGGATTGTTGAACGATTCGACGATCGCAAGACCAAGCAGCTCGCGGTCTCGCACGCCTTCCACTCGCCGCTGATGGAGCCGATGCTCGACGAGTTCCGCCAGGTCGTCGAGGGACTTTCGTTCAACAATCCGACGATCCCGCTGTTCACTGGTGGGATTGTTGAACAATCCGACTACTGGGTCCGGCACGTGCGCGAGACCGTGCGGTTCCACGACAACGTTGAGGCGGCGCGTGCCGCCGGTGTGACGACGTTCGTGGAGATCGGTCCCGAGGGTGCGCTGTCGGCGTTGGTCGACGGTGCGATTCCGGTCCTGCGCAAGGATCGCCCGGAAGAGGCGTCGATCGCGCTGGCACTCGGACGGCTGTTCGCGGCAGGTGTCCCGGTCGACTGGAAGGCCTACTTCGGCCCGGCGCGGCGGGTGACGCTGCCGACCTACGCGTTCCAACACGAGTACTACTGGCCGCTGGGCTCCACCGCCCCGGCCGTGACGGACGCGGACCCGGCGGACGCCAAGCTGTGGGCGGCGATCGAACGCGGCGACGCCCGTGAGCTGGCGGCGTTGCTGCGGCTGGGGGAGGAGCAGCGGTCGTCGCTGGACTCGCTGATCCCGGCGCTGTCGTCGTGGCGTGCGGGCAACCAGGAGAAGACGCTGCTCGACTCGTGGCGGTACCGCGTGCTGTGGGCGCCGGTCCGGGTCACGGGCACGCCGGTGTTGTCCGGTCACGTCGTGGTGCTGACGACCCCGGCGGTCGACGCCGAGCCCTACCGCGCGGTGCTCGCCGCGCACGGTGCCGAGGTCACGGTCGTCACCTCGGTCGAGGACGTGCCTTCCTGCGATCTCGTGGTGTCGTTGGTGGCGCTGGACGAGTCGCCCTCGCCGGTGCTGACCGTCGGCCTGGAGCAGTCGATCCTGCTGGTCAAGTCGGTGGAGGCACCGATCTGGGCGGTGACGTCCGGTGCGGTCGCCGCGGAGACGTCGGACTCGGTGCGGTCCGCCGCTCAGGCCGCGGTGTGGGGCTTCGGCCGTGCGGCGGCACTGGAGTACCCGCAGCGCTGGGCCGGTCTGATCGACATGCCCGAGGTGCCCGACGAGAACTCGTTGCGCCGCTTCGTGTCCTGCGTCGCCGGGCTGGGCGGTGAGGACCAGCTGGCCGTGCGGTCGTCCGGCGTGATGGGGCGCCGGCTGGCGCACCGTCCGGTCGACGCGCTGCCGTCGGACTACACGGCTCACGGCACGGTGCTGATCACCGGCGGTACCGGTGGTCTCGGTGCCACGACCGCTCGCTGGCTCGCTGAGCGCGGTGTCTCCGGTCTGGTGCTGACCTCCCGCCGAGGTATGGACGCGCCGGGGGCCGCTGAGCTGAAGGCGTCGCTGGAGGAGCTCGGTCCGCAGGTCTCGATCGTCGCGTGCGATGTCGCCGACCGCGAGGCGCTCGCTTCCGTCGTGTCGGGAATCGCCGACCTGTCGGGTGTCGTGCACACCGCCGGTGCCGCGCAGCACGCGCCGCTGGAGCTGACCTCGCTGGACGACTTCGCGGAGGTGTTGTCCGCCAAGGTGGTCGGCGCCGCGAATCTCGACGCGCTGGTCGGCGAGGTCGACTTCTTCGTGCTGTTCGGCTCGATCGCGGGCGTGTGGGGCAGCGGCGGCCAGGCGGCTTATGGTGCCGCGAACGCCTACTGCGACGCCCTGGCCGAGGCCCGGCGTGCTCGCGGACTGCGGGCGACGTCGATCGCGTGGGGCCCGTGGGCCGAGGTCGGCATGGCGACGCACGAGGCCATGTCCGACAACCTCGCGCGTCGCGGCCTGACGTTCCTGCGGCCAGAGCAGGCGGTCGTCGAGCTGAACCGCGCCGTGATGCACGACGACACCTGCGTCACCGTCGTCGACATCAACTGGGACACCTACTTCCCCCTGTTCACCTCGGTTCGCCCGTCCGCGCTGCTGGCAGATCTGCCGGAGGTGCGCGCCCTGACCGTTGTGGAAGAAGTGCGCCGCGACGACTCCGAGTTCGCCCGCAAGCTCCGCTCAGTGTCCGAAGAGGACCAGAAGCGCGAGCTCGTCGAGCTCGTGCGCGCCGAGGCCGCCGCCACGCTGGGACACAGCTCGGTCGAGGAGGTGGGGGAGAACCGGGCGTTCCGCGACATCGGGTTCGACTCGCTGACCGCGGTCGAGCTGCGCAAGAAGCTGTCCGACGCGACCGGCCTGACGCTGCCGGCGACGCTGGTGTTCGACTACCCGACCCCGGTGGTGCTGGCCGACCACCTGCTGGCCGAGCTGCTCGGTTCGGGACAGGAGGCCCTGTCGTACTCCGCGCAGGTCGACTCGGACGAGCCGATCGCGATCGTCGGCATGAGCTGCCGCTTCCCCGGTGACGCGAACACCCCGGAGGCGTTCTGGGAGATGGTGCTCGCCGGCACGGACGCGATCACGGAATTCCCGGCGGACCGCGGTTTCGACATGGCGCAGCTGTACGACCCGGACCCCGACCGTCCCGGCACCACCTACACCACCGCGGGCGGCTACCTGCCCGGCGCGGGCGACTTCGACCCGGCGTTCTTCGGCATCTCGCCGCGGGAGGCCACCGGCATGGACCCGCAGCAGCGGCTCCTGCTGGAAACCACCTGGGAGGCGGTCGAACGCGCGGGCATCGACCCGGCCGCGTTGCGGGGCAAGAAGGTCGGCGCGTTCATCGGCTCGTCCTACATCGAGTACGGCGGCGGTGACGGCGGTTCGGAGGGTTACCAGGTCACCGGCACTTCGCCGTCGGTGCTGTCCGGCCGCGTCGCCTACGTGTTCGGCTTCGAGGGCCCGGCCGTCACCGTCGACACCGCGTGCTCTTCCTCTTTGGTGGCAATGCATCTGGCGTGCCAGTCGCTGCGCACCGGCGAGTCGGAGTTCGCCGTGGCCGGTGGCGCGACGATCATGCCGAACCCGAAGCCGCTGATCGCCTTCTCCCGCCAGCGGGCCCTCGCCCGCGACGGCCGGTGCAAGTCGTTCTCCGACTCCGCGGACGGCATGATCCTTTCTGAGGGCATCGGCATGCTTCTGCTGATGCGCCAGTCGGACGCGGTCGCCGCCGGCCACCGGATCCTGGCCGTCATCCGCGGCTCGGCGGTGAACCAGGACGGCGCCTCGAACGGCCTGTCCGCCCCGAACGGCCCGTCGCAGCAGCGCGTGATCATGCAGGCGCTGGCGAACTCCGGCGTGTCGGCCAACGACATCGACGCCCTCGACGCCCACGGCACCGGCACCTCGCTGGGTGACCCGATCGAGGCCCAGGCGTTGTTCAACACCTACGGCCGTGACCGCGACGCCGACCGCCCGCTGCTGCTGGGCTCGGTGAAGTCGAACATCGGCCACACCCAGTCCGCCGCGGGCGTCGCCTCGGTCATCAAGATGGTGATGGCACTGCAGCACGGCGTCCTGCCGCGCACCCTGCACGCCGCCGAGCCGTCCACGCACGTCGACTGGTCGCCGGGCACCATCTCACTGCTGCAGGACACGACCGCCTGGCCCGAGACCGGCCGCGCCCGCCGCTGCGCCGTGTCGTCGTTCGGCATCTCCGGCACCAACGCCCACGTGATCTTGGAGCAGGCCGCGGGGATCCCCCCGATTTCCAGCGTATCGGTCACGCCACGCCCGTTGGCCGCCGCTTCGGAATCTGTGGACAACTCGACGCCTGTGGACAACTCGGCAGTTGTCGATCTTCGCGACGCCGAACCGTCGGTGCCGGGTGAGACGATTGGAGTGGGGACCTCGTTCTCCCCCCGGGGCCCCCAGTCGGGATCGATTCCGTGGCTCGTGTCGGCGAAGTCCGAGGCGGCGCTGCGGGCCCAGATCGCCGGGCTGAACACTGTTGACGCGAGTCCGGGAGACATCGCCTACAGCCTGACCCTGCGGCCGGACTTCGACCATCGCGCGGTGATCATCGACGGCGTCGAGACCAGGGGTGTCGCCGACCTGGAGCGCAAGGTCGCGTTCATCTTCCCCGGCCAAGGCTCGCAGTGGGTCGGCATGGGCGCGCAGCTCCTCGACGAGTCGCCGATCTTCGCCGCCCGCATGGCCGAATGCGCCGCCGCGCTGCGGCCCCACACCGACTGGAACCTCCTCGACGTCATCCGCCAAGCCCAGAGCCTGGACCGCGTCGACGTCGTCCAGCCCGCGAGCTGGGCGATGATGGTGTCGCTCGCCGAGGTCTGGAAGCACTACGGCGTCACCCCGGACGCCGTCATCGGCCACTCCCAGGGCGAGATCGCGGCCGCAGCCGTCAGCGGCGCGTTGAGCCTCGAAGACGCCGCCAAGGTCGTCGCCCTGCGCAGCCAGGCCATCGGCCGGGTCATGTCCGGGCGCGGCAGCATCGTGTCCATCGGACTGTCCGCGAGCGAGGTCCAGCCGCACCTCGAAGAGTGGGGCGAGCGACTCAGCCTCGCCGCCACCAACGGCCCGCGCAGCGTCGCGGTCTCCGGCGACCTGGAGGCGCTGGACGCGTTGTGCGGCAAGCTCGTCGAACAGGGCGTCCGGGTCCGCCGCATCGAGGTCGACTACGCCTCCCACTCGGCGCAGGTCGAGGACATCCGCGACGACGTTCTCGACGACCTGCGGACGATCACGCCGCAGACCCCGCACACCCGGTTCCTCTCCACGGTCACCGGCGAGTGGAACGACGCCAACACCGACGCCGAGTACTGGTACACCAACCTGCGCCAGACCGTGCACCTGAACGAGGCCGTCGAGCAGCTGATCGGCTCAGGCCACCAGGTGTTCATCGAGGTCAGCTCGCACCCGGTGCTCACGCCGGGCGTCCAGGACGCGCTCGCCGGCAGGCGGGGCGTCGTCACCGGCACGCTGCGCCGCGACATCGGTGGCCTGCAAAGGGTCCTGACCAGCCTCGCCGAGGTCTGGGTCCGCGGCCTGCCGGTGCGGTGGCACCTCCAGGGCAATCGTGTCGACCTGCCCACCTACCCGTTCCAGCACGAGCGGTTCTGGATCGGCCCGCCGCAGCACCCCGTCGCGGCGTCGGAGGACCCGGCGGACGCCGCGTTCTGGCAGGCCGTCGAGCAGTCCGACCTCGCCACGCTCACCCAGAGCCTGCACCTCGACGAGGCCACGCTCGCCGCCGTCCTGCCCGCGCTGACCACGTTCAGGCAGACCAGCCGCGATCAGTCCACAACGGACTCGTGGCGCTACCGCACGACGTGGAAGCCGTTGCGCGGGCTCGACAACGGCAAGCTCACCGGCAACTGGGTCGTCGTCACCACAGACGCCGTCAACGACACCGACGTCGTTACCGCGCTCGGTGACGTGCAGCGGATCGTGCTGGACGCCAACGACGACCGCGCCACCATCGCCGCCAAGCTGGTCGACGCGGACGGCATCGTCTCCCTGCTGCCGACCGACGAGCGCCACGGAACCCTCGGGCTGCCCGTCGGCCTGCTGCTCACCGTCCACCTGATCAACGCGCTCGGCGACGCCGGCATCACCGCCCCGGTGTGGAACATCTCCCGCAACGCCCTGGCCACCGGCCGCGCCGACACCGTCGACCACCCGGCACAGGTGCAGGCCATCGGCATCGGCTGGACCGCGGCCCTGGAGCACCCACAACGCTGGGGCGGCTCCATCGACCTGCCGGAGGAGCTCGACCAGCGGGCCTCGCAACGGTTCGTCTCGGCCCTGGTCAACGCGGGCGACGAGGACCAGCTGGCGATCCGCGCGTCCGGCACGCTCGCCCGCCGCGTCGTGCGCGCACCGTCCAAGCCCAGCCGCAGCGACTGGACCCCGCGCGGCACCACGATCATCACCGGCGGCACCGGAACGCTCGGCCCGCACGTCGCGAGGTTCTTCGCGCACAAGGGCGCCGAGCACCTGGTGCTGACCAGCCGCCGCGGCCTCGACGCCCCCGGCGCCCGCGAGCTCGTGGCCGAGCTGGAGGAGATCGGCACGCCCACCTCGGTCGTCGCGTGCGACATCTCCCAGCGGGACGACGTCGAACGCATGCTCAACGACCTCCGCGCGGAAGGCCGGGAGATCCGCTCGGTCATCCACACCGCCGCGGTGATCGGCCTGCACTCGATCGACGGGTCCACTGTGGAGAGTCTGAGCGAGATCCTGGCCGCGAAGGTCGACGGCGCCGCCCACCTCGACGCGCTGCTGACCGAGGACCTCGACGCGTTCGTGCTGTTCTCCTCGATCTCCGGCATGTGGGGATCGGGAAACCACGCGTCCTATGTGGCCGGTAACGCCTACCTGAACTCGTTGGCCGCCAACCGCCGTGCCCGCGGCCTGAAATGCACCTCGGTCTCGTGGGGCATCTGGTCCGACGACATCGGCCTCGGCCGCGTCGACACCGACCAGATCCGCCGCAGCGGCCTGGAGTTCATGAAGGCACGGCTGGCGCTGGCCGGTCTGCAGCGGGCGATCGAGGACGACGAGACAGAGATCGCCATCGCGAACATCGCCTGGGACCGCTACTACCCGGTCTTCACGGCGATGCGCCCGACCACGCTCTTCGAAGAGCTGCCGGAGGTCCGCGCACTCACCGTCGCCGCCGAGCAGACCACGGCGTCCGACAGCTCCGACCTCGCGGCCAAGCTGCGCGCCCTGCCGCCCGCCGAACGCGAACAGCAGCTCCTCGACCTCGTCCGCGCCGAAGCCGCGTCCGTGCTCGGCATGGCCTCGACCGACGCGCTGACCGAGCACCGGGCGTTCCGCGAGGTCGGCTTCGACTCGATCACCGCCGTCGACCTGCGCAACAAGCTCGCCGCCGCAACAGGTCTGACGCTGCCGACCACGATGGTGTTCGACCACCCGAGCCCGCTGGCGCTCACCGAGTTCCTGCTCGGCGAGCTCCTCGGCGCGGACGTGCCGTCGAACACGCAGGTGGTCGCGTCGGTGGCGTCCGACGAGCCGATCGCGATCATCGGCATGGCCTGCCGCTATCCCGGTGGCGTCGCGAGCCCGGAAGACCTGTGGAACGTCGTGATGAACGGCGTCGACGCGATCTCCGGCTTCCCGGCCGACCGCGGCTGGGACGGCGACTCGCTCTACAACCCCGACCCGGACGCCCCCGGCGGCGCCTACTCGGTGCAGGGCGGCTTCCTGCACGACGTCGCGAACTTCGACCCCGGCTTCTTCGGCATCAGCCCCCGCGAGGCCCTGTCGATGGACCCGCAGCAGCGACTGTTGCTGGAGACCGCCTGGGAGTCCATCGAACGCGCCGGCATCGACCCGCAGTCGCTCAAGGGAACCCTGACTGGTGCGTTCATCGGCGCCTCCTACCAGGACTACTCGGCGGGCGGCTCCGACCAGCCGGGCGACGAGGGCCACATGATCACCGGCACGCTCTCCAGCGTGCTGTCGGGCCGCGTCTCCTACCTGTTCGGTCTCGAAGGCCCCGCGGTCACCCTCGACACCGCTTGCTCCTCTTCTTTGGTGGCCCTGCACCTGGCCTGCCAGTCGCTGCGCGACGGCGAGTCGACGCTGGCGCTGGCCGGCGGCGTCTCGGTCATGGCGACGCCCGGCGCCTTCGTCGGCTTCTCCCGCCAGCGCGCCCTGGCTCGCGACGGCCGCTGCAAGGCCTACTCCGACGCCGCCGACGGCATGACGCTCGCCGAGGGCGTGGGCTTGGTGCTGCTGGAACGTCTCTCCGACGCTCAACGCAACGGCCATCGCGTCCTCGCCGTCGTGCGCGGCTCCGCGGTGAACCAGGACGGCGCCTCGAACGGCCTCACCGCCCCGAACGGCCCTTCACAGCAACGCGTCATCCGCCAGGCCCTCGCCAACGCCCGCGTCGATCCGTCCGAAGTGGACGCCGTCGACGGGCACGGCACCGGCACGGCCCTGGGCGACCCGATCGAGGCCCAGGCCCTGCTCGCCACCTACGGCCAGAACCGCACGCGGCCACTGCTGCTCGGCTCCATGAAGTCGAACATCGGCCACACCCAGATGGCCTCCGGTGTCGCCTCCATCATCAAAATGGTGCTCGCCCTGCGCGCCGGTGTCCTGCCGCGCACGCTGCACGTCGACCAGCCCTCGACCAAGGTCGACTGGTCGTCGGGCTCGATCAAGCTCCTCGCCACCGAGGAACCGTGGCCCGTGACCGACCACCCGCGCCGCGCGGGCGTCTCCTCGTTCGGCCTCTCGGGCACAAACGCCCACGTCGTGCTAGAGGCAGCTCCCGAACCTGTGGACAACTCGGCCCCTGTGGACAACCCCGCAGATGTCGATCTCCACGCCCCGGATTCGTCCGACCCCCGTGGGACGATTGGAGTGGGGACCTCGTTCTCCCCCGGAGGGGGCGAGTCGGGATCGATCCAGGTCGGTGCGGTGCCGGTGCTGCTGTCGGCGCGTGCGGACGAGGCCCTCCGGCAGATGGCCGACCGTCTGCTCGACGTCGACGCGGGCCTGCCTGAGCTGGCCGCGTCGCTGGCCACGAAGCGGTCCACGTTCGAAAAGCGCGCGGTCGTCGTCGCGAGCGACCGTGACGAGCTGGTGCGCGGCCTGACGGCGTTGCGCGACAACCAGCCGGACGGCGCGGTCGTCCGCGGCCAGGCCACGCGCGGCCGCACCGCGTTCCTGTTCACCGGCCAGGGCTCGCAGCGCCTCGGCATGGGCCGCGAGCTCTACCAGCGGTACCCGGTGTTCGCCGACGCTCTCGACGCGGCCTGCGCCCACCTCGACGCCGATCTCGACCGCCCGCTGCGCGAGGTCATGTGGGGCGAGGACGAGCAAGAGCTCAACCAGACCGGCTACGCCCAGCCCGCGATCTTCGCGGTCGAGGTCGCGCTGTTCCGCCTGCTCGAGTCTTGGGGCGTCACGCCCGACTACCTCGCGGGGCACTCGATCGGCGAGATCGCCGCCGCGCACGTCGCCGGCGTCCTGAGCCTCGACGACGCCTGCACGCTGATCTCGGCCCGCGCCCGCCTCATGCAGGCGCTGCCGGCCGGCGGCGCGATGATCGCCATTCAGGCCACCGAAAGTGACATCACGCCGTTGCTCACCGGCCGCGTGTCGATCGCCGCCGTCAACGGGCCCGCGTCGATCGTCATCGCGGGCGACGAAGCCGAGGCCGAGGCGATCGCGGCACGGTTCGAGAAGACCAAGCGGCTCAAGGTCAGCCACGCGTTCCACTCGCCATTGATGGACCCGATGCTCGACGACTTCCGTGCCGCGATCAGCGGCATCAGGTTCGGCGAGCCGTCGATCCCGCTGGTCGCCGACGACGTGACCGACCCGGAGCACTGGGTGCGGCACGTCCGCGACGCCGTCCGGTTCGCCGACAAGGTCACGCACCTGGAAAGCCGCGGCGTGCGGGCGTTCCTGGAGCTCGGCCCGGACGGCGTGCTCACCGGCATGGCCCAGGAGTCGCTCACCGAACAGGCCGTGCTGGTCCCGGCACTGCGCCGCGACCGCGACGAGGTCGTCACGCTGCTGACCGCGCTGGCCGGCGTCCACGTCCGCGGCACGACCGTCGACTGGGCCGCGTACTTCGCGGGCACCAGGGCTGATGTCGAACTGCCCACGTATCCGTTCCAGCACCAGCGTTTCTGGCCCGAGCCCGTCGCCGTCAAGGCCGCCGAAGGCGACTTCGTCGACGACGAGTTCTGGGCGGCGGTCGAGCGGGAGGACTTCGCCGCGCTGGCGCAGTGGCGTTCCCGCAAGCAGCAGTCCACTGTGGACTCGTGGCGGTATGCGGTCACCTGGAAACCGATTACGACGCAGTCCACTCTCACCGGCCCGTGGCTGGTCCTCACCGACCACGACACGTCCGAGCTGATCGACGCGCTGGGCGTCGAGACCGTGGTCGTCAACGCCGCGGACAACCGCCAGGAGCTCGCCGAGCAGGTCAGCGGCGACTACGCGGGCGTGCTGTCGTTGCTCGCGCTGGACGTCGAGGCCGAACAGGCGCTGGTCCGCACTTCCGTTGTGGTGCAGGCACTTGGTGACGCCGGAGTCGACGCCCCGCTGTGGGTGGCGACGCGCGGCGCGGTGTCGGTCGGCGGCGGCGAGCAGATCACCAACCCCGACGGCGCCACGGTCTGGGGTCTCGGCCGCGTGATCGCACTGGAACACCCGCAGCGCTGGGGCGGCCTGATCGACCTGCCCGCGCAGCTCGACTGGAACACCGCGCGCCGCATCCCCGGCGTGCTCGCGGGAACGGGCGAGGACCAGGTCGCCGTGCGGCCGTCCGGCGTCTACAGCCGCCGCCTCATCCACAGCACCCCGAGCGCGCTGCACCGCGACTACCGGCCGGGCCGCGTGCTCGTCACCGGCGGCACCGGCGCGATCGGCAAGCAGGTCGCGCAGTGGCTGCTCGACCAGGACGCCGAACAGGTCGTCCTGGTCAGCCGCACCGGTTCCGCTGAGTTCGCCGACCCGCGCGTGGTCGTCAAGTCCTGCGACGTCGCCGACCGCGACGCGCTGGCCGCCCTGCTCGCCGAGCACCCGGTGACGTCGGTCTTCCACGCGGCGGGCGTCGTCGAGGACGGCCTCGTCGAGTCGATGGACGCCACCTCGTTCACGAACCTGTTGCGCGCCAAGGTCCACGCCACCCGCAACCTGCACGAGCTCACGTCCGACCTTGACGCGTTCGTGCTGTTCGCGTCCACCGCCGGTGTCATCGGCGGTGCGGGCCAGGGCAACTACGCCGCGGCCAACGCCTTCCTCGACGCCTTCGCCGAGTACCGCCGCCTGCAAGGACTTCCGGCCACCTCGGTGGCGTGGGGACCATGGGGCGAGGCCGGCATGGCGGCCGCGGGAGGCGTCGCTGAACGTCTGAAGCGCGGCGGTTTCACGCCGATGGAGCCGGCACTCGCGTTGCAGGCGCTGAAAAAGGCCATCGAACACGGTGACGCGGCCGTGCTGGTCGCGGAGATCGACTGGGAACGTTTCCTGCCCGCGCTCGCCGGTCTGCGTCCTGCGCCGCTGGTCGGCGATCTTCCCGAGGTCAAACGCTTCCACACCAACGAGAAAGTCGTGGATGCCGCAGAACAGCCGCAGTTCCGCAAGGCGCTCGCGGGCCTGTCGAAGGCCGAACGCAACCGTGCGGTGCTCGATCTGGTGCGCGGCCAGATCGCCGCGGTTCTCGGGCACGGCAACGCTTCCGACGTCGACCCTGACCGCGCGTTCCTCGACCTCGGCTTCGACTCGCTCACGACGCTGGAGCTGCGCAACCGCCTGCAGGCCGCGACCGAGCTGACGTTGCCGGCATCGTTGCTCTACGACTACCCGACCCCCTACGACCTGGCGGAGTTCCTGCTGGGCGAGGTCGGCGACGTCCCGGCCGAGGTGGTGGTGCGGCGCGCCGGCGACGACCCGATCGCGATCGTCGGCATCGGCTGCCGCTTCCCCGGCGGCGTGACCTCCCCGGAAGCCTTCTGGGACCTGATCTCCTCCGGTGGTGACGGCGTCAGCTCGTTCCCGGCCGACCGCGGCTGGGACCTGGCCGCGCTCGGCGCCGGCGCGTCGGCGTCGCTGGAAGCGGGTTTCCTCGACGGGGTCGCGGACTTCGACGCGCACTTCTTCGGCATCTCGCCGCGGGAAGCGCTCGCGATGGACCCGCAGCAGCGCCTGGTGCTGGAGACGGCCTGGGAAGCACTCGAACGCACCGGCATCGACCCGCTGTCGTTGAAGGGCAGCCCGACCGGTGTGTTCGTCGGCACGAACGGCCAGGACTACGAGAACGTCCTGCGTCGCTCGCTCGACCGGGACATCCAGGGCTACCTCGCAACCGGCAACACCGCGTCGGTCATGTCCGGCCGCCTCTCCTACGTCCTCGGACTGGAAGGCCCGGCCGTCACCATCGACACGGCGTGCTCGTCGTCGTTGGTCGCCATGCACTGGGCGATGCGCGCGCTCCGCTCCGGTGAGTGCTCTCTCGCTCTCGCCGGTGGTGTCAGCGTGATGTCGAGCCCCGACTCGTTCGTCGAGTTCACGACCCAGGGCGGCCTCGCGCCGGACGGCCGCTGCAAGGCCTTCGCCGACGCCGCCGACGGCACCGCGTGGTCCGAGGGCGCGGGCATCCTCGTGCTGGAACGCCTGTCCGACGCGGTGGCGAACGGCCACGAGGTGCTGGCTCTGGTCCGCGGCTCGGCCGTCAACTCCGATGGCGCCTCCAATGGCCTCACCGCCCCCAACGGTCCCTCGCAGCAGCGCGTCATCCGCCGCGCTCTCGCGGACGCCGGACTGTCCGTGGGCGACATCGACGCTGTGGAAGCACACGGCACCGGTACGACGCTGGGCGACCCGATCGAGGCCCAGGCCCTGCTGGCGACCTTCGCCGACCGCTCGTCGCCGCTCTACCTGGGTTCGGTGAAGTCGAACATCGGCCACGCCCAGGCCGCCGCGGGTGTCGCGGGCGTGATCAAGATGGTGGAGGCGATGCGCCACGGCGTGCTGCCCCGCACCCTCCACGTCGACGCTCCGACCAGCCACGTCGACTGGACCTCGGGTCCGGTTTCGCTCCTCACCGAGAACATCGCCTGGCCGTCTTCGGGCCGTCCTCGCCGTGCGGGCATCTCCGCGTTCGGTCTCTCCGGCACGAACGCGCACGTCATTCTCGAGGCCGCGCCGTCGTCGTCGGTGGCGGGCGCGGGGATCCCCCCGATTTCCAGCGTACTCGTCGAAAACGCTGGTCAGGGCGCCGTCGCGGAATCTGTGGACAACCCGGCGCCTGTGGACAACTCGGCTGTTGTCGATCTTGCCGGCCCGGAATCGTCGGCCTCCCGTGCGACGATTGGAGTGGGGACTTCGCGTCCCCCCAAGGGGGCCCCCGTCGTTGTTTCGGCGAAGTCCTCCGATGCGCTGCGCGCTCAGATCGAGCGGATCCGCGCGGTCGAGGCGGATCAGCTGGACCTGGCGTTCTCGGCGGCGACCACGCGCGCGCAGTTCGCGCATCGGGCATTGCTGATCGACGGTGTAGAGGTCGTCAGCGGTGTGGCGCGCAAGGCGGGCACGACGGCGTTCCTGTTCACCGGGCAGGGCTCCCAGCGGCTCGGCATGGGGCGGGAGCTGTATGCGCGGTTCGAGACGTTCCGCGAAGCCTTCGACGAGGTGCTGGCCCATCTCGACCCGGAGCTGAAGAGCGTCGTCTGGGGCGAGGACGAGCAGAAGCTCAACCAGACCGGCTACACCCAGCCCGCCCTGTTCGCGATCGAGGTCGCGCTCGCCAGGCTCGTCCAGAGCCTCGGCGTCCTGCCCGACCACGTCGCGGGCCACTCCATCGGCGAGATCGCGGCCGCCCACATCGCCGGTGTCCTGACGCTCGAAGACGCCGCGAAGCTCGTCACCGCGCGCGCAAGCCTCATGCAGGCGCTGCCACAAGGCGGTGCGATGGTCTCCGTCCTCGCCACCGAGGCCGAGGTGCGCAAGCAGCTCGGCAAGTCCAAGAAGGTGTCGATCGCCGCGGTCAACGGGCCCAGCAGCGTCGTCATCGCGGGCGACAGCGCCGCCGTCGCCAAGATCGCCAAGAAGTTCGCGAAGACCAAGCAGCTCACCGTCAGCCACGCGTTCCACTCGCCGTTGATGGAACCGATGCTCGACGACTTCCGCGCGGCGATCGCGCACCTCAAGTTCGAGAAGCCGCGCATCCCGATCGCCACCACCGGCGACGTGACGACCGTCGACTACTGGGTGAACCACGTCCGCGACACCGTCCGCTTCCACGACAACGTCCAGAGCCTCGGAGCCGTCGACGCGTTCGTCGAGATCGGCCCGGACGGCGTGCTCGCGGCCATGGTCGACGGAGCCGTTGCCACGCAACGCAAGGACCGCGACGAGGTCAGCGCGTTCGATCTCGCGCTGGGCACCCTGCACGTGAAGGGGCTTGAGGTCGACTGGCCGCGGTACTTCGCCGGCACCGGTGCCAAGCGCGTCCCGCTGCCCACCTACGCGTTCCAGCGCGAACGCTACTGGCCGACGACCACGCCGAAGTCCGTCACCGACGACTGGCTGTACGAGGTGGTGTGGGAGAAGCACGACGTCAGCACCACGACGGAAGGCACCTGGCTCGTCCTCGGCGACGCGACGGGCTTCCCGGGGCGGACGACGACCGAGCTCGTGCCGGGCGACTACGCCGGTGTGATCTCAGTCGGCGACACCAGTCCGTTCGAGGTGCTGACCATGTTGGAGGACAACAACATCACGGCCCCGCTGTGGTGCGTCAGCAGCGAACCCGCGGTCTGGGGTGAGGGCCGGGTCGCCGCCGTGGAGCAGCCAGAACGCTGGGGCGGCCTGATCCGCGTCGAAACCGACAAGTGGGCGATTCCCCTGCAGGAGAAGGAAGTCACGTTCCACGAGGAGGGTGTGTTCGTCCCGCGTCTGCGCCGGGTCGAAGTCACCACCCCGTGGACGCCGACCGGCAAGATCCTCCTGTCCGGCGCCGAGGGGCCGATGGGTGAGCAGCTCAAGCAGAACCTGCCGAACACCGCGGAAACGCTGACCGACGACGTCACCGCGGTGATCCACCTCGGCGACCTCGACTCGCTCAAGCGGCTCGACGAGCAGCTGGGTGACCGCGCGCTGGAGGCGTTCGTGGTCTTCGGTTCGGTCGCCGGCACGTGGGGCTTCCGCGGCCAGGCCCAGCAGGCCGCGCACAGCGTGATCGTCGAGGAGTTCGCGCGGCAGCGGAAAGCCCGCGGCCTCAAGGCGACCTCCATCGCCTACGCGCCGTGGGAGGGCACAACCGATCAAAGCATGGCCGCGCATCTGCGAATGAGCGGCATCCCGGTCCTCGACGGCCCGAACGCCGTCGCGGCCATCCACGCCGCCGTCGCGAGTGGACGGACGAACGTCGTCGTCGCGAACGTCGACTGGAGCACGTTCGGGCAGGACAACGAGCTGTTCAGCGGCTTGGTGCAGAAGAAGCCCGTCACCGAGCCGGTGCTGAAGCAGGTCCTGGCCGAGCTGCCCGAGTACGAACGCCACGGCACGCTGCTCACGCTCGTCCGCGAGAAGGCGGCACTCGTCCTCGGCCACAACGGAACCGAGGCGATCGAGCCGGACGTGCCGTTCCGCGACCTCGGGTTCGACTCCCTGACCGCCGTCGACCTGCGCAACCAGCTCCAGACGGAGTCCGGTCTGCAGCTCAGTGCCACGCTGGTGTTCGACTACCCGACGCCGGACGAGCTCGCCGCGCACCTGCTCACCGAACTCCTCGGTGGCGCGGACGACGTCCAGTTCACGGTGAAGAGCATGACGGACGAGCCGATCGCGATCGTCGGCATGGCCTGCCGCTACCCCGGTGACGTGCGGTCGCCGGAGGACCTGTGGCAGCTGCTGCTCGACGGCCGGGACGCCATCGGAGAGTTCCCGGCGGATCGCGGCTGGGACCTCACCGCCCTCTACAGTGGACAGAGCGTGACCCGTCACGGCGGGTTCCTCTACGACGTCCCGAACTTCGACCCGGACTTCTTCTCGATCTCGCCGCGCGAAGCGATGGTCATGGACCCGCAGCAGCGCATCGTGCTCGAAACCGCCTGGGAGGCCCTGGAACGGGCGGGTGTCGACCCGGCCACGATCCGCGGCTCCGTCACCGGTGTGTTCGTCGGCGGTGGCAGCGGCGAGTACCGGCCGTCGCCGGAGGAGACCGGGCTGGAGTGGCAGACCGCGCAGTCCGCGTCGCTGCTGTCCGGCCGCCTCGCCTACACGTTCGGGCTGCAGGGGCCGACGGTCTCGGTCGACACCGCGTGCTCGTCGTCGCTGGTGTCGCTGCACCTCGCGGCCCAGGCGCTGCGCACGGGTGAGTGCGAGATGGCCCTCGCCGGCGGTGTGTGCGTGATGTCGACGCCGGTCGGGTTCATCGAGTTCAGCGCCCAGGGCGCGCTGTCGGAGGACGGCCGCTGCAAGGCGTTCTCCGACAACGCCGACGGCACCGGCTGGGCCGAAGGTGTCGGCATGCTGGTGCTGGAACGGCTGTCGGACGCCGTGCGCAACGGTCACGAGGTGCTCGCGGTCGTGCGCGGCTCGGCGATCAACTCCGACGGCGCGTCGAACGGGCTGACGGCCCCGTCCGGACCGGCCCAGCAGCGGGTGATCCGGCAGGCGCTGGCCGCGTCCGGGCTGCGTCCGTCCGATGTGGACGCGGTCGAGGCGCACGGCACCGGCACGAAGCTCGGTGACCCGATCGAGGCGCAGGCGCTGCTCAGCGTCTACGGGCAGGACCGCTCGGCGCCGCTGCTGCTCGGCGCGGTGAAGTCGAACATCGGGCACACGCAGGCCGCGTCCGGGGTCGCGGGCGTGATCAAGATGGTGATGGCGATGCGGGCGGGAGAGCTGCCGCGGACTCTGCACGCCGAGACACCGTCCGCGCACGTCGACTGGAGCTCCGGCGCGGTGCAGCTGCTGCAGGAACGCACCGCGTGGCCCGCGGTCGACCGTGCGCGCAGGGCTGCGGTGTCGTCTTTCGGCGCCAGCGGCACCAACGCGCACGTGATCTTGGAAGCGCCCGCGTCGGGGATCCCCCCAATTTCCAGCGTACCGGACGAAAGTGCTGGTCAAGGGGCCGTTCGGCGATCTGTGGACAACTTCGCGGTGCTGCCTGTGCTGGTCTCTGGGCGGACGCCCGCCGCGTTGCGCGACCAGGCCGCGCGCCTGCTCGACGTCGACGCGGACCTCGCCGACATCGCCCGTTCGACGGCGACCACGCGGGCGTCGTTCGACCAGCGCGCGGTCGTGCTGGCGAGCAACCGCGCCGAGCTGACCGACGCGCTCGCGGCCATCGCCTCCGACGTCCGCAACCCCCTGGTGGTCCGGGACGAGGTGGCGCGCTCCGGCAAGCTCGCCTTCCTGTTCGCCGGCCAGGGCTCGCAGCGGATCGGCATGGGCCGCGAGCTGCACGCCCGGTTCCCGGCGTTCCGGGACGCCTTCGAGGACGTGCTGAGCCACCTCGACCCGAACCTCAGGGACGTAATCTGGGGCGACGACCAGGACGCGCTCAACCTCACCGGCACCACGCAGCCCGCGCTGTTCGCCATCGAGGTCGCGCTGTTCCGCCTCGTCGAGTCGTGGGGCCTGAAGCCGGACTTCCTGGCAGGCCACTCGATCGGCGAGATCGCGGCCGCCCACGTCGCCGGAGTGCTCAGCCTGGCCGACGCGGCGAAGCTGGTCACGGTGCGGGCGAAGCTCATGCAGGCGCTGCCCGAGGGCGGCGCGATGGTCGCGGTGCAGGCCAGCGAGGACGTCGTGCTGCCCCACCTCACCGATGGTGTGACGATCGCGGCGGTCAACGGGCCCGAGTCGGTCGTCATCGCCGGACCGGAGAACGCGGTGGTCGCGATCGCGCAACGCTGGAAGTCCAAGCGCCTGCGCGTGTCGCACGCCTTCCACTCGCCGCTGATGGACCCGATGCTGGCGGAGTTCCGGTCCACTGTGGAGTCACTGACGTTCGGCCCGCCGCGGATTCCCGTCGTGGCGGAGGGTGATGTGACGTCACCGGAGTACTGGGTCCGGCACGTGCGGGAAGCGGTGCGGTTCGCGGACAACGTGCGGACCCTCACCGAACGCGGCGTCACGACGTTCGTGGAGCTCGGCCCGGACGCCACGCTGTCCGGCCTGGTTGACGGCGGCATTCCGGTGCTGCGCAAGGACCGCGGCGAGGAGCAGTCGATCGTCTCGGCGCTCGCCCGCCTGCACACCCGCGGCGTGAAGGTCGACTGGGCCGGCTTCTTCGGCACCATCGGCCGCAGGATCACCCTGCCGACCTACGCGTTCCAGCACCAGAGGTTCTGGCCGTCGACGATGATCAGCTCGGCGCGTCCCGCCGCACCGGCGAACGACGACGCGGCGTTCTGGGCCGCGGTCGAGGGCGAGGACTTCGGGTCGCTGCAGAACGTCCTCAGCGTCGACACGCAGGCGCTGGAACAGGTGCTGCCGGCGTTGCTGGACTGGCGCAAGCAGCGCACCGACCTCGCCCTGGTCGACAGCTGGCGGCACCGCATCACGTGGAAACCGCTCGACGCGGGCCGGTCCGGTGAGCTGACGGGCACGTGGCTCGTGGTGACCGCCGGCGACGACGAGTGGAGCGACACGGTCATCGACGCGCTCGGCGTGAGCGTGGTCCGGGTCGACGTGTCCGCGCCGGACCGCGAGGCCATCGCGGCGGAACTGCGGTCGCTGGGCACCTCGTTCACCGGCGTGCTGTCGCTGCTCGGCCGCGCCGAGCCGGGTTCGGGCAGCGCTCCGGCGGGTGTGCTGCGGACCGCCGCGCTGATCCAGGCGCTCGGTGACGCCGGCATCACCGCGCCGCTGTGGTGCGCGACCCGCGACGGCGTCGCCGTCAACGGCACGGTCTTCGAGGACCTCACGCAGGCCGCGATCCACGGCCTCGGCCGGGTCGTGACGCTGGAGCACCCCGAACGCTGGGGCGGCCTGGTCGACCTGCCGGCGGTGATCGACGACCGCGTCGCGAACGGTCTCACGTCCGTCCTTTCCGGACTCGACGGCGAGGACCAGGTCGCGGTGCGCTCGACCGGCGTGTTCGGACGACGCCTGGTCGCCGCTCCGGCACCCGTTCCGGCCCAGGACTGGCAGCCGCGCGGCACCGTCCTGATCACCGGCGGCACCGGCGCGCTGGGCGGCCACGTGGCGCGGATGCTCGCGCAGCAGGGCGCCGAGCACCTGGTGCTGGTCAGCCGCGGCGGCCTGAACGCACCGGGAGCGGCGGGACTGCGCGCGGAACTCGCCGGCCTGGGCGCCGGCGTCACGATCGCCGCGTGCGACGTGGCGGACCGCAAGTCGTTGCAGGCAGTGCTTTCCGAGATCCCCGGCCCGTTGACCGCCGTCGTCCACACCGCGGGCGTCATCGACGACGGCGTGCTGGACAAGATGACCCCGGAACGGTTCGAGGCGGTGTTCCGCAGCAAGGTCACCTCGGCGTTGCTGCTGGACGAGCTGACCTCCGGCCTGGACGCGTTCGTGCTGTTCTCGTCCGCGTCGTCCTCGGTCGGCAGCCCCGGCCAGGCGAACTACGCGGCGGCGAACGCGATGCTCGACGCGCTGGCGGACCGCCGCCGCTCCCAAGGCCTCGCGGCCACGTCGATCGCTTGGGGCGCATGGGGTGGCGGCGGCATGGCCGACACCGAGGACGCGGTCGCCAACGCCAAACGTGCTGGTATCGCGTCGATGGACCCGGTCCTGGCATGTGTCGCGCTGCGCCAGCTCGTCGGCGAGGGACTGCCGACCGCGGTCGTGGCGGCGGTGGACAAGGGCCGGTTCTCCGGCGGGTTCCGCCCGAACCCGCTGCTGCGCGAGCTGGCCGGGGACACGCCGGCCGAGGCACCGGTGACCGAAGGCGCGTTCCGGGACAAGCTGCTGGCGTTGCCCGCGGCCAAGCGGTTCGACGAGGTGCTGGAGCTGGTGCGGACGAGGGCGGCCGAGGTGCTCGGCCAGGCCGACGTCGACGCCGTGCGGCCAGATCGGCCGTTCCGCGACCTCGGGTTCGACTCTCTCGCGGTGGTAGAGCTGCGCAACCAGCTCAACGCCGCCACGGGACTGTCACTGGCGTCGACGCTGGTGTTCGACCACCCGTCACCGGAGGAGCTCGCGACGCACGTGCTGACCGAACTGGTCCCCGACGCGGTCGCGCAGGACTCGGAGGAGACGGAGATCCGCGACCTGCTGGCACGGGTGCCGCTCGCGCAGCTGCGGGAGATCGGCGTGCTGGAACCGTTGATGCAGCTCATCGGCCGCGGTTCTGCCGACGTCGCGGTGGAGGAGGACATCGACGAGATGAGCGTCGACGACCTCATCCAGGCCGCGCTCGACGGCCAATCCGACTGACCGCGCTTTCCAAGACGGCCGGCTGCCCCTCGCGGGTGGCCGGCCGTTTTTTCTGAGGAAATCGCTACCGCTTCGGCTGCTGGAATTGCTGGCGGGATGACCGTGTCCGGCTGGACTGACGGAGCTGATGAATGAGTACCTCCAGCGAGAAGGTTGTCGAGGCTCTCCGCGCCGCGATGAAGGAGGCGGAGCGGCTGCGCAAGCAGAACAGGCAGCTCGTCGCGGCCGCCACCGAACCGATCGCCATCATCGGGATGGCGTGCCGCTTCCCCGGCGGCATCAGCTCGCCGGAGGAGCTGTGGGAGCTGGTGTCGTCCGGGCGTGACGCGATCACCGGCTTCCCGGCCGACCGCGGCTGGGACGTCGACGCGTTGCTCGGCAGCGGCGTCGACGAACGCGGCCACAGCGTCTCGGTGCAGGGCGGCTTCCTGCACGGCATCGCGGACTTCGACCCGGCGTTCTTCGGCATCTCGCCGCGCGAGGCCGTGACGATGGACCCGCAGCAGCGCCTGCTGCTGGAAACCTCCTGGGAGGCCATCGAACGGTCCGGCATCGACCCGTCGTCTCTGCGCGGCTCACGCACCGGTGTTTTTGTCGGCACCAACGGCCAGGACTACGAACATCTGCTGATCCGCGGCCTCGACGACGCAACGGGTGACGTCGGCACCGGTATCGCGGCCTCCGCCGAGTCCGGGCGCATCTCCTACGCCCTGGGCCTCGAAGGTCCGACCCTGACCGTCGACACGGCCTGCTCTTCTTCTTTGGTGGCAATGCACCTGGCCGTGCACGCATTGCGCGCGGGAGAGTGCGGCCTCGCTCTCGCCGGCGGTGTGAACGTCATGTGCACGCCCGGCTCCCTGGTCGAGTTCTCCCGTCAGGGCGGACTCGCGCGCAACGGTCGATGCAAGGCCTTCTCCGACGACGCCGACGGCACGGGCTGGTCCGAAGGCGTCGGCGTGCTCGTGCTCGCCCGCCTGTCCGACGCGCTCGCGTCGGGCTACCCGGTCCTCGCCGTCGTGCGCGGCTCCGCCGTCAACTCCGACGGCGCCTCGAACGGCTTCACCGCCCCCAACGGCCGCGCGCAACAACGCGTCATCCGCGCCGCCCTCGACCGCGCGGGCCTGTCACCCGCCGACGTGGACGTCGTCGAAGCCCACGGCACCGGCACCCCGCTCGGCGACCCGATCGAGGCCCGCAGTCTTCTCGCCACCTACGGCACCGACCGCCCCACGCCGCTGTTGCTCGGCTCGGTGAAGTCGAACATCGGCCACACCCAGGCCGCCGCCGGTGTCGCCGGCGTCATCAAAATGGTCCAGGCGATGCGGCACGGCGTGGTGCCCGCGACCCTGCACGTGTCGCGCCCGTCCACGCACGTCGACTGGACCGCCGGTGCCGTCGAGCTCGCCACCACCGCCGTGGCCTGGCCCTCCTCCGACCGAGCCCCACGTGCCGCCGTCTCGTCGTTCGGCGTCTCCGGCACGAACGCGCACGTGATCCTGGAAGGCCCGCCCGAGCCGGCCGCCTCCGGCCAGGAATTGTCAGACCTGCCTGAGACGATTGGAGTGGGGACCCGATCCCCCCAGGGGGCCGGCCAATCCGGATCGATTCCGTGGCTGGTGTCGGCGAAGACCGAGACCTCTCTCGCGGCGCAGATCGAACGGGTGCGCGCGCTCGACGGCGATCCGGTGGACATCGGGTTCTCGTTGGCGACCACGCGCGCGTTGTTCGAGCACCGCGCGGTGTTGCTCGACGGTGCCGAGATCGCGACCGGACTCGCGCGGCGCACCGAGCTCGCCCTGCTGTTCTCCGGGCAGGGCGCGCAGCGCGCCGGCATGGGCAAGGGGCTGTACGAGGCGTTCCCGGTGTTCCGCGAGGCGCTCGACGAGGTCCTCGCGCACCTCGATCCGGCCCTGCGCGACGTCATGTGGGGTGACGAGGATGCGCTGAACCAGACGGGCAACACCCAACCCGCGCTGTTCGCGTTCGAAGTCGCCCTCTACCGGTTGCTGGAGTCCTACGGCGTCACGCCGGCGTACGTCAGCGGTCACTCGATCGGTGAGATCGCGGCTGCGTACGTCGCGGGTGTGTTCAGCCTGGAAGACGCTGCGAAGCTGGTCCAGGCTCGTGCGGCCCTCATGCAGGCGTTGCCGCCGGGTGGCGTGATGATCGCGCTACAGGCCACTGAGGACGAGATCACTCTGACGCCGGGTATTTCCATCGCTGCGATCAACGGGCCGGACTCGATGGTCATCGCGGGCAAAGAAGACGAGGCCCGTGCGCTGGTGGCGAGGTTCGCCGGCCGCAAGTCGAAGCAGCTGGCTGTGAGCCATGCGTTCCACTCGCCGTTGATGGACCCGATGCTCGACGATTTCCGCGCGGCCATCAGTGACATCACCTTCCACACCCCGGCCATCCCCGGCCTCGGCGACGTGGCGAACCCCGAGTACTGGGTCCGTCACGTCCGCGACACCGTCCGCTTCCACGACACCGTGACCCGCCTGGGCGACAAGACGTTCCTGGAGATCGGCCCCGACGGTGTGCTCGCGGCCCTGGTCGACGGAGCCATCCCGGCCCAGCGCAAGGACCGCGACGAGCGCACGACGTTCATCACCGCACTGGCCCGCCTGCACGTCGTGGGCGTCGCGGTCGACTGGAAACCGTTCTACCCCAACGGCAAGCGCGTCGACGTCCCCACCTACGCGTTCCAGCACGACCGCTACTGGCCGTCGGTGTCGGTGAGCGCGGGCGACGCGGCGAGCCTCGGCCTCACCCCGGCCGAGCACCCGCTGCTGGGCGCGGCGATGACCGTGGCGGGCTCCGGTGAGCTGATCCTGACCGGCACGCTGACCAGGACGGCGTGGCTCGCCGACCACGTCGTGTTCCCGACCGCGGGCGTGCTTGAACTGGCGTTCCGCGCCGCCGACCTCGCCGGCTACTCCCGTGTCGAGCGGCTCACGCAGGTCGCGCCGCTGGTGCTACCGGACAGCGGTGCCGTCCAGGTGCAGTTCCAGGTCGGGCGCGACGGCGCGTTCCGGTTCCACGCGCGGCGCGGCGACCACGACTGGACCGAGCACGCGAACGGCGTTCTCGGGCAGGCGGTTCCGGCGCCGGCCAGGGACACCGAATGGCCACCGAGGGGCGCGACCGTCGTCGACCTCGACGGCTTCTACGACGAAACGCCCTACGGGGAAGCGTTCCAGGGCCTGCGCGCGGCCTGGCGGCGAGGCCAGGAGGTGTTCGCCGAGATCGCGCTGCCCGTGGACGCGCAGGGTTTCGGCGTGCACCCGGCGTTGCTGGACGCGGCCACGCACGCGTCCGCCTTCCTCGGCCTCGACGGTGTTCCGGCGGACTGGCGCGGCGTCTCCCTGTACGCGAACGGTGCCGAGGTCGTCCGGATCCGGCTGTCCGCTGTGGACGGTGGCGTGTCGCTGAACGCGGTCGACGTCACCGGCGAGCCCGTGCTGACGGCCGAATGCGTCAGCATCGAACCGCTCGGCGAGCTGGCCGCGCAGAGCGGCGTCGACTCGCTGTTCCGCCTCGACTGGGTCCCCGTCACCTACACGCCCGGCACCGCGACGCTCGTGCACGTGACAGGGGAGCAGTCACCGGAATCCGCGCACGCTCTGGTTGCGGAAACGCTTGCCACCCTTCAGGAAGCCGCTGAGCGGCTGATCTTCGTCACGCGTGGCGCGGTCACCGGTGACGACGTCGCGGCCGCTGCCGTCTGGGGCCTGGTGCGGTCCGCGCAGACCGAGAACCCCGGCTGCTACCTGCTGGTCGACCTCGACGACGCCCCCGAGTCGGAAGCGCTGCTGCCCGGCCTCGGCGGGCTGATCGACGCGGGGGAGACCCAGGTCGTCGTGCGGGCCGGCGAGGTCTTCGCGGGCCGACTCGCCCGCGTGACGGAAACCGTTGTGCGCGAATGGGATTCCGACGGCACGGTCCTGATCACCGGCGGCACGGGCGGTCTCGGCGCCGTCCTCGCCCGCCACCTCGTGACGCGCGGCCAGCGCAGGTTGCTGCTCATCAGCCGCCGCGGTCTCGACGCCCCCGGCGCCGCGGACCTGCGGGACGAGCTGGTCGCGCTGGGTGCGGACGTCGAGGTGAAGTCCTGCGACGTCACCGAACGCGCTGCCGTCGCCGAGCTGCTCGACGGCGTGCGGCCGACCGCCGTGATCCACACCGCCGGCGTTCTGGACGACGGCGTGATCGGTTCGCTGACGCCCGAACGGCTGTCCACCGTGATGCGCCCCAAGGTCGATGCGGCGTGGCACCTCCACGAGCTCGCGGGTGATGCGCAGCTGATCCTGTACTCGTCGGTGTCGGGCGTGATGGGTGCCGCCGGTCAGGGCAACTACGCCGCCGCCAACGCGTTCCTGGATGCCCTCGCCGCACATCGCCACGGCCTGGGCCTGCCCGCGCTGTCGTTGGCCTGGGGTGCCTGGGACACCGGTATGACGTCCACATTGGACGACGGCGATCTGCGCCGCATGCCGATGCTGTCCGTCGAGCAGGGCCTGGCGCTCTTCGACGCGGCCGTCTCGTCGGGCGAGCCACTGCTCGTTCCGCTCGCTTCCGGCGGCGGTGCCGCACAAGGCGACGTTCCCGCGATCATGCGCGGCCTGGTGCGCGCGAGCCGGCGCACCGCCGCACGAGAGGTCGTCGCCGGCGGTCTGCTCGCCAAGCTCGCCGGTCTGCCCAACGCCGAACGCGTGCGGATCATCGTCGACGTGGTGCGCGCCGAGGCCGCGAAGGTCATCGGGTACGCCAACGCCGACGCGGTCGGCGCCGAGAAGGAGTTCCGCGCACTCGGCTTCGACTCGCTGACCGCGATCGAGCTGCGCAACGCCCTGGCGCTGGCCACCGGCCTGACGCTGCCCGCCACGTTGATCTTCGACTACCCGACGCCGCTCGTGCTGGCCGAGCACCTGCTGGCCGAACTGACCGGCGAGGGCGCGGATCTCGACGTGACCGCGCAAGGCGTGGCGGACGCGGACGACCCGATCGTGATCGTCGGCATGGCGTGCCGCTTCCCCGGTGGCGTCGCGACCCCCGAGGACCTCTGGCGGCTGCTGGCCGACGGCACCGACGCGATCGCGAGCTTCCCGACCGACCGCGGCTGGGAACAGGACGCGCTCGCGGCCGGCGGCACGGTCGAGGGCGGCTTCCTGTACGGGGCAGCGGAGTTCGACCCGGCGTTCTTCGGCATCTCGCCGCGCGAAGCCCTCGCGATGGACCCGCAGCAACGCCAGCTGCTCGAAGTCTCCTGGGAGGCCGTCGAACGCGCGGGCATCAACGCCGCCACGTTGCGCGGCTCCAAGACCGGCGTGTTCGTCGGCACGAACGGTCAGGACTACACGAACCTCGTGCTGCGGGCGCGCGGCGACATCGAGGGCCACGCCTCCACGGGCCTGGCCGCCGCGGTGATCTCCGGCCGCCTGTCCTACACGTTCGGCTTCGAGGGCCCGGCACTCACGATCGACACCGCCTGCTCTTCGTCCTTGGTAGCACTGCACCTGGCGGCCCAGTCGCTGCGTTCGGGCGAGTCGACGCTGGCGCTGGTCGGCGGCGTGACGGTGATGTCCACGCCGATGAACTTCGCCGGCTTCAACGCGCAGGGCGGCTTGGCGGCGGACGCCCGCTGCCGCGCGTTCTCCGACAACGCCGACGGCACCGGCTGGGCCGAGGGCGTCGGCGTGCTGGTCGTCGAACGCCAGTCCGACGCGCTGCGCAACGGCCACACCGTGCTGGCCGTCGTGCGCGGCTCGGCGGTGAACCAGGACGGCGCTTCCAACGGCCTCACCGCGCCGAACGGTCCCGCACAGCAACGCGTGATCCGCCAGGCCCTCGCCAACGCCGGACTGTCCACTTCGGACGTCGACGCGGTCGAAGCCCACGGCACCGGCACCCGCCTCGGCGACCCGATCGAAGCCCAGGCCCTGCTCGCCACCTACGGCCGCGACCGCACCGGCGCCCCGCTCCACCTGGGCGCGATCAAGTCGAACCTCGGCCACACGCAGGCGGCTGCCGGTGTGGCGGGCGTGATCAAGATGGTGCTGGCGTTCCAGCACGGCCTGCTGCCGCGGACCTTGCACGTCACCGAGCCCTCGTCGCACGTCGACTGGTCGGCGGGCGCGGTCTCGCTGCTCACCTCGAACACTCCGTGGCCTTCGGTGGACCGGCCGTGGCGCGCGGGCGTGTCGTCCTTCGGCCTGTCCGGCACCAACGCCCACGTGATCTTGGAAGCGCCGTCGGGGATCCCCCCGATTTCCAGCGTACTCGCCGAAAACGCTGGTCAGACTGTCGGCGCGGAATCTGTGGACAACTCGGCGCCTGTGGACAACTCGGCCGTTGTCGATCTTGTGGGCGCGGATTCGTCGGGCCTGCGTGGGACGATTGGAGTGGGGACCTCGGTCTCCCCCCGGGGCCCCCAGGCGGGATCGATTCAGGGCGTGGGCGTGCCGTGGCTGGTGTCGGCGAGGTCCGCGGCGGCGTTGGAAGCGCAGATCGAGCGGGTTCGCGCCGTGGAGGCGGACGCGGTCGACATCGGGTACTCGTTGTTGCACCGGCGTACGTTGTTCGAGCACCGGGCCGTGCTGCTGGACGGCGATGTACTGGCCAGTGGTGAGGCGTCAGGGAAGACGCTCGCCATGGTGTTCTCGGGTCAAGGCGCGCAGCGGCTCGGCATGGGGCGTGAGCTGTACGAAGCGTTCCCGGCCTTCAAGCGGGCGTTGGACGAGGTGCTTGAGCACCTTGCAGACGTCCGCGAGGTCATGTGGGGTGAGGACGCCGACGCGCTGAACCGGACCGGGAACACCCAGCCCGCGCTGTTCGCCGTCGAGGTGGCCCTGTACCGGCTGGTGGAGTCGTTCGGCGTCACCCCGCGCCTGCTCGCCGGGCACTCGATCGGCGAGATCTCGGCCGCGCACGTCGCGGGTGTCCTGAGCCTCGAAGACGCGGCGAGGCTCGTCCGGGCCAGGGCGGACCTCATGCAGGCACTGCCACCCGGTGGCGTGATGATCGCGTTGCAGGCGACCGAGGACGAGGTTGCCCCGCACCTGACGGACGGTGTGTCGATCGCGGCGGTGAACGCGGCCGACTCGCTGGTCGTCGCGGGGGTCGAGGAGGAAGCGCGGGCGGTGGTCGCGCGATTCCCCGGCCGCAAGAGCAAGCGGCTGCCGGTCAGTCACGCGTTCCACTCGCCGTTGATGGAACCGATGCTCGACGCGTTCCGCAGCGCGATCGCGGGAATCCGGTTCGCCGAGGCGAAGATCCCGATCGCGGCCACGGGCGATGTCACGGACCCCGAGTACTGGGTCGGTCACGTCCGTGACACGGTCCGGTTCACCGACAACGTCGCACGGCTTGAGGAACAGGGCGCGAACGCGTTCCTGGAGATCGGGCCGGACGGTGTGCTGGCCGCGCTCGTCGACGGCGCGATTCCGGTGCAGCGCAGGGACAGGAGCGAACCCGAGGCGTTCCTGGCGGCGCTCGCCAGGCTGCACGTCAGCGGCGTCCACGTCGAGTGGTCGAGCTGCTACCGGGGCGGGCGCGGGATCGACCTGCCGACGTACCCGTTCCAGCACGAGCGGTTCTGGCCGGAGGCCGCGACCGCGGCGGTGGCGGCGGACCCGGCCGACGCCGCCTTCTGGACCGCCGTCGAGCAGGAGGACGTCGCGTCGCTCGCCGCCACGCTCGACCTCGACGGCGAGACGCTCGCGGGTGTGCTGCCCGCGCTGTCGGCGTGGAGGGGCAAGCGCAGGGCTCAGTCCACTGTGGAGTCGTGGCTGCACGGGGAGAGCTGGCAGCCGATCACCGGTCTCACCGCGAAACCCGGCAAGTGGCTCATGATCGGCCACGACGAGAAGCTGTTCGACGCGCTCGGTGACGTCACGGCGATCGCTGTCGATCAGTTCGAACGCGAGAGTCTGGCGCATCGGCTGGCGGAGTTCGCGCAGGAGCGGTTCACCGGCGTGGTGTTGCTGCCGGTGTCCGGTGAGGAGCTCGCGCCGATCACCGCGACCACCGCGTTGGTCCAGGCGCTCGGTGACGCCGGTGTCCTGGCGCCGCTGTGGGTGGTGACGCGCGGCGCGGTGTCGACCGGGCGCGCGGACGCCGTCACCAGCCCCTGGCAGGCCGGTGTGTGGGGCCTCGGCCGGGTCGCCGCGCTGGAGCACCCGAACCGCTGGGGCGGCCTGGTCGACCTGCCCGCCGAGCTCGACGACCGTGCGGCGCAACGGTTCGCGGCGGTGCTCGGCGGGGACGAGGACCAGGTCGCGATCAGGGCGTCCGGCGTGTTCGGGCGGCGGATTCTGGTGGCGCCACGGGCGTCCGGGGAGTGGCAGCCGACCGGCACCGTCGTGATCACCGGCGGCACCGGCGCGCTCGGCAAGCACGTTGCGCGCGACCTCGTCGCGCGGGGTGCGGAGAAGGTCGTGCTGCTGAGCCGGCGTGGCATGGACGCGCCCGGCGCGGCGGAGGTCGTAGCGGAGCTGGGCGTCGAGGTCGTCAAGTGCGATGCCGCGAACCGCGACGACCTGGCCGCGGTGCTGACCCCCGATGTGAAGGCCGTCGTGCACGCGGCCGGTGTGCTGGACGACGGTGTGCTCGACGGGCTCACGCCGGAGCGGTTCACTGACGTGTTCCAGGCGAAAGTCACCTCGGCGTTCCTGCTCGACGAGCTGACGCGCGAGCTCGACCTCGACGCGTTCGTCCTGTTTTCGTCGGTAGCGGGCGCCGTCGGCAACCCCGGCCAGGCCAACTACGCCGCCGCCAACGCCGTGCTCGACGCCATCGCCGCGCAGCGCCGTGCACAAGGCCTGGCCGCGACGTCGATCGCGTGGGGCGCGTGGGCCGGCGACGGCATGGCCGGTGAAGAACGCGTCGCGCAGACCATCAAGTCCGTCGGTGCGTCCACTTTGGACCCGAAGCTCGCGGTCGCCGCGATGCGCTGCGTGGTGGCGGAGTCCGCCCCCACGGCCGTGATCGCGGACATTCACCACCCGCAGCTGCTCGGCGCGTTGCTGAGCCTGCGCCCGTCGCCCGTGCTGGCCGAGCTGCCCGGCGCCCGCGAGGTGCTGGACGACCTGGCCGCCGCGCGCCGCGACAGCGAGTCGGCCGGCGCGGAACTGCGTCGCAGCCTGCGCGAACTGCCTGCCGCGGAACGGATCGAGCCCGTCCTGGAGCTGGTCCGGACCCGCGCGGCCCAGGTGCTCGGCCACGCGGGCAAGGAAGCGGTGGCGAGTGAGAAGGCGTTCCGCGACATCGGGTTCGACTCGCTCACGGCGGTCGAGCTGCGCAACCAGCTCACCGAGATCACCGGCCTCGCACTGCCCGCCGGCCTGGTGTTCGACTACCCGTCACCGCGCGTGCTGGCCGAGCACCTGCTCGCCGAGCTGCTCGGTGAGGGAGGCGACGTCGACGACGTCTCGGTCGTGCAGACCACCGACGACATCGCGATCATCGGCATGGCGTGCCACTTCCCGAACGGCATCGACTCGCCGGAAGACCTGTGGCGGCTGCTGGTCGCGGGTGAGGACGCGATGTCGGACTTCCCGGCCGACCGCGGCTGGGACCTCACCTCGCTGCAGAGCTCGACCTCGCGCGGCGGCTTCCTGACCGGCGTCGCCGACTTCGACCCGGCGTTCTTCGGCATCTCGCCGCGGGAAGCGCTGGCGATGGACCCGCAGCAGAGGCTGCTGCTCGAAACCTCCTGGGAGGCCGTCGAACGAGCAGGCGTCGACCCGTCGTCGTTGCGGGGCTCGCGGACCGGCGTCTTCATCGGCACGAACGGGCAGGACTACCAGCACGTCGTCATGGCCTCCAACGAAGACCTGGAAGGCCACGCGGGCACCGGACTGGCGGCGTCGGTGATCTCCGGCCGCATCTCCTACGCGCTGGGCCTGGAGGGCCCGGCCGTCACGATCGACACGGCGTGCTCGTCGGCCCTGGTCGCGCTGCACCTCGCCGCGCAGGCGCTGCGCGGCGGTGAGTGCTCGCTGGCGCTGGCCGGTGGCGTGACGGTGATGGCGACGCCGACGTCGTTCTCCGGGTTCTCGCGGCAGGGCGGACTCGCACCGGACGGGCTGTGCAAGGCGTTCTCGGAGTCCGCGGACGGCACCGGCTGGTCCGAAGGCGTCGGCATCCTCGTCGTGGAACGGCTGTCCGACGCCGTCGCCGCCGGACATCCCGTGCTGGCGGTCGTGCGCGGGTCGGCGTTCAACCAGGACGGCGCCTCCAACGGGCTCACCGCCCCGAACGGCCCGTCGCAGCAACGGGTCATCCGGCAAGCGCTTGCGTCCGGCGGGCTTTCTCCGTCCGATGTGGACGCTGTCGAGGCGCACGGCACCGGCACCGTGCTGGGCGACCCGATCGAGGCGCAGGCGCTGCTGACCGTGTACGGGCAGGACCGCGCCGACCCGCTGTGGCTGGGCTCGGTGAAGTCGAACCTCGGCCACACGCAGGCGGCGGCCGGTGTGGCGGGCGTGATCAAGATGGTGCTGGCGTTCCAGCACGGCCTGCTGCCGCGGACCTTGCACGTCACCGAGCCCTCGTCGCACGTCGACTGGTCGGCGGGCGCGGTCTCGCTGCTCACCTCGAACACGCCGTGGCCTTCGGTCGACCGGCCGTGGCGCGCGGGCGTGTCGTCCTTCGGCATCTCGGGCACGAACGCCCACGTGATCCTTGAGGCGCCAAAACTGTCAGACCTGCCTGAGATGATTGGGATGGGGGGTGGCTCCCCCCAGGGGGTCGGCCAATCCGGATCGATTCCGCAGGTCGGAGCGGTGCTGCAGGCCGGCGCGGTGCCGCAGGCCGCAGCGGTGCCGCAGGCGTCGGGAACGGTGCTGCAGGCCGAAGCGGTGCCGGAGGCCGGAGTGGTGCCGCAGGCCGGAGTGGTGCCGCAGGCCGGAGTGGTGCCGGAGGCCGGAGTGGTGCCGGAGGCCGGAGTGGTGCCGCTGGTGGTCTCGGCGAAGTCCGCTCAAGCGCTGCGGGCACAGGTCGAGCGGATCCGCGCGGTCGAGGCGGCCGAGGTCGACGTCGCGTACTCGCTGGTGAAGTCGCGCGCGTTGTTCGAGCACCGGGCCGTGCTGTTCGACGGCGCCGAGGTCGCCGCCGGGGTGGCGGGAGAGCACACCCTGGCCGTGCTGTTCTCCGGGCAGGGCTCGCAGCGTCTCGGCATGGGCAAGGAACTGTACGCGCGGTTCCCGGAGTTCGCGGACGCGTTCGACGACGTGCTCGCGCACCTCGACCCCGAGCTGAAGAGCGTCGTCTGGGGCGACGACGAGGAGCGGCTCAACCAGACCGGGTACACGCAGCCGGCGTTGTTCGCGTTCCAGACGGCGCTTTACCGGCTGCTGCAGGCGTTCGGCATCAAGCCCGCCCACCTCGCGGGTCACTCGATCGGGGAAATCGCGGCGGCGCACGTCGCGGGCGTGCTGAGCCTGGAGGACGCGGCGAAGCTCGTGAGCGCGCGCGCCAGCCTGATGCAAGCTCTTCCGCAGACGGGCGCCATGGTGGCCGTGCAGGCGACCGAAGAAGAGGTGAGCAGGCACCTCACGAGCAACGTGTCGATCGCGGCGATCAACGGGCCGACCAGCGTGGTGATCGCGGGCGACGAGGCAGAGGTCGAGGCCATCGCGAGCCGCTACGAGAAGAACAAGCGGCTCAAGGTCAGCCACGCGTTCCACTCGCCGTTGATGGAACCGATGCTCGACGACTTCCGGCGGGCGATCGAGGGCATCCGGTTCAGTCAGCCGAAGATCCCGATCAGCACCACGGGCGACGTCACCGACCCCGAGTACTGGGTCCGCCACGTGCGGGACGCCGTGCGGTTCACCGACAACGTCGCGAAGATCCCGGCCACCAAGTTCCTAGAGGTCGGACCGGACGGGGTGCTGTCCGCACTGGTGGACGGCTCGATCCCGACGTTGCGGAGGAACAAGACCGAAGTGGCCGCACTGGCCACCGCACTCGGCCAAGTACATGTTGACGGAATCAATGTTGACTGGACTCCGTGGCTCAAGGGCGGCCGGCTCGTCACGCTGCCGACCTACCCGTTCGACCACGAGCGGTTCTGGCCCAAGGCCGCGGTCGGCGGCCGCGCGGGAGACCCCGCGGCGTACGGGCTGAGGCCGGGCGGGCATCCGCTGCTCGGCGCGGCCGTCGCCGTCGCGGGCACGGACGAGCTGGTGCTCAGCGGACGTCTCAGCCTCACCACGCACCCGTGGATCGCGGACCACGTCGTCGGCGGCGCGGTGCTGTTCCCCGGCACCGGGTTCCTCGACTTCGCGATCCGTGCCGGCGACATGGTCGGCTGCGACCGCGTCGACGGGCTCACGATCGTGGTGCCGCTGGTCCTGCCAGAACGGGACGCCGTCGCCGTCCAGGTGAGGGTCGGCGCACCGGACGAGCACGGCCGCCGGCCCGTCAGCGTCCACTCGCAGGTGCCGGACTCGGACGAGTGGATCCAGCACGCCAGCGGCACCCTCGCCGAAGGTCCGCACCAGGCCGAGCTCGACACCTCCGAGTGGCCGCCCGCGGGCGCCGAAACGCTCGACCTGGACGGGTTCTACGAGACGCTCGCGGAAGGCGGACTGGCCTACGGGCCGATCTTCCAGGGGCTCCGGCACGCGTGGCGGCACGGCGACGAGGTGCTCGTCGAGGTCGCCCTGCCGGACAGCGTCGACGACGCCGCGACGTTCGGCGTGCACCCGGCGCTGCTGGACTCCGCACTGCACGCCATCACGTTCGTCGACGGGGCCGGGCAGGGTCTGCCGTTCGAGTGGAACGGCGTGTCCCTGCACGCCATCGGGCCGTCGCGGCTGCGGGTCCGGCTCAAGCACACCGGTGGTGACGCGGTCGAGGTCACGGCGGCCGACGTCGAGGGCGCGCCGGTGCTGTCGGTGAAGTCGCTGGTCGTGCGGATGCCGTCGGCGACCGCGCCGGCGAACCCCGTGGCGGAGTCGCTGTTCCGCGTCGACTGGGTGCCGGTGCGGGTCGGCGAAGCGGCCGAGATCGACGCACGGGTCGTGGAGCTCGAAGGCGGTCCGGACGCGGCGGCAGCGCACGAGACGACCGAACGCGTGCTGGAGATCCTGCAGAACGCCGAAGAACGCGTGGTGTTCGTGACGCGCGGCGCGGCGGCGATCGGTGACGAACCGATCACCGACCTCGGCGCGGCGGCCGCGTGGGGCCTGGTCAGGTCCGCGCAGGCCGAGAACCCCGGCAAGTTCCTGCTCGTCGACCTCGACGAGCACAGCGTGCTGACGCCCGGCATGCTCGTCACCGAGGAGCAGCAGCTGATCGTGCGCGACGGCACCGTCCACGCCGGACGGCTGGCGCGTCTGCAGACCGGGCCGGCGCTGGTGCCGCCCACCGGCACACCGTGGCGGCTCGACACCACCGCGAAGGGCAGCCTCGACAACCTCGTGCTGGCCCCGTGGCAGCCGGAACCGTTGCAGGGCAAGCAGGTTCGGGTCGCGATCAGGGCGGCGGGCCTGAACTTCCGCGACGTGCTGAACGCGCTCGGCATGTATCCGGGAGAGGCCGGCTCGTTCGGCGCGGAGGCGGCGGGTGTCGTCACCGAGGTCGGACCGGAGTGCACCGAGCTGAAGGTCGGCGACCCGGTGTTCGGCATGCTCTTCGGCGGAATGGGACCGGTCGGCGTCATCGAAGAGCCTTATCTCACCAGGCTTCCGGACGGCTGGACGTTCGAGCAGGGTGCCTCCGTACCGCTGGTCTTCCTCACCGCCTACTACGCGTTGATCGAGCTCGGGAACGTGCGGCCGGGGGAGAAGGTCCTCGTCCACGCCGGCGCCGGCGGTGTCGGCATGGCGGCGATCCAGGTCGCTCAGCACCTCGGCGCCGAGGTGTTCGCGACCGCGAGCGAGGGCAAGTGGGACGTCCTGCGCGGCCTCGGCCTCGACGACGACCACATCGGCAACTCCCGCGACACCGGCTTCGAACACAAGTTCCCGCGGGTGGACGTCGTGCTCAACGCGTTGACCGGCGAGTTCATCGACGCCTCGCTGCGGCTGCTCGGCGAGGGCGGGCGCTTCCTGGAAATGGGCAAGACCGACCTGCGGGAGGACGTGCCGGGCATCTTCTACCGGCCGTTCGACCTCGGCGAGGCGCACCCCGACCACGTCCAGCGCATGCTCGTCGCGCTCGTGGACCTGTTCGGGCGCGGCGTCCTGAAGCCGTTGCCGATCGCCGCGTGGGATGTGAGGCGGGCGCGCGAAGCGTTCCGGTTCATGAGCCGTGCCAAGCACATCGGCAAGATCGTGATCACCGTGCCGGAGGGCTGGGACCCTGACGGCACCGTGGTGATCACCGGTGGCACCGGCGGCCTGGGCGCGGAACTGGCGCGGCACCTCGTCGCGCGGGGCACCCGGAAGCTGTTGCTGCTCAGTCGTCGTGGCCCCGACTCGCCGGGGGCGGCGGAACTGGCGCGGCTCGACGCGGACGTCACCATCGCGGCCTGCGACGTGGCCGACCGGGACGCGCTTCGTCGAGTCCTCAGTGGACACAACGTGACCGCGGTCGTGCACACGGCCGGTGTGCTGGACGACGGCGTGATCGCCTCGATGACACCGGAACGGCTGGAGAAGGTGTTGCGGCCCAAGGTGGACGCCGCCTGGAACCTGCACTCCCTGGTGCCGGACGCGCACTTCGTCCTGTACTCGTCGGTGTCCGGCGTGCTCGGCACGGCCGGGCAGGGCAACTACGCGGCCGGCAACGCGTTCCTCGACGCGCTGGCGCAACACCGGCGCTCCCGCGGCCTGCCCGCGGTGTCGCTGGCCTGGGGCGCCTGGACGTCCGAGGTCGGCATGACGAAGACGATGGACGCGGCCGCGCTGGAGCGGCTGGAGAAGTCGTCGATGCCGCCGATCTCGCTTGAGCACGGCCTGGCGCTGTTCGACGCCGCCATCGGGGTCGACGAGCCGCTGGTCGTGCCCGCACGGATCATCACCGGAGCCAGCACCACGATGGTGCCGCCGTTGCTGCGCAACCTGCTGCGCGGCGGCCGCCGGACCGCGGCACGGGCACAGGGAACCGTTGCGCTGCAAGGCTTGCAGGACGTGCGCCCGGCTGAACGCGTCAGGACCCTGGTCGACCTGGTGCGGGGTGAGGCCGCCGCCGTGCTCGGGCACTCGTCGGCCGACGCGATCGACGCCGACCGCGAGTTCCGGCAGCTGGGCTTCGACTCGCTGACGTCGGTCGAGCTGCGCAACCGGCTCGGTACGGCGACCGGGCTGACGCTGCCCGCGACGCTCGTGTTCGACTACCCGACCCCGCAGGCGTTGGCGGAACACCTGATCGCGGAGCTCTTCGGCGGGTCGGCCGAGGTCGAGGACTCGGTGAAGGTCTCGGACGAGGCCATCGCGATCGTCGGCATCGCCTGCCGGTTCCCCGGCGGCGTGTCGTCGCCGGAGGAGCTGTGGGACCTCGTGCTCGGCGGGCGGGACGCGATCACCGGGTTCCCGTCCGACCGCGGCTGGGATGAGAACCTCGTCGGCGACGGCGCCGGACAGTCCGTCACCGGCCAGGGCGGGTTCATCGACGGCATCGCGTCGTTCGACCCGGCGTTCTTCGGGATCTCGCCGCGCGAGGCCGTGTCCATGGACCCGCACCAGCGGCTCGTGCTGGAGGCGTCGTGGGAGGCCCTGGAACGCACCGGCATCGACCCGCTGGCGCTGCGCGGGTCGCGGACCGGCGTCTACGTCGGCGCTTCCGGGCAGGACTACGCGCACCTGATGCTCGCCTCGGAGCAGGCGCTGGAGGGCTACTCCGGCACGGGCACCTCGCCGAGCGTGATCGCCGGCCGGTTGTCGTACGCGCTGGGGCTTGAGGGACCGTCGATGACGATCGACACGGCCTGCTCGTCCGCCCTGGTCGCGCTGCACCTGGCGGTTCAGGCGCTGCGCAACGGCGAGTGCTCGCTCGCGCTGGCCGGTGGTGTGCAGGTGATGTCCGCGCCGGGCGCGTTCATGGAGTTCTCGCTGCAGGACGGCCTCGCGCGTGACGGCCGTTGCAAACCGTTCTCCGACACCGCCGATGGCACCGCATGGTCCGAGGGCATCGGTGTGCTCGTGGTGGAGCGCCTGTCTGATGCCGTTGCCGCTGGGCATGACGTTCTTGCTGTCGTGCGTGGTTCCGCGGTCAACCAGGACGGCGCTTCCAACGGCCTGACCGCCCCCAACGGACCCTCACAGCAGCGGGTGATCCGGCAGGCGCTGGCCTCGGCGGGCCTGAAGTTCGCCGACGTCGACGCGGTCGAGGCGCACGGCACCGGCACGACGCTGGGCGACCCGATCGAGGCGCAGGCGCTGCTGGCCACCTACGGCCAGGACCGCTCCGAGCCGCTGCTGCTCGGCTCGATCAAGTCGAACATCGGCCACACGCAGGCAGCGGCCGGTGCGGCCGGCGTGATCAAGATGGTGATGGCGCTGCGGCACGGGCTGCTGCCGCGCACGATCAATGTGTCCAAGCCGTCGTCGCACGTCGACTGGACGGCCGGCTCGGTCTCGCTGCTCACCGAGACCACCCCGTGGCCGTCGGTGGACCGCGCGCGCAGGGCGGGCGTCTCGTCGTTCGGCATCAGCGGCACGAACGCGCACGTCATCCTGGAGGCCGCCCCGACAGCTCCGGAATTGTCAGACCCGGCTGAGATGATTGGAGTGGGGACCTCGCGTCCCCCCAAGGGGGCCCCGCTCGTTGTTTCGGCGAAGTCCCCCGCTTCGCTGCGCGCTCAGGTCGAGCGGATCCGGGCGGTCGAGGCCGACCCGTTCGACGTCGGGTTCTCGCTGCTCAAGCGCTCGCGGTTCGAGCACCGGGCGGTGCTGCTGGACGGCGCCGAGGTCGCGCGGGGGCAGGCCACCAGGCGCAAGCTGGCCGTGCTGTTCTCCGGACAGGGCTCGCAGCGGCTCGGCATGGGACGGGAGCTGTACGAGCGGTTCCCGGTGTTCCGCAAGGCGCTCGACGAGGTGCTGGAGCACGTCGACGTGCGCGACGTCCTGTGGGGTGAGGACGAACAGGCGCTCGACCGGACCGGCAACACGCAACGGGCGTTGTTCGCGGTCGAGGTCGCGCTGTTCCGGCTCGCGGAGGCGTTCGGCGTCGAACCGGATTACGTCGGCGGCCACTCGGTCGGCGAGATCGCGGCCGCCCACGTCGCCGGCGTGCTGAGCCTGGAGGACGCCGCGAAGCTGGTGAACGCGCGCGCCGCACTCATGCAGGCACTTCCCGCGGGCGGCGCCATGATCGCGGTCGAAGCGGCGGAAGGAGAGGTCGCGATCACGGACCAGGTGTCCATCGCGGCGATCAACGGACCGAGGTCGCTGGTGCTCGCCGGCGAGGAGAAGGCGGTCCGACAGATCGCCGACGGGTTCGCCGCGCAGGGCCGCAAGACTAAGCGTTTGCCGGTCAGCCATGCGTTTCACTCGCCGTTGATGGAGCCGATGCTGGAGGACTTCCGCGCCGCCGTGACGGCGCTGGAGTTCGCCGCGCCCCGCATTCCCGTGGTGTCCAACGTGACCGGCCGCGTCGCAGGCCCCGAGCTCGCCGAGCCCGAGTACTGGGTGCGGCACGTCCGGGAGACCGTGCGGTTCGCGGACGGCGTCGCGACCCTCGAAGCCGCGGGCGTCAACGCCTTCCTGGAGATCGGGCCGGACGGGGTGCTGTCCGCGCTCGTCGACGGCGCGATTCCCGCGCTGCGCAAGGACCGCGACGAGACGACGGCGTGGCTCACCGCGCTCGCGAGGCTGCACGTCCAGGGCACCGACGTCGACTGGGCGGCGGCGTTCGACGGCACCGGAGCCAAGCGCGTCGACCTCCCGACCTACGCGTTCGACCACGACCACTACTGGCCCACGCCGATGGCGCAGGCCGCGGACGCGTCCGGACTCGGCCTCGGGCCCGCCGACCACCCGCTGCTCGGCGCCGCCATGACCGTCGCGCAGGAAGACGCGGTGGTGTTCACGAACCGGCTCGCGGTCGCGTTCCCGGAGACGGCGTTCGCGGAGATCGCGTTCCGGGCCGCGGACCAGGTCGGCTACGGCACGGTCGAGGAGCTCACGGTCACCGCGCCGCTCACGCCCGGCGTGCTGCAGGTGTGGGTCGGCGCACCGGACAACGGAAAGCGCAGCCTCACCGTCTACACGCGACCGAACGACGAGCAGCCGTTCACCCGGATCGCCTCCGGTGTGCTGAGCGAGGGCGAGTACCGCGCCGGCTTCACCGTCGGCGAGTGGCCGCCGAAGGGTGCGACCGCGATCGGCGAGCGGATCTGGCAGGCGGGCGACGCCGTCTACGCGGAGGTGACGCTGCCGGAAGGCACGACGGACGCCCAGTTCTACGGCGTGCACCCGGCCCTGCTCGACCGCGCCACCAGGATCACCGAGGAGAACCAGGTGCCGCTCCAGTGGCACGGCGTGAGCCTGCACGCGATCGGTGCCGGCACGTTGCGGGTCAAGCTGAGCGACGGCGGGTTCGCCGCGGTCGACCAGAGCGGGGCTCCGGTCGTCTCGGCGCGCAACATCGTCTTCGGCGCACCGCTTGCCGCACAACAACACCAGGACTCGCTGTTCCGCCTGGAATGGGTGCCCGCACCGGAAACCCAGCCGGCGCAGGACGTCCGCGAGGTCCGGTTCAGCGGCGACAGCGTCGCAGAAGCCCACGAGCTCGCCGCCAGGGCGCTGGAACTGGTGCAGCAGAGCGAGGAACGGCTCGCGTTCGTGACGAGCGGCCTGGCGAGCGCGACCGTCCAGGGCCTCGTCCGCACGGCCCAGTCGGAGAACCCCGGACGGTTCCTGCTCGTCGACACCGACGGCAGCGCCCCGCTGCCCACCGGCCTGATCGACGCGGGGGAGACCCAGGCCCGCGTCCGCGACGGACAGGTGCAGGTCGCCCGCCTCGCTCGTGTCACCGACACCGTCGAGACGGCGCAGTGGGACCCGGACGGCACCGTGCTCATCACCGGCGGCACGGGTGGTCTGGGCGCGGAGCTGGCGCGGCACCTCGTCGCCGAACGCGGCGTCAAACGCCTGCTGCTGATCTCCCGGCGCGGCGGCGACGCGCCCGATGCCGTTGCGCTGCAAGCGGAACTGACCGCTCACGGCGCGGACGTCACGATCGCCGCCTGTGACACCGCCGACCTCAAGGCGGTCAAGAAGGTCGTGAAGGGCGTCAAGCTGACGGCCGTCATCCACACGGCCGGCGTGCTCGACGACGGCATCATCGGCTCGCTCACGCCGGAGCGGCTGGAGAAGGTCTTCAGGCCCAAGGTCGACGGCGCCTGGAACCTCCACGAGGCCACGAAGAAGCAGAAGCTCCAGGCGTTCGTGCTCTACTCGTCGGTGTCGGGCGTGCTCGGCAGCGCCGGTCAGGGCAACTACGCCGCGGCCAACGCGTTCCTCGACGCACTGGCCGAACACCGGCGCGCGCAGGGCCTGGTCGCCACGTCGCTGGCGTGGGGACCGTGGGCGCAAACCGGTGGCATGACAGCACATCTGCAGGACGGCGCGATGGACCGCATCGGCCGCACCGGCATGCCGCCGCTGTCGGTCCGGCAGGGCATGGCGTTGTTCGACGACGCCACCTCGCGCGACGACGCGGTGCTCGTCCCGGCCCGCATCACCACCGGCCGCGCCAACGGGCCGGTCGCGGCGGTCCTGCGCGGTCTCGTGCGCGGCGGAAAGCGCACGGCAGAGGGCAGCGATGCGTCCTCTGCGGACGTGGCGGCGACCTTGGCCGCGTTGCCCGCCGAGGAACGTGCCAAGTACCTGGTCGACCTCGTGCGCGGCCACGCGGCGGGCGTCCTCGGACACTCCTCGCCCGCGGCCATCGACAACGACAAGCAGTTCCGCGACCTCGGCTTCGACTCGCTGACCGCCGTGGAGCTGCGCAATAGCCTCGCCTCCGCCACGGGCCTGAAGCTCCCCGCCGGTCTGGTCTTCGACTACCCGACCCCCGACGAGCTGGCCACCTACCTCGCGGGCGAGCTGCTCGGCGCCGACACCGGGCCGTCGATCACCGGCGAGCTCGACCGGCTGGAGGCCGCACTGGCCGCGAGCTCCGCCGACGACCTGGCCCGCGACGGGGTCGCGGCCCGCCTGCGCAACCTGCTCGCCCAGTACGGCGGTGCCAAGTCCGAAGAAGCCGTGAGCGACCGCATCAACTCGGCGAGCGTCGACGACGTGTTCGCCTTCATCGACAACGAACTCGGCCGACGCACCGAGCGCTGACCCCACCTGGACGACGGAGAGGTTTCCGGCGATGCCGAACGAAGAGAAGCTCGTTGAGTACCTGAAGTGGGTCACCGCTGATCTCGCCCAGACCCGCCAGCGGCTGGAGGAGGTCGAGGCCAGCCGGCACGAGCCGGTCGCGATCGTCGGCATCGCCTGCCGCTTCCCCGGCGACGTCCGCTCCTCCGAGGACCTCTGGGACCTGGTGGCGCAAGGCCGGGACGCCATCACCGGGTTCCCGACCGACCGCGGCTGGGACCTCGGCACGCTGGCCGGCGGCACCAGTGCCACGCTGCAGGGCGGGTTCCTCTACGACGCCGCCGACTTCGACCCCGGCTTCTTCGGCATCTCGCCGCGTGAAGCCCTCGCCATGGACCCCCAGCAGCGGCTCCTGCTGCAGACCACCTGGGAGGCCGTCGAACGCGCGGGCATCGACCCGACGACGTTGCGCGGCTCCCGCACCGGTGTGTTCGTGGGCACCAACGGCCAGGACTACGGTCACGTCCTGATCGCCTCGCAAGAGGACGTCGAGGGCCACGCCGGCATGGGCACCGCGGCCAGCGTCATCTCCGGACGCATCTCCTACACGTTCGGCTTCGAAGGCCCCGCCGTCACGGTCGACACCGCGTGCTCCTCTTCTCTCGTCGCACTGCACCTGGCCTCTCAGGCGCTGCGCAACGGTGAGTGCTCGCTCGCTCTGGCCGGCGGCGTCACCGTCATGGCGACGTCCTCGAACTTCGCCGGATTCACCCGGCAGGGTGGTCTCGCGACATCAGGCCGTTGCAAGGCGTTCTCGGACGACGCGGACGGCACCGGCTGGTCCGAGGGCATCGGCGTGCTGCTCGTCGAGAAGCTCTCCGACGCCCAGCGCAACGGCCACCCCGTGCTCGCCGTCGTCGCCGGCAGCGCCGTCAACCAGGACGGCGCCTCCAACGGCCTGTCCGCCCCGAACGGCCCGGCCCAGCGCGAGGTGATCAAGGCCGCGCTCGCCTCCGCGGGCCTGTCCGCGTCCGATGTGGACGCCGTCGAGGCGCACGGAACCGGTACGGTGCTGGGAGATCCGATCGAGGCCGAGGCGCTGCTCGCCACCTACGGCCAGGACCGCGCGACCCCGCTGCACCTGGGCGCGATCAAGTCCAACATCGGCCACACCCAGGCCGCGGCGGGCGTCGCGGGCGTCATCAAGATCGTCGAGGCGCTGCGCCACGACACCCTCCCGCCGACCCTGCACGTCACGACGCCGTCGTCGCACGTCGACTGGTCCGCGGGCAACGTCAGCCTCCTCACCGAGACCACGCCGTGGCCGCGCAACGGCAAACCCCGCCGCGCCGGCATTTCCTCCTTCGGGGTGAGCGGCACCAACGCCCACGTCATCATCCAGGAAGCACCCGAGGCGCCTGAACGGTCCACTCACGACACGACCACCCCAGAACTGTCAGACCCCTCTGAGACGATTGGAGTGGGGACCTCGGTCTCCCCCGGAGGGGGCCCAACCGGGATCGATCCAGCCGCGGTGCGGGACCTCGCGGGCAGGTACCCGTTCGTGGTGTCGGCGAAGTCGTCGAACGCCCTGAAGGCCCGCATCGAGCAGCTCAAGAGCATCGAGGGCGAGCCGCGGGACGTCGCGTACTCGTTGCTGACCACGCGGCCGACGACGTTCGACCACCGCGCGGTGGTCCTCGACGGCGACGTCATCGCCACCGGGGCCGTGGCGCGCAAGCCGGTCGCCGCGCTGTTCTCCGGCCAGGGTGCGCAGCGGGTCGGTATGGGCAAGGAGCTGTACGAGGCGTTCCCGGTCTTCCGCGAAGCACTCGACGCGGCCCTCGCACACCTGCCGGGCGGGCTCAAGCAGGTCATGTGGGAGGACGAGCAGCAGCTCGACCAGACGGGCCACACCCAGCCCGCGCTGTTCGCGTTCGAGGTGGCGCTGTACCGGCTGCTGGAGAGCTACGGTTTCAAGGCCGACAAGGTCGCCGGCCACTCCATCGGCGAGATCGCCGCCGCGCACGTCGCCGGGGTGCTGACCCTCGCGGACGCCGCCAGGCTCGTCACCGAACGCGCCCGGCTCATGCAGGCCCTGCCGCCGGGTGGCGTGATGATCGCGATCCAGGCCACCGAGGACGAGGTCGCGCCGCACCTCACCAGCGGCGTCTCGCTGGCCGCCATCAACGCCGAGGACTCCGTCGTCATCGCCGGTGTGGAACAAGAGGCACGTAGGATTGTTGAACGATTCAACGAGCGCAAGACCAAGCAGCTGCCGGTCAGTCATGCGTTCCACTCGCCGTTGATGGAACCGATGCTCGACGACTTCCGCGAGGCCATCGCGGGCATTTCGTTCAACGATCCGACGATCCCGCTGATCACTCGTGGGATTGTTCAACAATCCGACTACTGGGTCGGCCACGTCCGCGACACCGTCAGGTTCACCGACAACGTCAGCGAAATCGGCGACGCCACGTTCGTCGAGATCGGCCCCAGCGCCGTCCTCGCCGCACTCGTCGACCGCGCCATCCCGACGATGCGCAAGGACAAGGACGAGGTCACCGCGTTCATCACCGCGCTGGCCAAGCTCTACACCACCGGTAGCAAGATCAGCTGGCCCGCCCGCGGCGAGAAGATCGACCTGCCCACCTACCCGTTCGACACCGAGCGCTTCTGGCCGCGGAGCACCATGGCGCCGGGCACCCAGCCCAACGCCAGCCGCCCCGCGCTCTACGAGGTCGACTGGGTGAAGTCCACTGTGGACGCCAAGGCGATCACGGGCGCGCGGTGGGCCATCATCGGCGGCGACGAGTTCGACCTCGCCCACGTGTTGTACGCGGCGGGCCAGTCCGTCAGCGGCTACGGCGAAACCCTCACCGAGGCCGCCCAGTCCACCACTCCCGACGTGTTCGTCGTAGCCGTCACCGGCGAGAACACCCCGGAAAGCGTGCACGCCAACACCCAGCGCGCCCTGAACATCCTGCAGGAAGCACTCAAGTTCGAGAACTCCCGCGTCGTCTTCGTCAGCCGCGGCGCCGCCTCGGGCGAAGACCTCGCGGCAGCGGCGGTGTGGGGCCTCGTCCGCACCGCGCAAGCCGAGAACCCCGGCCGGTTCCTGCTCGTCGACAGCGACGGCCTCGACGTCTCCGGCGCCCTGCTGACCGGGCTCGTCAACGGCGACGAGCCGCAGGTGGTCGTTCGCGAGGGCAAGGTGAAGGTCGCCCGCCTCAAGGAGCTCCCCGAGAACCCGGAGGCCAGGCACGAATGGGCCGAGGACGAGACCGTCCTCATCACCGGCGGCACCGGCGGCCTCGGCGCCGAGCTCGCCAAACACCTCGTCACCCGGCACGGCGTCCGGCACCTGCTGCTCGCCAGCCGCCGCGGCGAGGAGGCGCCCGGCGCGCGGAACCTCAAGCGGGAACTGGAGAACAAGGGCGCCACCGTCACCATCGCGGCCGCCGACATCGCCAACCCCAACGACGTCCAGACCCTGTTCGCCGCCGCGGACCGCCCGCTCACCACCGTGATCCACACCGCGGGCGTGCTGGACGACGCCCTCGTCGACGCGCTCACCCCCGAACGCCTCACCGGCGTCCTCACGCCGAAGGTCGACGCCGCGCACCTGCTCGCCCAGCACGACCTCAAGCTGCTCGTCCTCTACAGCTCCGTCGCAGGCGTCATGGGCGCGGCCGGCCAGGGCAACTACGCCGCCGCCAACGCCTACCTCGACGCCCTCGCGAAGAACCGTCCCGGCACCATCAGCCTCGCCTGGGGGCCGTGGGCGCAGGACGGCGGCATGACCGCGGGCCTCAGCGACGCCGCCATGGACCGCATCCAACGCTCCGGCATGCCGCCACTGGCCGCCGAACAGGGCCTCGCGCTGTTCGACGCCGCCCTCGCCGAGCGCCGGCCCGCCGTGGTCCCCATGCACGTCAACCGGAACCAGCAGCGCGTCGCCCCGCTGCTGCGCGGCATCGTCGGCGAGCAGACCCTGCCGCGGCAGAGCCAGCTGACCGCGGTCACCGTGCTGGACCGGCTGCGCAACACCGACCCCGACGAGCGCGCCGACAAGGTGCGCGAGCTCGTCATCGGCACCTGCGCGGCACTGCTCGGCCACAACGACACGTCCAAAGTGGACCCGGAGAAGAACTTCCTGGAACTGGGCTTCGACTCGCTCATCGCCGTCGAGCTGCGCAACCAGCTCAACGACATGCTCAACCTGAAGCTCCCGGGCAGCGCCGTGTTCGACAGCGGCACCCCCGCGGCGCTCGCCGCCAGGGTCGACGGCGAGCTCGGCACCATCTCCGGACCGGCCACGGGCAACGGCACGGTCGTCAACGCCCAGGACACGGTGTTCGGCCTGTTCATGCAGAGCGTCACCACCGGCAAGGTCGTCGAGGGCCTGCGGATGCTCAAGGCGGTCGCCAACCTCCGCCCGATGTTCGACAGCCCCGCCGAGCTGGAGGACCTGCCCGCCCCCGTCACGCTCGCCGACGGACCGAAGCTGCCGAAGCTCGTCTGCGTCAGCGCCCCCGGCGCCACCGCGGGCGTGCACATGTACGCGCGGCTCGCCGCCCACCTGCGCGGCAAACGGCACGTGAGTGCGTTGCCGCTCATCGGTTTCGGTGAAGGCGAAGCACTCCCGCGCACCACCGAGGCCGCCGCCCGGTTCGTCGCGGAAAGCATCCTCAACGGCACCGACGGCGACCCGTTCGTCCTGGTCGGACACTCCTCGGGTGGCACGCTCGCCTACTTCGCCGCCGCGGTGCTGGAGGAGACCTGGGGCATCACGCCGGAAGCGGTGATCATGCTCGACACCCTGAGCATGAACTACAACTCCAGCGAGGGCATGGACTTCGACGCCGTCACGACGAACTACTTCAACACCATGGACTCGCCCGCGGTGAACATGAACAGCACCCGCCTGTCCGCGATGGCGCACTGGTTCCCGCTCATCATCGACACCGGCCTGCACACGACGGTTCCGAAGCTCCTCATCCGCTGTGCCAACGAAGTCAAGGGCACCGACCTCGTCACCACGAACCAGGACGTCGACGTCCCCGCCGACGAGATCCGCGTCGTCGCCACCGACCACATGGCGATGGTCAAGGAGGACGCCGGTGTCGTCGCCGAGGTGATGGAGGACTGGCTCAGCACCCGTATCGAGAAACTGGAAGGCGTCCGATGACCACATCGCAGGAACTGCCCCTGATCGGGGTCGAACTGCCGTCGATCCTGACGTTCAGCGAACTCCGGCTGCGGTTGCAGGAGCAGGCGCCGGTGTGCCGCATCCGGACGCCCGCGGGCGACGAGGGCTGGCTCGTCACCCGCCACGCCGAGGTGAAGTCGCTGCTGCAGAACAACAAGCTGGGCCGCAGCCACAAGGACCCGGCCACCGCGCCGAGGTTCCTGCGCAACCCCATGCTCGACATGCTCGTCACCAGCGACGACATCGAGGTCGAGAAAGAACGCCACGAGAAGAAACGCGTCCTCTACACCAAGAGCTTCGCCGCCCGCCGCGTGATCGAACGCAAGGAGCGCGTCGAGGCCATCGCGAACGCCAAGCTCGACGCCATCATCGCCGCCGGACCGCCGGTCGACCTGCACGAGGCCTACTCGATGGACTACTCGCAGCAGGCGTTGTGCGACATGGTCGGCATCCCGGTGCAGGACCGCCGCAAGCTGCTCGACATGATGGACACCGTCGGCGCGTCCGACCAGCAGCACGCCGAGGCCGGCATGGACCCGCTCTTCTCCTTCGCCGCCGAGATCGGTGAACGCCGCCGCGAGGACCTCGGCGACGACGTCATCTCCCGCTTCATCGAGACCGGTCTCACCAACGACGAGATCGGCCTGCACGTCGTCACACTGCTGTTCACCGGCCTCGCGGGGCTCGCCAGCCACCTCGACTTCGGTGTGCTGCTGTTCCTGCGCAACCCCGGCCAGCTCCAGAAGGCCATGTCCGACCCGACGATCATGGCTCAGGCCGTCGACGAGGTCATGCGCGCGACGATCAGCTCACCCGTCCTGCCCCGCTACGCGAGCGAGGACATCGAGATCGGTGGCGTCACGATCAAGGAAGGCGACCTGGTGATGCTGGACTTCAGCCTCGCCAACTTCGACCCGCGCGCGTTCGACGACCCGCACCGGTTCGACGTCACCCGCTCGCCCAACCACCACTTCACGTTCGGCCACGGCATGCGGCACTGCACCGGCGCCCCGCTCGTGCGGATCATCCTCGCCGTCGCGTTCACGACGCTGTTCGAACGCCTGCCCGGCCTGCGGCTCGCCGTGCCGGAGTCGGAGCTGGAGTCGCACCCCGGCGGCCGTCTCGCCGGTGGCCTGGAGAAGTTCCCGCTCACGTGGTGAGTCTTCCTCTTGGGTGACAGGCGTCACCTGTCAGCACCGTGTCAGCGCTCGCTGACACGGTGCTGAACATGGCTACGAAGTTCAAGAGCATCGTGCTCACGGTCGGCCTGGCCGCGGGCATCGCGCTGCTGGGAGGCACCCCGGCGACCGCCGAGACGGCACCGGGCTGCTCGCGCGTCACGCAGATCGGCGCGACGAAGATCCTCAAGGGCGGCGGCGAGACCATCGCCTCGATCAAGCAGTTCGTCGGCTGTGACAAGAACTACGGCTACACGTTCGTGTGGGAGTCGTGGGCGAGCACGCACCGGGGCTTCGACGCGGGCGCCGGCCTGTGGGTCAAGGGAACCGGTGACCTGCAGGGCTACAACGTCGACCCGAAGAACGACCGCGAGGTCTGGTCCGACGGCCTGCACACCGTCAACAAGTGCACCAAGGCCTACGGCGCGGTCGGCCGCGGCGAAACGGTCTACGCGGCCGACACCGAAGAGCGCTGCTAGGACTGCTCTTCCAGGCGCGCCTTCTCCGCGAGGCGCGCCTCCTCGGCCTTGAACTCCTGGTAGGTGGCGCGCTCGCGGACCAGCCAGTCCGGGTTCTCGTCCTTGATCGCGTTGATCTGCTCGGTGGTCAGCGCCTCGGTGATGCCGGCCCGCACCAGGCCCGACGTCGAGATGCCGAGCTTCTGCGCGATGAGCTGCTTGGGGTGCGGGCCGTTGCGGCGCAGGTCCCGCAGCCACTCCGGCGGGTTGGCCTGCAGCTCGTTGAGCTCGTCGCGCGACACGACCCCGGCCTGGAACTCCTCGGGCGTGGCCTCGAGGTACACGCCGAGCTTCTTGGCGGCGGTGGCGGGCTTCATCGTCTGCTGCGACTTCATGCCACACAGAGTAACTGCTGCGTCCGGTAGCCTCAGCGCGTGACCGGATCGTTCACGCTCGCGTACGTCCCAGGCGTGACGCCGGGCAAATGGGCACGGGTCTGGCAGGAGCGCCTGCCGGAGACCGAGCTGACCCTCGTGCAGGTGACCGTCGCCGAGGCCGGGGAGAAGGTGCGCGAAGGCGAGGCCGACGCCGCGCTGCTGCGGCTGCCCGGCGACCGCGAGGACCTGCACGCGATCCCGCTCTACACCGAGACCACGGTCGTGGTGTGCCCGAAGGACCACGAGTTCGCGGCGGCCGACGAACTGTCCCTTGAGGACCTGAGGCCGCACGTGCTGTGGCAGCCGCTCGACGACACCCTGGAGTGGGACGAGCAGCCTGGTCAGCCGCCCGTCGAACGGCCGGAGACCACCGCGGACGCGATCGAGCTCGTGGCCGCCGGGGTCGGGCTGCTGGTCGTGCCGCAGTCGCTGGCCCGGCTGCACCACCGCAAGGACCTCAAGTACGTGCCGCTGACCGACGCCCCTCAGTCGCGGGTGGCGCTCGCGTTCCCGATCCGGGACGAGAACCCCGAGCTGGTCGAGCACATGATCGGCATCGTCCGCGGCCGCACGGTCAACAGCACCCGAGGCCCCGCGCCGGAGCAGCCCCAGAAGAAGCCACAGCAGAAGCCGCAACAGCAGCGGCGGAGCCCCGCGCGTCAGCAGCCCGAACAGCCGGCCAAACGCGCGAAGCCCCGCCGCGGCCGTTAGTCGTGCACGGTGATCGCCTGCGCCGGGCAGATGCCCCTGGCCGTGCGCGCGGTCGCCTCCGCCTCACCCGACGGGTTGTCGTCGAGCACGGTGACGAACCCGTCGTCGTCCTGGTCGAACACGTCCGGCGCGGCCAGCACGCACTGTGCCGAGCCGATGCACTTGCCGGTGTCCACACTGATCCGAGCCATTGCCGTCCTCCAAGGATTACCAGCGCACGGGAAGCGCGTGGAGTCCGAAGAGGACTCCGTCGTACTTGAACTGCAGCTCCTCCAGCGGTACCGCGACCTCCAGGGTCGGGATGCGCCCGAACAGGCCGCGGTAGGCGACGTCCATCTCCAGCCGCACCAGGTTCTGACCGAGGCACTGGTGCACGCCGTACCCGAACGCCACGTGCCCGGTGGCAGAGCGGGACGGGTCGAACTCGTGCGGCCGTTCGAACATCTCCGGGTCGTGGTTCGCGCCTGCCACGAGCGGCACGACGCCCTCGCCCGCGCGGACCAGCTGCCCGCCGATCTCCACGTCCTCGATCGCCACCCGCAACGCCACCAGGTCGGCCACCGAGTGGTAGCGCAGCAGCTCCTCGATCGCGCGGTCGTCGTCGATCCACTGCTTCTGCTGCAGCAACGTGACGACGCCGAGCGAGATGTTGTTCGCGGTGGTCTCGTGGCCCGCGATGAGCAGCAGCATCGAGACACCGGACAGCTCCTGGGGCGTCAGCAGACCGCCCTGCAGCAGCCTGCTGATCAGGTCGTCGCCCGGCCGCTTGGACTTGATGGTGATCAGCCGGTTGATGTAGCGCAGCAGGTGCTCCGACGCCTTGTCGCGTTCCTCGTCGGTCGACGTCAGCGTCACGAGGACCTTCGTCTTCTCCTCGAAGAAGTCCCGGTCCACCTTGGGCACGCCCAGCAGTGACGAGATCACCAGCGACGGCACCGTCAGGGAGAAGTCCTCGACGAGCTCGGCGGTGCCGCCCTTCGCGAGCATCCCGTCGATGGCGCGGTCGACGATCTCCTCGACCGCGGGCCGCAGCGACCGGATGCGGCGCACCGTGAACTCGGGGATCAGCGCCTTGCGGAACCTGTTGTGGTCCGGCGGGTCCAGCGACACGAACCAGCCCGGCACGTCGTCCGCGGACGGCGCGCCCACCGTCCGCGACGGACGCGGAAAGCCCTCGTGCGTCGGGTTGGAGCTGATGCGCGGGTCGGTCAGCACCGCGCGCACCTCCTCGTGCCTCGTGACCAGCCAGACGGTCTCGCCGGACGGCAGCGCGGCCTTCACCAGGCCGGGTCGGTCGCGGAACTCGGAGTACTCGGGAGGGGGGAACGGCGCGCCGGGGCGGCGCAGCATGAACGGGACTAGGCCGGCGGCGGCGTCAGTGGTCATGTCATCCCTCGTAGAACTGGCGGACTTGCCCCACGATGTAGTCCTGGTCGTCTTCGGTCAGCTCGGCGTGGGTGGGGAGGTACAACCCGTCCTCGGCGAACCGGTTCGCGTTCAGCGACGGCCACACCGGGTCGAGATAGCCGGGCTGCCTGCTCATCGGCTTGAAGAAGAGGCGGGTCTCGATCCCCTTCCCGGCGAGGAACCCCATGAGCTCCTCACGGCGCTGCGCGCGCAGGTCGTACATCCACAACACGTCACGCGGCGGCATCAGCGTGATGCCCTCGATGCCCCGAAGGCCTTCGTCGTACCGCTTCTCGATCCGCGCGCGCGTCGCGATGATCTCGTCGAGGCGTTCGGTCTGCGCGAGCGCGACCGCCGCCTGCAGGTTCGTCATGCGGAAGTTGTAGGCGAGCTTCTTGTGCAGGAAGCTGTGGTCGCGGGTGAACGCCATGCCGCGCAGGTGTGCCATCTGCCGGGCCAGGTGCGGGTCGTTGGTGACGCAGACGCCGCCCTCACCCGAGGTGATGATCTTGTTGGCGAACAGCGAGAACGCCGCGATGTCGCCGGTCGGCTTGACGCCGTGCGCCTCCGCGGAGTCCTCGACCACGCGCAGGTTGTACTCGTAGGCCAGTTCGAGGATCGGCTCCATGTCGCACTGCCGGCCGTAGACGTGCACCGGCATGATCACCTTGGTGCGCGGGGTGATCTTCTCCTCGATCTTGGTGACGTCGATGTTCAGGTCGTCGGCGCAGTCGACGAACACGGGCGTGGCGCCGGTGTAGGTGACGGCCCACGCGCTCGCGATCATCGTGAACTCGGGGACGATCACCTCGTCGCCGGGACCGACGCCCAGCGCGCGCAACGCGAGCGTCAGCGCCGTCGTGCCGGACGAGCAGGCGACGCCATACCGGACGTTGTTGTAGGCGGCGAAGGCCTCCTCGAACTGCGGCACGTACGGGCCCTGCGAGGAGATCCAGCCGTCGGTCACGGCCTTCGTCGTGTAGTCGAGCTCGTTGCCGCGCAGGGACGGCATCGAGACCGGGTAGCGGTAGCTCATCGTCAGCTCACTTCGCGGACAGCGCGGGAAGGGACAGGATCAGGTCGGCGGCGGTCTTGCGGCCGCCGGCGGCGTGCTGCAGCGCGGCGAGACGCTCGGCGTTCTCGCGGAACGACGGGTCTTCCAGGACGCGGGTGAGCTTGTCCACGACGTCGTCGGGATCGACGGTGTGGGGCTTGTCCAGCGTCAGCCCGACCCCGAAGCTCTCCGCCCGCACCGCCTGGTCGTAGCAGTCGACCCACAACGGCCGCGACACCATCGGCTTGCCGAAGTAGATGCTCTCGGTGTAGGCGTTTCCGCCCGCGTGCGTGAAGAACAGGCTGACGTTCGGGTGCGCCAGCACGTCGAGCTGCGACGGCACCCACGTCTCGATGCGCAGGTTCGGCGGAAGCGTCGCGGGCAGGTGCTTCTGCTGGTCGCGGGGCAGCTTCCACAGCACCGAGTGCTTGCCGTCCAACCGCTGCGCGACCTGCACGAACGCCTCGACCTGGGCGCGGGTCAGCCGGGTGATGGTGCCGAAGCCCATGTACACCACCGACTTCTGCGCGTCCAGCCACCGGCCCAGCTCACCGGGCTCGGCCTGGGGCAGCGGCGGCACCAGCGCGCCGACCGTGCGGATCTTCGCCGGGATCTCGAACGGGTAGTCCATCTCGGGGATCGAGTAGCACAGCACCAGCTCGGACCTCTCGACCCGCGCGAACTGGCCGAGCGCCTCGGGTGAGATGCCGAGCTCTTCGACGACCTGGGCGTTCTCCGCGTTGCGTTCCTTGTTCTGCTTGGAGAACGCCATCGCGAGCGTGCGCCACCCGAAGAGCTTGTTGGCCCAACGTTGCGTGAACGACATGTCCGCCGGCAAACCGGTGTGCGGGCGCGGGAACTCCGCGGGCGTGTAGGACGGGCCGATCGGCACCGCGGACGTGACCAGGTTGGACGGCACGAACGGGTTGCTGAGCACGAAAGGGATTCCCTTGGTGATCGCGACCTCGTAGCCGAACATGCACATCGACTCGACGACCATCAGCGCGGGCCGGATCTCGTCGACGAGCTCGGCCAGCCTGCGGTACTTGGGAACGCGCAGCGACGGCCGGTGCGTCTGCTCGATGACGGCCTTGCGCGCCTTGAACCTCGACCGCTGCGTGACCTTCGCGTAGATGTCGTCGGGCCACGTCACCGACGACATCTCCGGGATCACCTCGCCGAGCGACGCGAACCGGATCGGTGCGCCGGCCGCGGCCGCCTCGACCTCCTCGCGGCCCTTGTCGTCGGTGGCGAACCACAGGTCCTCGACACCGCGGCGCGACAGCTCCTCCGCTAGCACGAGCATGGGGTTCAGCAGGCCGCTTTCCGGCAGACTGACGAACAGGACCGGCCGCTGGCTCATGGACCTCACCCTTCTCCACGCCTGGTGAAGGCGAGCCTGCCGGACGGCGCACCGGGAGAAGTCCTAGTGTTGCAACGCACGCCAGGTTCAAGGGAACCCCTAGAACCGGCACGTATCGATTTCATGAGGATGTGTCCGCCTGAGACCCTCGGTGCCGACTCGTCGTGGCGAGAGGTACATCATCATGACCAGGACGTCCGACAACAGCACCACCAGGGCACGGCTGCACGGTCTCGTCGAGCGCGACGACCAGTGGGCCGCCCTGGAGACGCTGTTGACGGACTCCCTGTCAGGATCCGGAAGGGTCGCGCTGCTCACCGGTCCGGTGGCGAGCGGGAAGACCGAGCTGCTGCACGCGTTCGGCGAGGCCTGCGGTGTCAGCTTCGTGAAGGCGACCTGCTCGGCGTTCGAACGCGACCTGCCTTTCGGTGTGGTGGGCCAGATCTTCCACCCCCTGGACGCTCCGGCCGAGGTGGGGGAGCTGCTCGACGCGGCCGCCCGGTCCGCCGACGGTCCCACGGCCCGGCAGCTGCACGCCCTGTGCATCGCGCTGATGGACCTGACGGCCGAGGCGCCGCTGGTGATCGGCATCGACGACGTGCAGCACGCCGACCCGTCGTCGCTGCACTGGCTGCTGTACCTGATCCGGCGGCTCGGCCAGGTCAAGGTGCTGCTGATGCTGACCGAGACCGCGTCACCGCGCGCCGCGCACACGCCGTTGCACACGGAGTTGTTGCGGCATCCGCATTGCCGCGACGTGCAGCTGGCCCCGTTGAGCGCGTTGGACGAGATCTTCGAGGTGCCCCGGCACGCCGCGGACGCGATGGCGCTCACGGGCGGCAACCCGTTGCTGGTGCGGTCACTGCTGGACGACCAGCGGTTGTGCAAGCCGCGTGACGACGGCGGCCTCGTGATCGGGCCGAGCTACCGGCGGGCGCTGGTCAGCTGCCTGCACCGCTGCGACGACCACGTGCTGCCGGTCGCGCGGGCGCTGGCCGTGACGGGCGAGAACGCGACGCGCGAGTCGTTGGGGCGCTTGGCCCGTGTGGACGCCGAGGCCGTCGGCTCCGCGCTGGACGTGATGAACGAGGCCGGCCTGCTGTGCGACGGCTGGTTCCGCGACCCGGCCGCGCGCGGTGCCGTCCTGGACGATCTGTCCACTCAGGACCGCAAGGAGATGTACCTCGGCGCCGCCCTGCTGCTGCACGACGAAGGCGCGCCCGCGACCGAGGTGGCGCCGTACCTGGTGATGGCCGACCACTCCGAGAACCCGTGGATGGTGCCGGTCTTCGAGGAGGCCGCCGAGCACGCGCTGCGCGACGAGCAGATCGACACGGCGTTGCGGTACCTGGAACTGGCGCACCGGGCGTGCGTCGAGGTGCACGGCAGGGCGGCGATCGCGGCGAAGCTCGTCCGGGTGGAGTGGCGGGTCAACCCGTCCGCCGCCGGACGCCGGCTGGGCACCGTGGTGCCGGCCATGCGCGCCGGACAGCTCTCGGACCGCGACGTGATCTCACTGGTGCAGCCGATGCTGTGGAACTGCCAGGTCGACGAGGCCACCGAGGCGCTGGAAAGGGTCCGGCGCGCCACGACGTCGAGCGGCGGCCTGCGCGCCATGGAGCTGTGGCTGGCGTGCTCGCACCCGACGCTGGCGCGGCGCCCCCAGCCGGAGCCGGTGAAGTCCCGCACGGTGAGCCTCACCTCCGGGCCGATGCTCAAGGCCGTCACGGCGTTGGCGAACGTGCTGACGTACGGCGCGAACGACGCCTCCGCCACGGACGCCGAGCACGTGCTGCAGGCCGCGCGGCCGTCCGACAGCGCGTCGTGGGGCCCGGAATCGGCGATGCTCGCGTTGCAGGCGCTGGTGTACGCGGACCGGCTCGACGTGGCGGCGCGGTGGTGCGACCGGCTGCTGGAGGAGACCCGCGTGAAGAACCTCGCCGTGGCACGGGCGTTCTTCTCGTCCGTGCGCGCCGAGGTGTCGTTGCGGCGCGGCGATCTGACGAGCTCTTTCGAGCACGCGCAGAACGCGCTGGACGTCATGCCCGCCGGCGGATGGGGCGTGGCGCTGGGCCTGCCGCTCGGTGTGCTGATCAACGCCGCCACGAGGATGGGACGGCACGAGGAGGCGGCGGCGCTGCTGGAACAGCCGGTGCCCGAGGCGATGTTCCAGTCGCGGTACGGGTTGCACTACCTGTACGCGCGCGGGCACCACTACCTGGCCACCTCCCGGCACTACGCGGCGCTGGCGGACTTCCTGTCGTGCGGCGAGCTGATGACGTCGTGGGGGGTGGACCAGCCGGGGGTGGTGCCGTGGCGGACCTCGGCCGCGGAGGCCTGGCTGCTGCACGGCGCGAACCGCGACGAGGCGAAACGGCTGATCAACGAGCAGCTGGCCCGGCTGGGGCCGGACGCGTCGCGCACCCGCGGGGTGGCGTTGCGGTTGCTGGCCGCCACGAACCAGCCGCACAACCGGCCGCAGCTGCTGCAGGACGCCGTGGCGGTCCTGGAGGAGTACGGCGACCAGTACGAGCTGGCCCGCGCGCTCGCGGACCTCTCCAAGGCGCACCAGGCGTTGCGGGAGCACCGTCGCGCGTGGACGGTGGCCCGCCGGGCGTGGCACGTCGCGAACGTGTGCGACGCGGCGGAGCTGTGCGAGGAGCTGCTGCCCTCGCGCGGAAAGGCCGACGCCGAGGACGCTCCGGCGGAGGAGAAGCCGGTCGACCCGATCGCCACGCTGACCGACGCCGAACGACGGGTCGCGGCGCTCGCGGCGGTGGGGTACACGAACCGGGAGATCGCGTCGAAGCTGTTCATCACGCCGTCGACGATCGAGCAGCACCTGACGAGGGTGTACCGGAAGCTGAACGTGAAGTACCGCAAGGACCTGCCCGCCGACCTGCACTCCTACCTGCCAAGCACGGCCTGAGCTGCGGAAACGCCGGACTGTCAGACCTGTCTGCGAGAATGAGAGAAGGGGTCCCCCTGGCCGGGGGACCCCTGCGTCAGCTCGGCGGTCAGAGCAGCGGCAGCCGGTCCTTCAGCTCGCGGACCAGCTCCGGCAGGTCCGCCCGGTCCTTCGCGAACCCGAACACGTAGTAGTCCGGCCGCACCAGCGCCGCCACCTTCCGATGCCCGGCCAGCCACGGCAGGTACACCCGCTCCACGTCCACGACCTCGTGCGCGCGGGCGATCTTCGGCGGGATCCCGGCCGGCATCACCCGCACCAGCTGCGCGCCCAGGGTCTTGAGGAACTCGAGCTCGTCCTCGCCCAGCGCCTCGTACGGGTCGAGCGTGGTGATCAGCTGCCAGCCACGCCCGGCGACCTCGTCGAACCGGTCGCGGACCGTCCCGCGCGCCACCACACCCTGCGGCGACAACTCACCGTCGGGCAGCGAGATCCCGCCGGCACCCCGCCGGACGATCCCGTCCTCCAGCGCGTACGCGGACGGCGCGAGGTCGACGCCCCCGGGCTTGGCCTGCATGGCGATCAGGAACGCGTCCCGGCGGGCGGCCGCGACGGGGTCCAGCTCCGACACGATCTTGCCGACCTCGATGGACATCTCGATCGTGTGCCGCACCTGCGACGCCCGCTCGGCCGGGTAGGCGTCCAGCAGCTCGTCGGAGGCGACCTCACGCAGGACGAGGTCGAGCTTCCACGCCAGGTTCGCCGCGTCCCGGATGCCCGAGCACATGCCCTGCCCGGCGAACGGCGGCATCAGGTGCGCCGAGTCACCGGCCAGCAGGAGCCGTCCGTCGCGCCACTTGTCGGCCATCGCGGCCTGGAAGGTGTAGACGATGTTGCGGGTCAGGTCGGCGTTGTCCGGGGTGACGTCGTAGGGCTTGAGCAGCTCCCACATGCGTTCCACGGTGGACAGCTCCTCGATCGACTCGCCCGGCAGGCGCATGAACTCCCACCGCCGGTGCCCGCGGCCGGACGCGACGATCGTGGTGGGCCGCGCCGGGTCGCACACCTGCACGTCGTTGGGGCGGAACGCGCGCTTCTCGTGGAAGACGACGTCGACCAGCAGCCAGTCGTGCTTGAAGTTCAGGTCGATCATGCGCGTGCCCATGACGTCGCGGACGAAGCTGTTCGCGCCGTCGCAGCCGACGACCCACTTCGCGGTCACCGGGCCCTCGAAGTCCGGTCCGGGAGCGGTGATCGAGACGAACGAGCCGTTGTCCTCGATCGCCTCCACCTTGTGCCCGAACAAGGTCCGGATGTTCGGCAACGTCGCGACGTGGTCGCGCAGTGCCCGTTCGAACGTGGGCTGGTGCATCACGGTCGCGATCGGCCAGCCGTCGCGGCCGGGCTCGTAGGGGGCCTCGAAGCTGAACAGCTCACGGCCCTCGGCGTTCTGGAACATGTACTGCCCCAGCGGTTCGCCGAGCTCCATCAGGTCGGCGCCGATACCGGCCGAGGCGAACGACCGCGCGGTCTCGCCGTCGAACGCGACCACCCGCGGGAACGGGTACTGGCCGCGGTACTTCTCCAGGATGACGACCCGCCATCCCTTGTGCGCGAGGAGGATGGACAGAACGAGGCCGACCGGGCCGCAACCGACGACCGCGACATCGGCGGTGGTCTCGGCGGCCCGGTCGGCCGGCTGGGGTGACGTCATCTGCTTCCCTGTCTGGGTCAGAAGAACGAGTCGATCACCCTGAGCGCCTGGTCGGGGTTGAGCCGCGGGTCGCAAAGGGTCTCGTAGCGCTCGGAGAGAGCCTTCTCGTCGGGGACGGAGCCACCGACGCACTCCGTCACGTCGGTCGCGGCCGCTTCCAGGTGCAAGCCCGCCGCGTGTGCGCCCTCGGTCTCGAGGATGTGCCGGAACGCCGTGGCCTCCTCGATGATATGAGAGACAAGTCGAGTCTTTCGCCCAGTTCCGGTCGTCACCGTGTTGCCGTGCATGGGGTCCGAGACCCAGACGACCGGGTGGCCCGCGCGCTGCACGGCACGCACGATCGGCGCGAGCGCGACGTGGATGTCCTCGTGTCCCATGCGGACGATCAGCGTCAGCCGGCCGGGCGTGTGGTGCGGGTCGAGCAGCTGGCACAGCCGCACGACGGTCTCCGGGTCGGCGGTCGGGCCGATCTTGCAGCCGACCGGGTTCGCGATCGCGGCGAACATGCTGACGTGGGCGTGGTCGAGCTGGCGGGTGCGCTCACCGATCCACGGGAAGTGCGTCGAGGTGAGGAACTGCTCGCCGGTGCGCTCATCGGTGCGGATGAGCGCGTTCTCGTAATCCAGCACCAATGCCTCGTGCGCCACCCACGGGCCACCGTCCAGTTCCTCGGCAGTTCCCGCCCAATGGGCGCGCACTTCTCGGATAACCGCGGACGACGCGTCGTAGGCCGACAACATTCGTTCGGGGTCGTGCTGACGGGCCGCGGTGTCGGCTTCGAACGAATTGACCAGCTCGCCCCGGAACGACGGCAGGTCGACTCCGCCGACCGTTTCGAAGTTGCTCGAACGAGGTTTCGCGTACTGGCCCGCCATCCGCCCGAAACGTGCCACCCGCTGACCCGAGCGTTCCGCCATGCGGGCGGCGATGCGCCCGATGTTGCGCACCTTTCGGGAAGTTGTCAGCGGGTCGGCGTCGGAAAAGGACTCCGCGCAGTCGCCGAGCTGCAGCACGCGCGCCTCGCCGAGCGCGGCGAGACCGAGCGCGCGCTTCGCCTCGCGAATTTCGGAATGCGCGACCAGGGGGAGCGCGCCGGACAGTTCGGCTTCGATCAGGTCGAACTCGGGGTGGTGGTGCCAGTGGGGCTGCTGCGTCGCCGGCAACGTCATCCACGGGGCCGCGGTCTGCGTGTACGTGAACTCCGTCAGCTTCACCGTCTGAGGCATTGTGCTCACTCCTGGTTCTGGTTCGGCCGGACGTTTCAGGCGACGATGCCTTCGATCTCCACGAGGAGATCGGCGCGGCAGACGTCGACGTTCAGGTACTGGACGCGGGCGTTCGGGGAGAAACGCTCCTCGCACATCGCGCGCACGACCGGGATGTCGGCGCGGTGCCGGACGTAGACCTTGATGTTGTCGAGATCCAGCAAGGAATTGCCCTGCGTGATCTCGTAGTCCGCCAGGTTCTCGTCGGAAATGAGGTGCTCGATGTTGTCCAGTGACAACTTCACCTGTGCCGCGATGTCGCCGTCGTGCAGGGTCTCGTGGCCGCGGATGCTGGCGGTGCCGGCCACGTAGATCTGCCCTGACCTGCGGTCGGTGTGCGTGGCGGCGAGGTAGGTGGCCCGCGCGAACTTGGGCGGGCGCGGGCCGTACTGCCTCGGGTAGTGGTAGGCGGCCATCTGCTTGGAGTTCTCCACCGACGTGAGCGCCGCCGAGCGGGAGGCGAGGAAGTAGAAAGCGATCCCGCCGCCCAGCGAGCCGATTCCGGTCGCGCTCGGCACCTCGGAGTCACCGAAGCAGAAGAGCTCGAACGCCTCCGCGCGGCCCTTGCAGAAGTCCCGGTAGATCTCCAGGCCCTCGGCGTTGTCGGCGTTGATGTCGTTGATGAAGTTCCACATGCGGAAGCAGTTCTTGTAACCGAGGGTGTCCATCAGGTCCAGCGCCGCGACGTAGGCGGCGCGGGTGTCCTCGGTGTAGCGGCCGGTCGGGGCGATGCGGCCGGCGACGAGCAGGTACTCGCCGTCGTGGGCGTAAACGACACCGTGGTGCTCTCCGGTCTCGACCGGACGTCCGGTCTTCCACACCTCCGCGAACGCCTCACCCTCGTCGGCGGCCATGTGCAGGTCGAGGGTCAGAAGGCCATTCTCGACACGCGGGGCGGTGCACTCGGTGGTGTAGTTGATGACGCCGAGAACGTTTCCGGTGGCCGCTGCGTCGTTGACTTCGGTCAGGCCGATGAACGCGGAGCTGGGAAGGTCCACCGTCTGCTGCGCCTGAGTCATTGAAATGCCCCTCCGAGGAGTAGGTAAAACATTTGGCGGAGTGAAACCTGGTGATTCTTTTGATCTTCTCTTCCGGGCTTTCTGCCGGGCCGGTGACCAAAGATTAGCCACCGGGCGTGCCCCGCAAAACGGCTCCGCCGGGGAAAGCACTTTCGGGCGGGATGATAGGGGGGTCCTAGGGGGGTGCTAGGGGATTTCCTACTTACTGGCCCCGTGCGGCCGAGGCTAGCATCGCTCGAGGTGCAAGCCACGTCGCCAGTAAATAGGGAGCGCCGTCGGGATGTTTCGAACCGAACTGATCCGGCCGTTGTCCGACCTGCTGCGATACCACGCCGCGAACGCGCCGGAGAAGGTCGCGTTCGCGGACTCGCGGCGCGCGGTCACGTACGCGGAGCTGGAGCGGCGCACCTGGCGGCTGGGCGGGCACCTCGCCGAACTGCGGCTGCAGCCGGGTGACCGGGCCCTGATCTTCCTGGGCAACAGCGTCGACATCATCGAGAGCTACCTCGGCGTCACGCGCGCGAACGCGGTCGCGGTGCCGTTCAACCCGCACTCCGCCGACGCCGAGCTCGCCTACGTGCTCGACGACAGCGGCGCCCGCGTCGTGATCACCGACTTCGCCCACCTGGAACAGGTCCGCAAGCTGCTGCCCGGCCGTCCCTACCTGAAGGTGGTCGTGAGCGGCGACGAACCGCTGCCGCGCGGTGGTTCCGTTGTCTCCTACCAGGATCTGACGTCCCGCGACCCCGCCGTGCCCGCGCGGGACGACCAGGGCCTCGACGACGTGGCGTTCATGCTCTACACCTCCGGCACCACCGGCAAGCCGAAGGGTGTGCTGTCCTCGCAGCGCGCGTGCCTGTGGTCGGTCGCGGCTTGCTACGCCCCGGTGATCGGGTTGAACCACGACGACAAGGTGTTGTGGCCCCTGCCGTTGCACCACTCCCTCGCGCACGTGCTGTGCGTCGTCGGTGTCACCGCGGTCGGTGCCACGGCCCGGATCCTCGACGGGTTCGCGGCGGACGAGGTGCTGACCGCGCTGGAAGGCGACGACTACACGTTCATGTGCGGTGTTCCCGCCATGTACCACCATCTGCTGGAGGTCGCCCGCACGCGGAAGGTGTCGTCGAGCGCGCTGACCCGGTGTCTCACCGCGGGCTCGCCGTGCCCGCCGGCGTTGCGGGTGGAGTTCGAGGCGCTGTTCGGCGTCGCGCTGCTCGACGGCTACGGCAGCACCGAGACGTGCGGCCTGATCGCGGTGAACTGGGCGCACGGCACCAGGGTGCCCGGTTCGTGCGGCCTGCCGGTGCCGGGTCTCGCGGTGCGGCTGGTCGACCCGGAGACCGGGATCGACGTCGACGCGGAGGCCGAGGGCGAGGTGTGGGTGCGCGGCCCGAGCCTGATGGTCGGCTACCACAACCAGCCGGAGGCCACGGCGCAGGCGATGCCGAACGGCTGGTACCGCACCGGCGACCTGGCGCGCCGCGACCTCTACGGGTACGTGACGATCACCGGCCGGGTCAAGGAGCTGATCATCCGCGGCGGCGAGAACATCCACCCCGGCGAGGTGGAGGAGGTGCTGCTGCGTGTTCCCGGTGTCGCCGACGCCGCCGTGGTCGGCAAACCGCACGACATCCTCGGCGAGGTGCCGATCGCGTTCGTCGTGCCCGGCGAGCAGGGCCTGGATCCCGTGCGCCTGTACGACGCCTGCCGCGAGCAGCTCTCGAACTTCAAGGTGCCTGAAGAGCTCTACGAGATCGACCACATCCCGCGCACCACGTCCGGGAAGATCACGCGGCACGTGCTGCTCGACCGCCCGGCCCGGTTGCGGGCCGCGAGCGGCGGGCAGCACGAGTCGTTGCTGCGCATGGACTGGGCGCCGATGCCGTCCGTGCGCACGACCTCGCTCGAACTGGCGAAGCGCTGGGCGGTCGTCGGACCGGACGCGTTCGGGCTGACCGCCTCCCTCGCGTCGGCCGGTGTGCACGTCGCCACCCACGCCGACGCCGCCGCGCTGCACGTGTCCGTTGTGGAGGGTGAGACGGCCCCGGACGTCGCGGTGTTGTGCTGCCCGGACGACATGGACACCGGCGGCAAGCTCACCACGGCGGCGCAGGAGGCGTTGCGCAAGGTCGGCGGCGTGCTGCGGACGTGGGTGAACGACGACTGGTTCGCGCACTCGCGGCTGGTCGTGCTGACCCGCGGCGCGGTGGCGGCGGGGGTCGAGGACGTGCGCGACCTCGTGCACGCGCCGGTGTGGGGGTTGCTGCGGTCGTTGCAGGTCGAGTTCCCGAACCGGTTCACGTTGATCGACATCGACGACCTGCCGTCGTCCACCGGGGTGCTGCCGCTGGCGGTCGCCGCGGACGAGCCGCAACTCGCGATCCGGTCGGGCATCGCGCTGATGCCTCGCTTGAAGCGCGTCTCCGCGTCGGTCGACAGCGACGAGGTGCTGCGCATCGACCCCAAGCGCACGGTCGTCGTGACAGGCGCGGACGGCACGATGGGCGCCGCGCTGACCCGGCATCTCGTTGCCGCGTACGGCGCACGGCACCTGTTGCTGATCAGCCCGCGCGGCCGGGCCGACGAGGCGACCGCGCAGCTGGAGTCCGAGCTGTCCGAGCTGGGCGCGCGCGTGGCCGTGGCGGCGTGCGACGTGGCCGACCGGGCGGCGCTGGCCGACGTGCTGGGCAAGCTGAAGCGGCCGGTCACCGCCGTCATCCACAGCGAGGGCGAGCACCCGGCGAAGCCGACCGTGCGCCGCGCCGACGTGTTCCGGTCCGTTGTGGACGGTGCGGTGAACCTGCACCAGCTCACCAAGAGCGGCGACGTCACGGCGTTCGTCATGCTCTGCACGGTCGCGGGCGCCCTCGGCCTGGTCGGGTCGGGGGAGCAGGCGGCGGCGAACTCGTTCCTGGACGCGCTGGCCCGCTACCGCCGCAGGCGCGAACTGGCCGCGACGTTCCTCGCGGTGGGCTCGACGGACGCGCCGACCACGGCGTCGCGGGTGGGTGAGCTGTCGACGCAGGAGTTCACCGCGATGTTCGACGTCGCGACCTCGGCGGGCCTGGCGCAGGCGGTGATCATGCGGATCAACAGCGCCGCGCTGCGCGAGCAGACGTCGTCGACCGAGGTGCCGGCGCTGCTGCGCGGCCTGATCGACGTGTCGGCGCGGCTGGCCACGCCGGACGAGCGCGACCTGTCCGCGTTGCGGCAGCGGCTGGTGGCGATGTCGGCGGAGGAGCAGGACATCTTCCTGCTCAACCTGGTGCGCACCGAGGTCGCGGGCGTGCTCGGCCTGACCGGTGCCGAGCGGGCGGAGTCGAAGAAGACGTTCCGCGAGCTCGGCCTGACCTCCGTGACCGCCGTCGACCTGCGCAACCGGCTGACCGCGGCGACCGGCCTGCACCTGTCGGCGCCGGTCGCGTTCGACTACCCGACGCCGGTGGTGCTGGCCCGGCATCTGCGCGCGGAGCTGCTGGGCGAACGCGCGGCCGCGGTGTCCGAGGCCGTGCGGCCGTTGCCGGACGAGCCGATCGCGATCGTCGGCATGGCCTGCCGCTTTCCCGGCGGGGTCGCCTCGCCCGAGGACCTGTGGCGGCTGGTGACGGCGGGCGCGGACGTCGTGTCGCCGTTCCCGGCCGACCGCAACTGGGATCTGGAGAAGCTGTTCGACGGCGCCTCGCACACGCGCTCGGGCGGTTTTCTGCACGACGCCGCGGACTTCGACGCGGAGTTCTTCGGGATCTCACCGCGCGAGGCGCTCGCGATGGACCCGCAGCAACGGCTGCTGCTGGAGGTGTCGTGGGAGGCGCTGGAACGGGCGGGCATCGACCCGGTCTCGTTGCGCGGCACCAACGGCGGCGTGTTCGCGGGCGTGATGTACCACGACTACGGCGCCGGGTTGCTGGACGCGCCGGCCGGCACCGAGGGGTACTGGACGACCGGGACCGCGGGCAGCGTGGTGTCCGGTCGCGTCGCCTACACCCTGGGGCTGCAGGGCCCGGCCGTCACCGTCGACACCGCCTGCTCGTCGTCGCTGGTCGCGTTGCACTGGGCCGCGCAGTCGCTGCGGTCGGGGGAGTCGTCGATCGCGCTGGCGGGCGGCGTGACGATCATGTCGACGCCGCAGACGTTCGTGGAGTTCTCCCGCCAGGGCGGGCTTTCCGCGGACGGCCGCTGCAAGGCCTTCTCCGACTCCGCGGACGGCACCGGCTGGTCGGAAGGCGCCGGCCTGGTCGTGCTGGAACGGCTTTCCGACGCCCGCCGCAACGGTCACACGGTGCTCGCGGTGCTGCGCGGCTCGGCGATCAACCAGGACGGTGCGTCGAACGGGCTGACCGCGCCGAACGGCCCGTCCCAGCAGCGGGTGATCCGGCAAGCGCTTGCGTCCGCCGGTCTGTCCACTTCGGACGTCGACGTGGTGGAGGCGCACGGCACCGGAACCACGCTGGGCGACCCGATCGAGGCGCAGGCGTTGCTCGCGACTTACGGCCAGGACCGGGACGTGCCGCTGTGGCTGGGGTCGGTGAAGTCGAACCTCGGGCACACGCAGGCCGCCGCCGGGGTCGCGGGCGTGATCAAGATGGTGATGGCGTTGCGGCACGGCGTGCTGCCGCGGACGTTGCACGTGACGTCGCCGTCCTCGCACGTCGAGTGGGGGACCGGCCGGGTAGAGCTGCTGACCTCGGAGCAGCCGTGGCCCGCGGTGTCGCGGGAACGGCGTGCGGCGGTCTCCGCGTTCGGTGTCTCGGGCACCAACGCCCACGTGATCCTCGAGGAAGTGTCAGACCCGCCTGAGATGATTGGGATGGGGGGTGGCTCCCCCCAGGGGGCCGGTCAATCCGGATCGATTCCGTGGGTGGTGTCGGCGAAGTCCGCGACGGCGTTGGAAGCGCAGATAGCGCGGATCCGGGCGGTCGAGGCTCCGGCTCTCGACATCGCCGCGTCGCTGGTGTCAACGCGGGCACAGCTGGAGCACCGTGCGGTGCTCCTCGACGGTGTCGAGGTCGCGCGCGGGGTGGCGTCGGAGCGGCCGCTGGCGGTGCTGTTCAGCGGGCAGGGGTCGCAGCGGCTCGGCATGGGACGCGAGCTGTACGAGCGTTTCCCGGTGTTCGCGTCGGCGTTCGACGCGGTGCTGGAGCACCTGGACGCGTCGCTGCGGGACGTGATGTGGGGCCACGACGTCGATGCGCTGAACGCGACCCGGTACACGCAGCCGGCGTTGTTCGCGGTCGAGGTGGCGTTGTTCCGGCTGGCCCAGTCGTTCGGGGTGCGGCCGGACTTCGTGGGCGGGCACTCGATCGGCGAGATCGTCGCCGCGCACGTGGCCGGGGTCTTCTCCCTGGAGGACGCGTGCCGCCTGGTGGACGCGCGCTCGCGGCTGATGCAGGCGTTGCCTTCCGGCGGCGCGATGGTGGCGGTGCAGGCCACGGAGGAGGAAGTGCTGCCGCTGCTGGGGCCCGACGTTTCCATCGCGGCGGTCAACGGCCCGCGCTCGGTCGTCGTCGCGGGCACCGAGGACGCGGTCGCGGTGATCGTCAACCGGCTCCCGGACCGCAAGACTAAGCGTCTCACGGTGAGCCATGCGTTTCACTCGCCCTTGATGAACCCGATGCTGGACGAGTTCCGCGCGGTCGCCGAGAGCCTGTCGTTCTCCGAGCCGCAGCTCCCGGTCGTGTCGAACGTGACCGGGCAGCTCGCCGTGCGCGAGCAGCTGACGTCGCCGGAGTACTGGGTGCGGCACGTGCGCGAGGCCGTGCGGTTCTCCGACGGCGTGCGGGCGCTGGGCCGGCAGGGCGTGTCGGCGTTCCTGGAGCTCGGCCCGGACGGCGTGCTGTCGGCGCTGGTGGCGGAGATGACCGAGACCGGCGCGGTGCCGCTCGACACCGCGGTTGTGCCGGCGCTGCGCCGCGAACGGCCCGAGGAGGCCTCGGTGGTGACGGCGCTGGCACGCCTGCACGTCGTGGGTGTGCCGGTCGACTGGTCGCGGTTGTTCGAGGGCACCGGTGCCGTGCGCGTCGACCTGCCCACGTACGCGTTCCAGCGTTCCCGGTTCTGGCCGGAGCCGGAGGTCGCGGCCGGCCAGGCCGATCCGCTGGACGCCGCGTTCTGGCAGCTGGTGGAGAACGACGAGCTGGCGTCCGTGCTGGATCTCGACCCCGAGGTCGCCGCAGCCGTCGTACCGGCGTTGTCGTCGTGGCGGACCCGGCAGCGCGCACAGTCCGTTGTGGACTCCTGGCGGTACCGGGAGTCGTGGCACCGGCTGTCGCTGTCCGGCGCGTTCTCCGGGTCGTGGCTGGTCGTCGTGCCGCCGGGGGAGCAGGACCCCTGGACGCGGGACGTCGTGGAGATCCTCGGCGGGGTCGCGGTGTCGCTGGACGAGGCCGGCTCACTGGCCGGGCGCGAGTTCACGGGCGTGGTGTCGCTGCTCGGCGCCGGGGACGACTCGGGTGACGTGCCGTTTCCGCTGGCGGGGACGCTGGAGCTGCTGCGGGCCGGCATCGACGCTCCGTTGTGGACGGTGACCCGCGGTGCCGTGTCGACCGGTCACGGCGACATCGTGACCTCACCGGTGCAGGCGGCGCTGTGGGGTCTGGGCCGGGTGGCCGCGCTGGAGCAGCCCCGCCGGTGGGGCGGGTTGATCGACCTGCCGGGCGGCGTGGACACCCAGATCGCGCAGGGCCTGCAGGCGGCGCTGGTGAACTCGCTCGGCGAGGACCAGATCGCGGTGCGCGGCAACGGGGTGTTCGCCCGCCGCCTGGTACCCGCGCCGCGCGGTGAGCACGGTGAGGACTGGGCGCCGTCGGGCACCGTCCTGATCACCGGTGGCACCGGCGCGCTCGGCGGGTTCGTGGCGCGCTCCATGGCTGCCCGTGGTGCCTCGCACGTCGTCCTGACCTCACGCCGAGGCTCGCTGACACCTGGCGTCGAACATCTCGTGGCGCAGCTCGAAGGTTTCGGTGCCGAGGTGTCGGTCGAGGCCTGCGACGTCGCCGACCGTGCCGCCCTCGAAGAGCTGCTGGCTCGGTTCCCGGACTTGACCGCGGTGGTGCACTGCGCGGGCATCGACTCCGGTGACGCGCCGTTGTCGTCACTGTCGGCCGACCAGCTCGGGGAGTTGTTGCGCCCCAAGATGGTGGCGGCGCGGAACCTGCACGAGCTGACCGGGAACCTCGACGCGTTCGTGCTGTTCTCGTCCGGCGCGGCGGCGTGGGGCAGCGGTGGTCAGCCCGCGTACTCGGCCGCGAACGCCTACCTCGACGGCCTGGCGCAGTTCCGCCGCGGCCAGGGACTGGTGGCGACGTCCGTGCAGTGGGGCGCGTGGGCCGAGGCCGGCATGGCGACCGATCCGCAGGCCTACGACCAGCTGCGCCGGCACGGTGTGCTGCCGATGGAGCCGGAGCTGGCGCTGACGGCGCTGGTGCAGGCCGTGTCGGACGGTGAGACGGTGCTGACCGTGACGAACACCGACTGGGCCCGGTTCGCGCCCGGTTTCACCTCGTCACGCCCGTCGCCGTTGTTCTCGTCGATCCCCGAGGCCGTCGCGGCTCTGTCCGCCGACGCGGACGCGGCCGGCGCCGAGGTGGCGTTGCAGGAGAAGCTCGCGGGTCTGTCCGAGGCCGACCGGTCACGCGTGCTGCTGGACCTGGTGCGGTCCGAGGCCGCCGCGGTGCTGGGCCACACCGGCGTCGAGTCGATCCACCCGGAGAAGGCGTTCCGCGACCAGGGTTTCGACTCGCTGACCGCCGTGGAGATGCGCGACCGGCTCAAGGCCGCGACGGGACTGCCGGTGCCGTCGGCACTGGTCTTCGACTACCCGACTCCGCGCCTGGTAGCCGAACACCTGCTCGCCGGCCTGTCGTGCGCGGTCGACGGATCCGCCCTGGCCGAGCTCGCCCGGTTCGAGGCGTCGCTCGCCTCGGCCGCGGAGTCCGACCACGACGCGATCCGCGAACGCCTGGAGAAGGTGCTCGCGCGCTTGAAGAAACCCGTGTCCACTTCGGACGACGACATTCGGAACGTCTCCGTCGAGGACCTCCTGACCATCATCGACGACGAGTTGCTCGACCTCTCGTAGAAGCAGTGTTTGCCCGCACGAAATGAGGACGGACCAGTGCAGGAAGAGCAGCAGGACAAGGTTGCCGACTACCTGAGGCGAGTCACGGTCGAGTTGCGCCGGGCTCGTGAACGCGTCCTCGAGCTGGAGCAGAAGCACAGCGAGCCCATCGCGATCGTGGGCATGTCGTGCCGCTTCCCCGGCGGTGTGACCACTCCCGAGCAGCTGTGGGACGTCGTGTCCTCCGGCCGCGACGTGGTCTCCCCGTTCCCGGCGGACCGCGGCTGGGACCTCTCGTCGCTGCGGTCGACGTCGCTCGCCCAGGAGGGCGGGTTCCTGACCGACCTGGCCTCGTTCGACGCCGGCTTCTTCGGCATCTCGCCGCGCGAGGCGCTGGGCATGGACCCGCAGCAGCGCATGATGCTGGAGCTCACCTGGGAGGCCCTGGAACGCGCGGGCCTCGACCCCGCCGCGCTGCGCGGTTCCTCCACGGGCGTGTTCGTGGGAACGAACGGCCAGGACTACGCGGACCTGGTGTCGGTGGACGGCGACGGGCACGCCTCCACCGGCCTCATCGCGTCCGTGCTGTCGGGCCGCCTGTCCTACACGTTCGGCTTCGAGGGCCCCGCGGTCTCCGTCGACACCGCCTGCTCCTCGTCGTCGGTGGCCATGCACCTGGCCATGCAGGCCTTGCGCGGCGGCGAATGCTCGCTCGCGCTGGCCGGCGGCGTGACGATCATGGCCACCCCGCACGCCTTCGTCGAGTTCACCCTGCAGCGCGGTCTCGCCGCGGACGGCCGTTGCAAGGCGTTCTCCGACTCGGCCGACGGTGTCGGCTGGGCCGAGGGCGCGGGCATGCTGGTGCTGGAACGCCTGTCCGACGCGGTGGCTCGCGGCCACCACGTGCTGGGCCTGCTGCGCGGGTCGGCCGTGAACCAGGACGGTGCCTCCAACGGCCTCACCGCCCCGAACGGCCCTTCGCAGCAACGCGTGATCCGCGCGGCCCTGGCCTCCGCGGGCCTGTCTCCCGCTGACGTCGACGCGGTGGAGGCGCACGGCACCGGCACCGCCCTGGGCGACCCGATCGAGGCCGCCGCGCTGATCGCGACCTACGGCCAGGACCGCACGGTCCCGCTCTACATCGGCTCGGTGAAGTCGAACATCGGCCACACGCAGGCCGCGGCGGGCGTCGCCTCGGTGATCAAGGCCGTGCAGGCGATGCGGCACGGCGTCCTGCCGCGCACCCTGCACATCACCGAGCCGTCCTCCCACGTCGACTGGTCGGCCGGCGCGGTCTCGCTGCTGACCTCGGAAACCCCGTGGCCCGCGGTGGATCGCCCGCGCCGCGTCGGCATCTCGTCGTTCGGCGTCTCCGGCACCAACTCGCACCTGATCGTGGAGGCGCCGTCGGGGATCCCCCCGTTTTCCAGCGTACCGAGCGGTGACGCCGGGCAACCGGGCTCGCCGAAATCTGTGGACAACTCGGCGTCTGTGGACAACTCGGCCGTTGCCGATCTTGTCCGCCCGGAACCGTCAGACCCCCGTGCGACGATTGGAGTGGGGACCTCGGTCTCCCCCCGGGGCCCCCAGTCGGAATCGATTCCGTGGCTGGTGTCCGCGAAGTCCGAGGCGGCGCTCGCCGGGCAGCTCGCGCGGCTGGCGGACGTGGCGGCCGGCCCGAAGGACGTCGGGTACTCGCTGTCGTTGCGCACGCTCTTCGACCACCGCGCGGTGGTCCTCGACGGGGCCGAGATCGCCCGCGGCACCGCCGCCGAGAAGCAGCTCGCGATGCTGTTCACCGGGCAGGGCTCGCAGCGGCTCGGCATGGGCCGTGAGCTGTACGAGGCGTTCCCGGTGTTCCGCGAGGCGTTCGACGAGGTCGCCCAGCACCTGGACGTGCGAGCGGTCATCTGGGGCGATGACGCCGAAGCCCTCGACCAGACCGGCAACGCGCAGCCCGCGATCTTCGCCCTGCAGGTCGCCCTCTACCGCCTCGTCGAGTCGTTCGGCGTCAAGCCCGGCCACGTGGCCGGTCACTCCATCGGTGAGATCGCGGCTGCGTACGTCGCGGGTGTGTTCAGCCTGGAAGACGCGGCGAAGCTGGTGCGCGAGCGTGCGCGGCTCATGCAGGCGCTGCCGCCAGGTGGCGTGATGATCGCGCTGCAGGCCACCGAGGACGAGATCACCCTCACGCCGGGCATTTCCATCGCGGCGATCAACGGGCCGGACTCGCTGGTCATCGCGGGCAAAGAAGACGAGGCCCGTGCGCTGGTGGCGAAGTTCGCCGGCCGCAAGTCGAAGCAGCTGGCTGTGAGCCATGCGTTCCACTCGCCGTTGATGGACCCGATGCTCGACGACTTCCGCGCGGCCATCAGCGACATCACCTTCCACACCCCGTCCATCCCCGGCCTCGGCGACGTCACCAACCCCGAATACTGGGTCCGTCACGTCCGCGACACCGTCCGCTTCCACGACACCGTGACCCACCTGGGCGACAAGACATTCCTGGAGATCGGCCCCGACGGCGTCCTGTCGGCACTGGTCGACGACGGCATTCCCACGCTCCGCAAGGACCGCGACGAGCGCACGACGTTCATCACCGCACTGGCCCGCCTGCACGTCGCGGGCACCGGCGTCGACTGGACGTCGTTCTACGAGGGCGGCAGCCGGGTCGACCTGCCGACGTACGCGTTCCAGCGGCAGCGTTTCTGGCCGTCGGCCGCGAAGAACGCCGACGCGTCCGGCCTCGGCCTCACCGCGGTCGGCCACCCGCTGCTCGGCGCCGCCGTCGAGCTCGCCGACGGACAGGGCGTGCTGTTCACCAGCAAGCTGTCGGTCGCGACGCAGCCGTGGCTGGCCGATCACGTCGTCGGCGGCCGAATCCTCTTCCCCGGCACCGCGTTCGTCGAACTGGCACTGCGCGCGGGCGACGAGCTGGGCCTCGACCGCGTCGACGACCTGACCCTGTCGGCGCCGCTCGTCCTCACCGACCCGGTGCAGCTCCAGGTCGCGGTGGGCGCCCTCGACAGCACCGGACGCCGCTCCATCGCCGTGTACTCACGCCTCGACCAGGACGCCCCGTGGCTCGAACACTGCACAGGCTTCCTCGCGTCCGGCACCGCCGACCCAGGCTTCGACACCGCTTCCTGGCCACCCGCAGGTGCGGAAGCCGTTGCCCTGGAAGGGTTCTACGAACGGTTCGCGGACAACGGCTTCGCATACGGGCCGTCGTTCCAAGGCTTGCGCGCGGCCTGGAAGCTCGGCGACGACGTCTACGCCGAGGTCGCCGTCACCGAGGACGCGGACCGCTACGGCCTGCACCCCGCGCTGTTCGACGCTGCTCTGCACGCCGTGGACCTCAGCACGTCCGAAGGCGGCATGCCCTTTGCATGGCAAGGGGTTTCGCTGCACGCGACCGGTGCTTCCGCGCTGCGCGTGCGCATTCGTCCCCATGGCGAGTCGTTCGCGGTCGCGGCGACGGACCCCAACGGCACCCCGGTCGTGTCGGTCGAGTCCCTGGTCACCCGTCCGATTCCCGCCGATGATTCCGGGATCGCGCGCGAAGCGCTGTTCCACGTCGACTGGACGCCCGTCGCACTCCCCGCCGAGACCGCTCAAGCCGAAGTGGAGCACGTCGTTTCCGACGGCTCACCGGTCGAGTCCGCGCACGCCCTGACGGCACGGGTGCTCGCCCGCCTGCAGCAGTGGATCAGCGATGGGCGCCAGGACCGTCTCGCCTTCGTCACGCGCCCCGGCGACCTCGGTGCCGCCGCCGTCTGGGGTCTGGTGCGGTCGGCGCAGACCGAGCACCCCGGCCGTTTCGTGCTGGTCGAGTCGGACGGGGAGGTGCCGCCGGAGGTCTTCGCGCTGGACGAGCCGCAGATCCGGTTGCGGGACGGCGAAGCGTTCGTGCCGCGCCTGGCCCGGCTGGCACCCGCCGGTGGATTCTCCTGGCAGGGCAGGGTTCTCGTCACCGGCGGCACCGGAGGCCTCGGCCTGGTGATCGCCCGCCACCTCGTCGTCACGCACGGCGTCCGCGATCTGCTGCTCGTCTCACGGCGCGGTGAAGCCGACGTCGCGGAGCTGGAAGGCCTGGGCGCCAACGTGATCGTCGAGGCTTGTGACGTCTCCGACCGCCCGGCCCTGGAATCGTTGCTGTCGCGGCACGAGATCCGCGCCGTCGTGCACACCGCGGGTGTCCTCGACGACGGCACCGTCGAGTCCTTGACGCCCGAACGCGTCGACACCGTGTTGCGCCCCAAGGTGGACGCCGCCTGGCACCTGCACGAGCTCACCTCCGACCTCGACGCGTGCGTCGTGTTCTCGTCCGTCGCCGGCACGATCGGCACGGCGGGCCAAGCCAACTACGCCGCCGCCAACGCGTTCCTCGACGCCTTGATGGAACACCGCCGCGCCGCGGGCCTCGCCGGAACGTCGCTGGCGTGGGGCCCGTGGATCGCGGGCATGCTGTCCGGCGCCGACGCGGAACGCATGGCGCGCAACGGAATCCCCGGTCTCACCGTCGAGCAGGGCGTGGAGCTCTTCGACGCGGCGGTCGGCGCCGGCAACGCCGTCCCGGTCCGCCTCGACCTGCCGGTGCTGCGCGGCCGCGGCGACATCCCGCCGATGCTGCGCGGCCTGATCAAGACCCGTCCGCGTCGCCTGGCCGCGGGTTCCGGCGCGGCGATGTCGCTGACCAGCCGTCTGTCCGGTTTGGACGAGGGCGCACGTCTGGAAGCGTTGCTGGACCTCGTGCGCGGCCAGGTCGCTACGGTCCTCGGCCACGCGAGCACCGACGAGATCGACCCCGGCCGCGCCCTCCAGTCCCTCGGCTTCGACTCGCTGACCGCCGTCGAGCTGCGCAACCAGCTCACCGCCGTGACGGGCCTGCGCCTGCCCGCCACCTTGGTCTTCGACTACCCGAACGCGGGCGTGCTCGCCGCCTACCTGCGCGACGAACTGTTCGGCGCCGACGCGGTGATCCCGTCCGCCGAGGTGCGTTCGACGGTCTCCGGCGACCCGATCGTGATCGTCGGCATGGCCTGCCGCTACCCCGGAGGCGTGTCTTCCCCGGAAGACCTGTGGCGCCTGGTGGTCGACGGCGTCGACGCCGTGACCGACTTCCCGTCCAACCGCGGCTGGGACGTGGACGCGCTCTACCACCCCGACCCCGACCACCTCGGCACCTCCTACACCCGTTCCGGCGGGTTCCTGCACGACGCCCCGCTGTTCGACCCGGCGTTCTTCGGCATGTCCCCGCGCGAGGCCCTGGCGACCGACTCGCAGCAGCGCCTCCTGCTGGAAACCGCGTGGGAGTCCCTGGAACGCGCCGGCATCGACCCGGTCTCCCTGCGGGGCAGCGCGACAGGCGTGTTCGCCGGTGTCATGTACACCGACTACTCGGTCGTGATCAGCGGCAGCGAGTTCGAGGGCTACCAGAGCATGGGCAGCGCCGGCACGTTCGCGTCCGGCCGCGTCTCCTACACCTTCGGCTTCGAGGGCCCGGCCGTCACGGTCGACACCGCCTGCTCCTCGTCCCTGGTCGCCCTGCACCTGGCCGCCCAGGCGCTGCGCAACGGCGAGTGCTCCCTGGCCCTGGCCGGTGGCGTGACGGTCATGTCGACGCCCTCCACGTTCGTAGAGTTCTCCCGCCAGCGCGGCCTTTCCGCCGACGGCCGCTGCAAGTCGTTCGCGGAGTCGGCCGACGGAGTGGGCTGGTCCGAGGGCGTGGGCCTGCTGGTGCTGGAACGCCAGTCCGACGCCGTGCGAAACGGCCACCAGATCCTGGCCGTGGTCCGCGGCTCCGCGATCAACCAGGACGGCGCCTCCAACGGCCTCACCGCCCCGAACGGACCGTCGCAGCAACGCGTGATCCGCTCGGCCCTCGCCTCCGCGGGTCTGTCGGCTTCCGATGTCGACGTGGTCGAGGCGCACGGCACCGGCACCACCCTGGGCGACCCGATCGAGGCCCAGGCTTTGCTGGCCACCTACGGCCAGGACCGCTCGGAGCCGCTGCTGCTCGGCTCCATCAAGTCGAACATCGGCCACTCCCAGGCGGCCGCCGGTGTCGCGGGCGTGATCAAGATGGTCCACGCCATGCGCCACGGCCTGGTCCCCGCCACTCTCCACGTCGACCGGCCTTCCACCCACGTGGACTGGGAGGCAGGCGACATCACCCTCGTCACCTCCGCAACGCCCTGGCCCACCGTCTCCCGCCCACGCCGCGCCGGCATCTCGTCGTTCGGCGTCTCCGGCACGAACGCCCACGTCATCCTCGAAGCCGCAACCCCTTCTCCGATTCCTGTGGACAACTCGTCCCTTGTGGACAACTTCGCCGCAGTCGATCTCCACGCCCCGGAACCGTCAGCCCAGCGTGGGACGATTGGAGTGGGGACCTCGTTCTCCCCCCGGGGCCCCCAGTCGGGATCGATTCCGTGGCTCGTTTCGGCGAAGTCGGCGGCCTCGCTCGACGCGCAGGTCGAGCGGGTGCTGCGGCTCGAAGGCGACCCGCTGGACATCGGGTATTCGCTCGCGTTGAAGACGACGTTCGACCACCGGGCCGTGGTGCTCGGCGGCCAAGTCGTCGCCAAGGGTGCCGTGACCGGGAAGCCGTTGGCGTACGTGTTCTCCGGGCAGGGCTCGCAGCGCCTTGGCATGGGACGCGAGCTGTACGAGGCGTTCCCGGCGTTCGCGAATGCGTTGGACGAGGTGCTGGCGCACCTCGAAGGCGTCCGCGAGGTCATGTGGGGCGACGACGCCGACGCTTTGAACCAGACCGGGTTCGCGCAGCCGGCGATCTTCGCGGTCCAGGTCGCCCTGTACCGGTTGCTGGAGTCGTTCGGGGTGAAGCCCGCGAAGGTCGCCGGGCACTCGATCGGCGAGATCGCGGCCGCACACGTCGCCGGGGTGCTGAGCCTGGAGGACGCGGCGAACCTCGTCTGCGCACGCGCCAGCCTCATGCAGGCGTTGCCGGCCGGTGGCGCGATGGTGTCGGTCATCGCGTCCGAAGAAGAGGTTCGCACGCACCTGACTGATGGCGTGTCCATTGCCGCCGTCAACGGGCCGCGCTCCGTGGTGATCGCGGGCGTCGAAGAAGAAGTGCTCGCCATCGCCGAGCGGTGGAAGAACAAGCGGCTCAAGGTCAGCCATGCGTTCCACTCGCCGCTCATGGAACCGATGCTTGATGACTTCCGCACGGCGATCGCGGACATCGAGTTCCACGAGCCGGTTGTCGGAATGTCAACATCCGGCGACGTCACCACCGTCGACTACTGGGTCAACCACGTGCGTGACGTCGTGCGGTTCCACGACAACGTCACCGCGTTGGGTGACGTGACGGTGGTCGAGGTGGGGCCGGATGCGCAGTTGACGGCGATGGTTGACGGGTTGATTCCGACGTTGACGCGGGTCAAGTCTGATGTTGAATCAATGTTGACTGCGCTCAGTCAAGTACACATCGACGGAATCAATGTTGACTGGACGCAGCTGTACACCGGCGGTCGACGGGTCGACGTGCCCACGTATGCGTTCGACCACCAGTCGTTCTGGCCGGAGAACACCGCGAGGTCGGACGTCCGGTCGGCCGGGCTCGGTGCGGTCGAGCACCCGTTGCTCGGCGCGGCCGTCGAGCTCGCCGGCGGAGCGGGCTACCTGTTCACCGCGCGGCTGTCGCGACGGTCGTGGCTCGCCGACCACACGGTGCACGGCGCGGTGCTCGTGCCGGGCGCGGCGCTCGTCGAGCTGGCCGTGCGGGCGGCGGACGAGGTCGGACTCGACCGCGTCGAGGAGCTGACGCTCGCAGCGCCACTGGTGCTGCCGGAGAGCGGTGGCGTCCAGGTTCAGCTGATCGTGGGCGTCGAGGAGAACGGCCGCCGCTCGATCGCCGTCTACTCCCGGCCAGAGACTGCGGTCGACGAGCCGTGGACCGAACACGCCACCGGTGTGCTCGGATCCGGCGGGGACGTCGCCGAGGTGGGGGAGTGGCCGCCGCGTGCGGAGGCGATCGACGTCACGGACGCGTACGAGCGGTTCGCGGAGAGCGGCTTCGAGTACGGGCCGGCGTTCCAGGGGCTGCGCGCGGCGTGGCGGGACGGCGACACCGTGTACGCCGAGGTCGCGCTGCCCGAGGGCGTGGCGGCCGGCGGGTTCGGGCTGCACCCGGCACTGCTCGACTCGGCGCTGCACGCGGCGTTGCTCGTTGACGACGGCGCGGGCCTGCCGTTCTCGTGGGAAGGCGTGTCGCTGCACGCCACGGGCGCGACGGCGCTGCGGGTGAAGCTGACCCGCCAGGGCGGCGGCATCGCGATCGCGTTGGCCGACACCACCGGGGCGCCGGTCGCGTCGGTGGACGCGTTGGTGGTGCGCGCGGTCTCGGCCGAGCAGCTCACCACGGTGGACCGGGACTCGCTGTTCCAGCTCGACTGGGCCGAGGTCGAGGTGCCCGCCGAGCCCGCCGCGGACGTCGTGGTGGAGCACGTCGTCGCCGAGGGCGAGGTCGTCGAGGCGACGCACACCCTTGTCGCACGGGCGTTGGCGAGGCTGCAGGAGTGGATTGCCGAGGAGCGGCCGGAGAAGCTGGTTTTCGTCACCGGCATGGGCTGTCTGGCGGGCGCGGCCGTGCGCGGTCTGGTGCGCTCGGCGCAGACCGAGCACCCCGGCCGGTTCGGCATCATCGACACCGACTCAGGCGAGCTCGTCCCGCGCGCGTTGGGCAGCGACGAGCCCGAGCTGATCATCCGCGACGGCGTGGTCAAGGCACCCCGGCTCGCGCGGGCGGCCGCGGTTCAGCACGAGGTCACGTGGCAGGGCCCGGTTCTGATCACCGGCGGCACCGGCGGCCTGGGCGGCGTCATCGCACAACACCTTGTCTCGCAAGGTGTTGATGAGCTGGTCCTGGTCAGCAGGCGCGGCGAGACGCCGGAATGGGTCGCTGAACTGGACGCGCGCGTCACCGTCGCGAAGTGCGACGTCAGCGACCGCAAAGCCGTGCAGAAGCTGATGAAGAAGCACCCGGTCCGGTCGATCGTGCACGCCGCCGGCGTGCTGGACGACGCAGTGATCGAGTCGCTGACGCCTGAGCGCGTCGCAAGCGTCCTGCGCCCCAAGGTCGACGCCGCCTGGAACCTGCACGAACTCGCGCCCGAGGCCAGGCTCGTGCTGTTCTCGTCCGTCGCCGGCACGCTGGGCAGCGCGGGCCAGGGCAACTACGCGGCGGCCAACGCGTTCCTCGACGCACTCGCGGCGCACCGGCCGAACACGGTGTCGCTGGCCTGGGGCGCCTGGGAAGGCGGCATGGCCGGGCATCTGTCCGAAGTGGACGTCGAACGCATGCGCCGCGCCGGCATGCCACCGATCTCGGTGCGGCAGGGCGTCGAGCTGTTCGACGCGGCGGTCGCGCACGGCGGTCCAGCGCTGGCGCCGGTCCGTCTCGACCTCGCCGTGCTGCGGGCCAAGGGCGAGGTGGCGCCGATGCTGCGCGGCCTGGTCCGGACGCGCTCGAAGCGTTCCACGGCAGGCTCCGACACCGCGGTCACCCTGGTCTCGCGGCTTTCGGCGTTGCCCGAGGAGGAACGGCTTGCGGTGCTGCTCGACGTCGTGCGCACCGAGGTGGCGGGCGTTCTCGGCCACGGTGGCGCGCACGCGGTGGATCCGGCGCAGCAGTTCCGCGACCTCGGGTTCGACTCGCTGACCGCCGTCGAGCTGCGCAACCGGCTGACCGCGTCGACCGGGATCCGTCTGCCCGCGACGCTGATCTTCGACTACCCGACGTCCGGCGCCCTGGCCGCCTACCTGTGCGACGAGCTGCTCGGCGCTGCCGCGCCGGTGGAATCGCTGCCCGCGCTCGTGTCCACTTCGGACGATCCGATCGTCATCGTCGGCATGGCCTGCCGCTACCCCGGTGGCGTCACGACGCCGGAAGAGCTGTGGCAGCTCGTGATGGACGAAACCGATGCGGTCACCGGGTTCCCGGCCGATCGCGGCTGGGACCTCGAAGGCCTCTACCACCCGGACCCCGACCACATCGGCACCTCCTACACCCGCTCCGGCGGCTTCCTGCACGACGCGGCCGAGTTCGATCCGTCGTTCTTCGGCATGTCACCGCGGGAGGCGCTCGCGACCGACACCCAGCAGCGCCTGCTGCTGGAAACCGCGTGGGAGGCCCTGGAACGCGCGGGCATCGACCCCACCTCGTTGCGCGGCAGTGCGACCGGCGTGTTCACCGGCCTGATGTACAACGACTACCAGTCCGTCGTCGGTGGCGGCGACATGGAAGGACACCAGGGCCAGGGCAGCGCGGGCAGCGTCGCGTCCGGCCGCGTGTCGTACGTGTTCGGCTTCGAAGGCCCCGCCGTCACGGTCGACACGGCGTGCTCGTCGTCGCTGGTGGCGATGCACTGGGCGATCCAGTCGCTGCGCTCCGGTGAATGCTCACTCGCGCTCGCCGGTGGTGTGACGGTGATGTCGACGCCGTCGACGTTCATCGAGTTCTCCCGCCAGCGCGGCGTTTCCGAGGACGGCCGGTCCAAGGCGTTCTCCGACTCCGCCGACGGCGTCGGCTGGGCCGAGGGCATCGGCCAGGTGGTGCTGGAACGCCAGTCGGACGCGCTGCGCAACGGCCACCGGATCCTCGCGGTCATCCGCGGCTCCGCGGTCAACCAGGACGGCGCGTCCAACGGCCTCACCGCCCCCAACGGTCCGTCGCAGCAGCGTGTGATCCGCGCGGCGCTGGCGTCGGCCGGTCTGTCCGCCGCCGACGTCGACGCGGTGGAGGCGCACGGCACCGGAACCCCGCTGGGCGACCCGATCGAGGCCCAGGCGTTGTTGGCCACTTACGGCCAGGACCGCGCCGAACCGCTGCTGCTCGGCTCGATCAAGTCGAACATCGGCCACTCGCAGGCCGCCGCCGGTGTCGCGTCGGTGATCAAGATGGTGCAGGCGCTGCACCACGGCGTGTTGCCGCGCACCCTGCACATCACCGAACCTTCGTCGCACGTCGACTGGGAAGCGGGCGCCGTCGAGCTGCTGACCTCGACGCGCTCATGGCCCGCTGTGGATCGCCCACGCCGCGCGGGCGTCTCCTCCTTCGGCGTCTCGGGCACGAACGCCCACGTCATCCTCGAAGCCGCAACCCCCTCCCCGGTTTCTGTTGACAACCCGGCACCTGTGGACAACTCGGCCGTTGTCGATCTTCACGGCCAGGATTCGTCGGCCTCGGATGGGACGATTGGAGTGGGGACCTCGTTCTCCCCCCGGGGCCCCCAGGCGGGATCGATTCAGGGTGTGGGCGTGCCGTGGGTGGTGTCGGCGAAGTCGGCGGAGGCGCTGGCGGCCCAGGTCGAGCGGATCAGGGCCGTGGACGCGGACGCGGTCGACGTCGGGTTCACCCTGGCCACGCGGGCCGGCTTCGACCACCGGGCGGTGGTCATCGGGGACGACGTCGTCACCGGGCAGGTCACGACCGCGGGCAAGACGGTGTTCGTGTTCCCCGGCCAGGGCTCGCAGTGGGTCGGCATGGGACGCGAGCTGCTGGCGACCAACGAGGTGTTCGCGCACCGGATCGCGGAGTGCGACGAGGCACTGCGGCCGTTCGTGAGCTGGTCGCTGACCGAGGTGCTGCGCGATGAGCTGGAACTCGACCAGGTCGACGTCGTGCAACCCGTGCTGTGGGCGGTCATGGTGTCGCTGGCCGAGGTGTGGCGCTCGTACGGCGTTGAGCCGCAGGCCGTTGTCGGGCACTCGCAGGGCGAGATCGCGGCGGCGGCGGTCGCCGGGGCCTTGAGCCTGCGCGACGCGGCGCGCGTCGTGGCGCTGCGGTCGCAGGCCGTCGACGAGGCGTTGTCGCGGCGCGGCGGCATGTTGTCGGTGTCGTTGCCCGTGGACGAGGTGCGGCCGCTGATCGCCCGGTACGAGGACCGGGTGGCGGTCGCGGCGGTCAACGGGCCGCGGTCGACGGTCGTGGCGGGCGAGACCGAGGCGCTCGCGGAGATCGTGGCCGAGTGCGCGGCGCGGGAGGTCCGGGCGCGGATGATCGCGGTGGACTACGCGTCGCACACGCCGCAGGTCGAGGCGATCCGCGAACGGGTGCTGGCCGATCTCGCCGGCATCGAGCCCCGCACCGGCGACATCGCGCTGTACTCGACGGTCACCGGTGAGCCGATCGACACCGCGATCATGGACGCCGGCTACTGGTACACCAACCTGCGGCAGACGGTCGAGTTCCAGAACGCCACGAACGCCTTGCTGCGCGACGGTTTCCGGTTCTTCGTCGAACCCAGCGCCCACCCGGTGCTGACGATCGGCATCGAGCAGACCGCCGAAGCCGCGGCCACCGAGGCCGTGGTGCTCGGAACCCTCAGGCGCAACGAAGGCGGCCACGAACAGCTGCTCACGGCGCTCGCGCAGGCCCATGTCAGCGGTCTGGATGTCAAATGGAACTACCCCGGCGGCAAGCTGATCGACCTGCCGACGTACGCGTTCCAGCGGCAGCGGTTCTGGCCGGTGGGGCGGGTGCGGCCGGGCGACCCGTCCGGACTGGGACTCAGCGCGGTCGAGCACCCGCTGCTCGGCGCTGCCGTCAGCATCGCGGGCAGCGAGGACGTGCTCTTCACGTCGAGGCTCTCGGCGCGATCCCACCCGTGGCTCGCGGATCACGCCGTCAACGGCACGATCCTGTTGCCCGGCAGCGCTTTCGTGGAGCTCGCGGTCAGGGCGGGCGACGAGGTCGGCTGCCAGAAGCTCGACGAGCTCACGATCTCCGCACCGCTGGTCCTCGACGGATCCGTGCAGCTGCAGGTCGCGGTGCGCGGCGAGGACGCGAACGGCCGCCGAGCGGTCGTGATCTACTCGCGCACCGAGGACGACGCGCCGTGGACCGAGCATGCTTCCGGCTCCCTGTCGGCAGGCAGCACCACCAGTGACTTCGATGCGACGACGTGGCCGCCGGACGCGGAAAGCGTTGACGTGGAAGGGGCTTACGAGCGGTTCGCGGACATGGGCTTCGAGTACGGGCCCGCATTCCAAGGACTGCGCGCGGTGTGGCAGGACGGCGACGACGTGTACGCCGAGGTCGCCACGGCCGAGAGCACGGCGGGCTTCGGTCTGCACCCGGCATTGCTGGACTCCGCGCTGCACGCCGCGTTGCTCGCGAAGGACGGCGCCGGGCTGCCGTTCTCGTGGGAAGGCGTGTCGCTGCACGCCACCGGCGCGACGGAACTGCGGGTTCGGCTGCGTTCCCACGGCGACGCTGTGGAGATCGCGCTCGCCGACACCACCGGCCAGCCCGTCGCCACGGTGGAGTCGCTCGTGGTGCGGCCGGTCGCGTTGCCGCGCAACGAGGTCGACCGCGACTCGCTGTTCCGGGTCGAGTGGACGCCTGTCGCACTGCCGGTCGAGGCCGCGGAGAACGTCGTCGTCGAACACGTCGTCGGCGACGGCAACGTGATCGAGTCGACGCGGGCGCTGACGTCACGGGTGCTCGCCAAGCTCCAGGAGTGGATCTCCGGCGAACGTGCCGAGCGGCTGGCTTTCGTGACCCGCGAAGGAGATCTGGCCGGCCAGGCCGTGTGGGGCCTGGTGCGGTCGGCGCAGACCGAGCACCCCGGCCGGTTCGTGCTGGCCGACATCGACGACGAAGCCGTGCTGCCGCAAGCGCTTGCCTCCGACGAGCCGCAGGTGCGCGTCCGGAACGGGCAGCTGCAGGCGCCGCGGTTGACGCGGACGGCAGCGGTGCGGGAGATCGTCTGGGAAAGCCCGGTGCTGATCACTGGCGCCGGCGGGCTCGGTGGCGTGATCGCGCAGCACCTCGTCGCCGAACACGGCGTCACCGAACTGATTCTGGCCAGCCGCAGCGGCAAGAAGCCCGACTGGGAGGTCGATGCCGCCGTCAAGGTCGTCAAGTGCGATGTCAGCGACCGCAAGGCGCTGCAACGGCTGCTGAAGAAGCACACCGTGAAATCCGTCGTGCACACCGCGGGCGTGCTGGACGACGGCGTGATCGAGTCGCTGACGCCCGAGCAGCTCGACACCGTGCTGAGGCCCAAGGTCGACGCGGCGTGGCACCTGCACGAGTTGTTGCCGGACGCCAGGATCGTGCTGTTCTCGTCCGCCGCGGGCATTCTCGGCGGCGCCGGCCAGGGCAACTACGCGGCGGCCAACGCGTTCCTCGACGCGCTCGCCCAGCACCGGCCGAACACCGTGTCGCTGGCCTGGGGCACCTGGGAGGCCACGGTCGGTCTGACCGGTTCGCTGACCGACACCGACCGGGAACGCCTGGTGCGGGCCGGAATGCCGCCGATCACGCCCGCGCAGGGCACCGCGCTGTTCGACGCGGCGATGGCGAGCGGCGAAGCGGTGCTGCTGCCCGCACGCCTCGATCTCGCGACCCTGCGGGCGCGGGGCGAGGTGCCTTCGTTGCTGCGCGGCCTGATCAGGACCCGCACGCGCCGCACGGTCGCCGGTTCCGACGCGGCGACCGGCCTGGCCGCGAAGCTGCGGCCGCTGAGCGACGCCGACCGCCTCGAAGCGCTGCTCGACCTGATCCGCACGCAGGTCAGCGCGGTGCTGGCGCTGGAGGGCTTCGACGCCGGACGGGCGTTCCGCGACCTCGGCTTCGACTCGCTGACCGCCGTCGACCTGCGCAACCGCCTCACCGCGGTCACCGGATTGCGGCTGCCCGCGACGCTCGTGTTCGACTACCCGACAGCACACGTTCTCGCGACGTTCCTCCGCGACGAGCTGTTCGGTGCGGACAGCGGCACCGTGGTCACCACGCCGACTGTTTCGGACGACGACCCGATCGTCGTCGTGGGCATGGCGTGCCGGTTCCCCGGCGGAGTGTCGACGCCGGAAGACCTGTGGCAGCTCGTGCTGGACGGCACGGACGCGATCACCGAGTTCCCGTCCGACCGCGGCTGGGACCTCGACTCCCTGTTCTCCGGCAACGACATCGGCACCTCGGCGACGCGGCTCGGCGGCTTCCTGCACGACGCGGGCGAGTTCGACCCGGCGTTCTTCGGCATGTCGCCGAGGGAGGCGCTCGCGACCGACTCGCAGCAGCGCCTGCTGCTGGAGACCGCGTGGGAGGCGTTCGAACGCGCCGGGATCGACCCGGTCTCGTTGCGCAGCAGCAACACCGGCGTGTTCGCCGGCGTCATGTACAACGACTACGCACAGCTGCTCGGCGGTGAGTTCGAGGGCCACCACGGCACCGGGTCGTCGCCGTCGGTCGCGTCCGGCCGAGTGTCCTATGTGCTCGGTCTGGAAGGCCCGGCCGTCACGATCGACACAGCTTGCTCTTCTTCTTTGGTGGCAATGCACTTGGCCGTGCAGTCACTGCGGACGGGGGAGTCGTCGCTGGCGCTGGCCGGTGGCGTGGCGGTGATGTCGACGCCCGCGACGTTCATCGAGATCTCGCGGCAGCGCGGCGTCTCGTCGGACGGGCGCTGCAAGGCGTTCTCCGAGGGCGCGGACGGCACCGGGTTCTCCGAGGGCGTCGGCCTGCTCGTGCTGGAGCGGCAGTCGGACGCCGTGCGGCTCGGCCACAACATCCTCGCGGTGCTGAAGGGCACCGCCGTCAACCAGGACGGCGCGTCCAACGGCCTGACCGCTCCCAACGGTCCGTCTCAGCAACGGGTGATCCGCGCGGCGCTGGCGTCGGCCGGGCTCGCCCCGGCTGATGTCGACGCGGTGGAGGCGCACGGCACGGGCACCTCGCTCGGCGACCCGATCGAGGCGCAGGCGCTGCTCGCCGTCTACGGCCAGGAGCGTTCCGAGCCCCTCTACCTGGGCTCGATCAAGTCGAACATCGGTCACACGCAGTCAGCCGCCGGCGTCGCCGGTGTCATCAAGATGATCATGGCTCTGCAGCACGGCGTGCTGCCGCGGACGCTGCACGTGTCCGCGCCGTCCTCCCGCATCGAGTGGGACGAGGGTGCCGTCGAACTCCTCACCTCCTCGCGCGAATGGCCCGCTGTCGACCGTCCGCGTCGCGCCGGCGTCTCCTCGTTCGGCATCTCCGGCACGAACGCCCACGTGATCTTGGAAGCGCCGTCGGGGATCCCCCCGATTTCCAGCGTAGTCGTTGAAACCGCTGGTCAACCGGGCTCGCCGAAATCTGTGGACAACTCGGCGCCTGTGGACAACTCGGCTGTTGTCGATCTTGTGGGCGCGGATTCGTCGGCCTCGCGTGGGACGATTGGAGTGGGGACCTCGGTCTCCCCCTGGGGCCCCCAGTCGGGATCGATTCCGTTGGTGGTGTCGGCGAAGTCGGCGGCGTCGCTGCGGACGCAGGTGGAGCGGATCAAGGCGCTCGTCGACGGTGGGCAGGACCCGGTGGACGTCGGGTTCTCGCTGGCCGGGCGCAGCAGGTTCGAGCATCGGGCGGTGATCGTCGGCGACGAGGTCGTCGAAGGTGCCGTGGTGGAGGCGGGGCCGGGGCCGGTGTTCGTGTTCCCCGGTCAGGGCAGCCAGTGGCACGGCATGGCGGTGCGGCTGCTCGACGAGGACGAGACGTTCGCGCGGTGGATGGCCGAGGCGGACCGCGCGATCGCGGGCCAGGTCGGCTGGTCGGTCATCGAGGTGCTCCGCGGCGACGCCGGCCTGCTGGAACGCATCGAGGTCCTGCAGCCCGCGCTGTTCGCGATCATGATCTCGCTCGCGCAGACGTGGCGGGCGAACGGCGTGGAGCCCGCGGCGGTCGTCGGCCACTCGCAGGGCGAGATCGCGGCCGCCTACATCGCCGGCGCGCTCAGCCTCGACCAGGCCGCGCGGATCGTCGTCAAGCGGTCGCAGCTGTTCGCCGACGAGCTCGTCGGCAACGGTGCCGTCGCCAGCATCGCCCTGCCCGCCACCGAGGTGGAGCAGCTGCTGCCGCCGGAGCTGGCGATCGCGGGCGTCAACAGCCCGCACGCCTGCACGGTCGCCGGCGCGGTCCCCGAACTCGAGAAGTTCGTGGAAAGCTGCGTGGTCAAGGACATCCGCGCCCGCGTGATCGGCAGCACGGTCGCCTCGCACTGCGCCCAGGTCGACCGGCTCCGCGACCAGATCCTGGAGCTGTTCGCGGACATCACGCCGCAGACCGGCAGCGTGCCGTTCTACTCGACCGTCACCGGCGGCCGCATCGACACCGCGACCCTCGACGCCGAGTACTGGTTCCAGAACGCCCGGCAGCCCGTCAGCTTCGCCAAGGTCGTCGAAAAGCTCGTGCGGGACGGCCATCGCGTGCTCATCGAGTCGAGCGCGCACCCCGTGCTGATGCTGCCCGCACAGCAGACCGCGGAGGCGATCAACGCCGAGATCGTCGCCATCGGCTCGCTGCGCCGCGACCAGGGCGACAAGCGGCGGTTCACCACCTCGCTCGCCCAGGCGTGGGTCGCGGGCCTCGACGTCCAGTGGCGCTACCCCGGCGGCAAGAACGTCCTGCTGCCCACGTATCCGTTCGACCGCCAGAGGTTCTGGCCAGAGCCGCTGGTCAAGGACACCTCCGACCCGGTCGACGCCGAGTTCTGGGCGCTCGTCGACAACGGCGGCCTCGAAGACCTCGGTGTCGGACAGGACGTCGCGCGCACGCTCGCCCAATGGCGCAGCCGCCGCAAGTCCGAATCCACAATGGACACCTGGCGGTACCGCGACCAGTGGGTCCCGGTCACCGTCACCGGAGCAGCGACCGGCACGTGGCTCGTCGTCACGTCCGGCACCGAGGCCCAGGACGTCATCGACGCGCTGAACGCCGTGCACATCGACGTGGACGAGCAGATCAACCGCGAAGACCTCGTCGGACGGCTGCCCGCGACGATCGACGGCGTCATCGCCATGACCGGCCTGCGGGCCACGATCACGCTGGTCCAGGCACTGGCCGAAGCCGGTGTCAGCGCACCGGTCTGGGCGGTCACGCGCAAGGCCGTGGCGGTCGGCGCCGAAGAGGTCGACCCGGACCAGACCGCGATCTGGGGTCTCGGCCGCGTCGCCGCACTCGACCTGCCCCGCCGCTGGGGCGGCCTGATCGACCTGCCGGACACGCTCAACCCCAAGGCAGCACAACGGTTCGCGGCCGCGTTGACCGGTACCGAGGACCAGCTCGCCATCAGGGACAACGGAGTGTTCGCGCGCCGTCTGGTCCGCACGAACGCCCACCACGGCCCGGAGTTCCAGGCGTCCGGCACCGTGCTGATCACCGGCGGCACCGGCGCGCTCGGCGGCCACGTCGCCCGCTGGATGGCCGAGGCCGGCGCCGAGCACCTGGTGCTCACCAGCCGTCGCGGTCTCGACGCACCGGGTGCGGCAGAACTCAAGGCAGAGCTGGAGAAGACCACGCGGGTCACGATCGCGGCCTGCGACGCCGCGGACCGCGAAGCACTCGCCGCCCTGCTCGCGGACATCGACGACCTGACGACGGTCGTGCACGCGGCGGGCATCGGCACCGGCGACGCCCCGATCGACGAGCTGCGCTACGAGGACGTCACCGCGTTGCTCGACACGAAGATCACCGCGGCGAAACACCTGCACGAACTCGCCCCGGACGCCCGGTTCATCCTCTTCTCGTCCGGTGCGGCGAGCTGGGGCAGCGGTGGACAGCCCGCGTACGGGGCGGCCAACGCCTACCTCGACGGCCTCGCCCACCTGCGCCGCTCGCTCGGCCTCAAGGCGACCTCCATCGCGTGGGGTGCCTGGGCGGACGCCGGGATGGCCGCCGACCACGACATGTACGAGGCGCTGCACCGGATCGGCATCGGCTCGATGCCGCCCGAGCTCGCGATGAGGGTGCTGCGTCAGGCCGTCGCCGACGACCAGACCCAGCTCACCGTCACCGACATCGACTGGGCGAAGTTCGCGCCCAGCTTCACCTCCGAACGCCCGAGCCCGCTGCTCAGCGGCATTCCCGAAGTGCGCCAGGCACTCGCCGAGGAACCCGTCGAGGAGTCGGGGATCAAGCAACGCCTGGCCGGGCTCACCGAGGCCGAACGCGACCGCGCGCTGCTCGACCTCGTTCGCGCCGAGGCCGCGAAGACGCTGGGCTACGCGGAAAGCGACCAGGTCCCGGTCGGCAGGGCGTTCCGCGAGCTGGGTTTCGACTCGGTCACCGCGGTCGAGATGCGCAACCGGTTGAAGACCGCGACCGGACTCGCGCTGCCCGCGACGCTCGTGTTCGACTACCCGACCGCGACAACGCTCGCGCAGCACCTGAAGGACGAGCTGTTCGGTGGCACGCAACAGATCGAGGTCCGCGCGGCCACCCAGGCCACGGACGACCCGATCGTGATCGTCGGCATCGGCTGCCGATACCCCGGCGGTGTCACGACGCCGGAAGCGTTGTGGGACCTGGTGTTCGAGGGCCGCGACGTGATCTCGCGGTTCCCGTCCGACCGCGGCTGGGACCTGGAACGCCTCGCCAGTACGACGTTCGAGGGCGGCTTCCTCGACGCCGTCGCCGACTTCGACGCGGGCTTCTTCGGCATCTCACCGCGCGAAGCCGTCGTGATGGACCCGCAGCAGCGGCTCCTGCTGGAGACCTCGTGGGAGGCACTGGAACGCGCGGGCATCGACCCCACCTCGCTGAAGGGCAGCCTGACCGGCGTCTTCGTCGGCACCACCGGGCAGGACTACGAGTCACTGCTCAACCGATCGTTGGAGGAGACCGGCCCGTACGCGACGACGGCGTTCTCCGCGTCGGTGCTGTCCGGCCGCATCTCCTACCTTCTCGGGCTGGAAGGCCCCGCGGTCACCATCGACACGGCCTGCTCCTCGTCCCTGGTCGCCATGCACTGGGCCTCGCAGGCGTTGCGCAACGGCGAGTGCGACCTGGCGCTGGCCGGTGGTGTCGCGGTCATGACCACCCCGAACGCCTACTCCGCCTTCACCGCCGCCGGTGGGCTCGCGCCCGACGGGCGCTGCAAGGCGTTCGCCGAGGCCGCCGACGGCACCGGCTGGTCCGAGGGCGCCGGTGTCGTGCTGCTGGAACGGTTGTCGGACGCGCGCCGCAACGGCCACGAGGTGCTCGCGGTGCTGCGCGGCTCCGCGATCAACCAGGACGGCGCGTCGAACGGCCTGACCGCTCCGAACGGCCCGTCCCAGCAGCGCGTGATCCGGCAGGCGTTGGCGAACGCCGGTCTGCAGCCGTCCGAAGTGGACGCCGTCGAGGCACACGGCACCGGCACGACGCTGGGTGACCCGATCGAGGCGCAGGCCGTGCTCGCGACCTACGGTCAGAACCGCGAGAAGCCGCTGCTGCTCGGGTCCATCAAGTCGAACCTCGGCCACCCGCAGTCGGCCGGTGGTGTCGCCGGCGTGATCAAGATGATCATGGCGCTGCGGCACGGCGTGCTGCCGCGGACGCTGCACGTCGACGCGCCCTCGTCCAATGTGGAGTGGCAGACCGGTGATGTCGAGCTGCTGACGGAACGTCGCGACTGGGTTTCGAGCGGTCGTCCGCGCCGGGCCGGTGTCTCGTCGTTCGGTGTGTCCGGCACGAACGCGCACGTGATCATCGAGGAGGCGCCGGAGTTCACCGCGCCGGCTCCCGAGGTGACCGTCAGCGCCGCGGTGGTGCCGCTGGTGGTGTCCGGGCGGTCCGAGGAGGCGCTGGCCGACCAGCTCGCGCGCCTCGGCTCGGTGGACGCCTCGCCGCTCGACCTCGCCTACTCGCTGGCGGTGTCGCGCAGCTCGTTCGAGCACCGGGTCGTGCTCGTCGACGGCGTCGAGATCGCCAGGGGAGAGGTGGCCGAGCGCGACCTGGCGCTGCTGTTCACCGGACAGGGCTCGCAACGGCTCGGCATGGGCCGCGAGCTGTACGAGCGGTTCCCGGTGTTCGCGGACGCGTTCGACGCCGTGCTCGCGCACCTCGACCCGTCGCTGCGGTCGATCATGTGGGGTGACGACGCGGACGCGCTGAACCAGACCGGCAACGCCCAGCCCGCGATCTTCGTGCTCGAAGTCGCGCTCTACCGGCTCGCGGAGTCGTTCGGCATCAAGGCCGACCGGCTCGCCGGCCACTCGATCGGTGAGATCGCGGCCGCGCACGTCGCCGGCGTGTTCAGCCTGGAGGACGCGTGCACACTGATCTCCGCACGAGCCTCGCTGATGCAGGCGCTGCCCACCGGTGGCGCGATGATCGCCATCGAGGCGAGCGAGGACGAGATCACGCCGCTGCTCACCCCCGGAGTGTCCATCGCGGCGGTCAACGGGCCGAACGCGGTCGTCATCGCCGGTGTTGAACAAGAGACTCGTAGGATTGTTGAACAACTCAACGGCCGGAAGTTCAAGCAGCTCAACGTCAGCCACGCGTTCCACTCGCCGTTGATGGAGCCGATGCTGGACGACTTCCGGGCGGCGATCAGCGGCATATCGTTCAACAATCCGACGATCCCGTTGTTGGCTGGTGGGATTGTTCAACAATCCGAGTATTGGGTCCGGCACGTACGGGAGGCCGTGCGGTTCCACGAGACGGTGCGCGCGCTCGACGGCAGCACGTTCCTGGAGATCGGGCCCGACGGCGTGCTGTCGGCGATGGTCAGCGGCATCCCGCTGCTGCGCAAGGACCGCGGCGAGGAGCAGGCGTTCGTCGCGGGGCTCGCCCGCCTGCACGTCAGCGGCGCGACCGTGAACTGGAGCGCGCTGTTCGAGGGCACCGGCGCGCGGCGGGTGGACCTGCCGACGTACGCGTTCCAGCACGAGCGTTACTGGCCGACCGTGCTCGACGTCGCACCGCTCGACCGCGCCAAGTCCTCTGTGGACTCCTGGCGTCACCGCGAGTCGTGGGAACAGATCACGCCGCGCGGCACGGTTTCCGGAACTTGGCTGGTGCTCGGCGAGGAGAGCGACTTCGCTCGCGAGGTCGCGGCGGCGGTCGGCGGCACCGTGGTGCAGGACGTTCCGGAGGCGCCGTTCGACGGGATCGTGTCCTTGCTCGCGCTGGACTCGGAGACGGACGAGAACGGCGTGCCGCGCGGTGTGATCGCGACGATGCAGCTGATCCAGTCGTTGGCCCGCAAGGGAGTCAGTGCTCCGGTGTGGGCGGTGACGCGCGGTGCGTCGACCAGCGCGACGCAAAGCGCCGTCTGGGGCCTCGGCCGGGTGGCGGCGTTGGAGTTGCCGGCGCAGTGGGGTGGACTGGTCGACGTCACCGGCGATGTCGCGCACCTGGCCGCCGTGCTCGTCGGCGACGAGACCGAGGTCGAGATCCGTCCCGAGGGCGTGTTCGCGCGGCGTTATGACGCTGCCACACCAACAGATGCGATGTGGGAGCCGCACGGCACCGTGATCGTCACCGGCGGCACGGGCGCTCTCGGCACCCACGTCGCCCGTGACCTGAAAGAACGCGGCGTCGAGAAGATCGTGCTGGTCAGCCGACGCGGTCTGGACGCGCCGGGCGCGACCGAGCTGCGGGACGAGCTGGGCGCGGAGATCGTGGCGTGCGACGTCGCGGACCGGGCCGCGGTCGAGCGGCTGCTGGCCGAGCACCCGCCGAACGCCATCGTGCACACTGCCGGCGTACTGAGCGACGGAGTCCTCGAAGGCCTTGCGCCGGAACGGTTCGCGGAGGTGTTCCGGTCGAAGGTCACCTCAGCGCTGGTGCTCGACGAGGTGACGCGGTCGCTGGAGCTGGACGCGTTCGTGCTGTTCTCGTCGGTCGCGGGAGCGCTCGGCAACCCAGGCCAGGCCAACTACGCGGCCGCCAACGCCGCGCTCGACGCCATCGCGCGGGACCGGCGTTCGGCGGGGCTGCCCGCGACGTCCATCGCGTGGGGCGCGTGGGCCGGGTCCGGCATGGCCGACGGCCTGGGCGCCGACCTGAGCGCGATCACGATGCGGCCGGACCTGGCCGTGGAGTCGATGTGGCGTGCGGTCGCCGAGCCCGAACCGACCGTCGCCATCGCGATCCTGCCCGAGAAACCCAAGGCGCGTAAGAAGGTCACGTTCACCGGTGACGTGCTGGACACCGTGCGGACGGCCGTCGCGTCGGTGCTCGGCTACGCCGGGCCGCACGCGGTGGGCGTGGACAAGGAGTTCCGCGACCTCGGCTTCGACTCGCTGACCGCGGTCGAGCTGCGCAACCAGCTGTCGGCGGCGACCGGCCGAACGCTGCCCGCGTCACTGGTGTACGACTACCCGACCCCACGGCGACTTGCCGACCATCTGCGCGGTGGCGGGGCCGAGTCGTCGGAGGCCGTCGTTGCGCGCAACGACGAGCCGATCGCCATCGTCGGCATGGCGTGCCGCTTCCCCGGTGACGTGAACACGCCCGAAGAACTGTGGCAGCTGCTGCTCGACGGACGTGACGGCATGGGCGCGTTCCCCGTCGACCGCGACTGGGACGTGGAGTCGGTGCTCGCGACGTCGATCACGCACGAGGCCGGGTTCCTCGCCGGGACCGCGGACTTCGACCCGGCGTTCTTCGGGATCTCACCGCGTGAGGCGCTTGCGATGGACCCGCAGCAGCGGTTCCTCCTCGAGACGACGTGGGAAGCGTTGGAGCGCGTCGGCGTCGACCCTCTCTCGTTGCGCGGCTCGCAGACCGGTGTGTTTGTCGGCACCAACGGCCAGGACTACGCCACTCTGCTCACGTCGTCGGCGGAAGACACGGAGGGGCACGCGGCTACGGGTCTCGCGGCTTCGGTGATCTCGGGTCGCCTGTCGTACACGTTCGGCTTCGAGGGCCCTGCGGTCACGGTCGACACTGCGTGCTCCGCTTCTCTCGTCGCCATGCATCTCGCCGTGCAGGCGCTGCGTGGTGGTGAGTGCTCGCTCGCGGTGTCCGGTGGTGCGACGATCATGACCACCCCGTACGCGTTCGCCGAGCTCACCCGGCAAGGTGCGCTCGCGGCGAACGGCCGGTCGAAGGCGTTCTCCGACGACGCCGACGGCGCGGGCTGGTCCGAAGGTGTCGGCATGGTCGTGATGGAGCGGCTGTCCGACGCGGTGCGCAACGGGCATCAGGTGCTGGCGGTGATTCGCGGTTCGGCGGTCAACCAGGACGGTGCGTCCAACGGCCTGACGGCGCCTAATGGTCCCTCGCAGCAGCGGGTCATCCGTGCTGCTCTCGCGAACGCCGGTCTGTCCGTCAGCGATGTCGACGCCGTGGAGGCGCACGGCACCGGTACAGCGCTGGGCGACCCGATCGAGGCACAGGCCTTGATCAACACCTATGGCACGGACCGGTCGACGCCGCTGTGGCTGGGATCGGTGAAGTCGAACATCGGCCACACGCAGGCCGCCGCGGGTGTCGCCGGCGTGATCAAGATGGTGCTCGCGCTGCAGCACGGCGTTCTGCCGCGGACGCTGCACGTGACCGCGCCTTCGTCGCACGTCGACTGGTCGGCGGGCGCGGTCGAGCTGCTGACCGAGTCGCGTGAGTGGGAGACCGACGGCCACCCGCGCAGGGCAGGCGTGTCGGCGTTCGGCATCTCCGGCACGAACGCCCACATGATCTTGGAGGAGGCGCCGTCGGGGATCCCCCCGATTTCCAGCGTACTCGGTGAAAATGCTGGTCAGGGCGCCGCCGACGGATCTGTGGACAACTCGGTGCCTGTGGACAACTCGGCTGTTGTCGATCTTGTGGGCGGGGATTCGTCGGGCTCGCGTGGGACGATTGGAGTGGGGACCTCGGTCTCCCCTTGGGGCCCCCAGTCGGGATCGATTCCGTTGGTGGTGTCGGCGAAGTCGGCGGCGTCGCTGAAGGCTCGTATTGAGCAGGTGCGCGCGCTCGAAGGCAAGGCGGAGGACATCGGGTTCTCGTTGCTGACCACGCGGTCGGTGTTCGACCACCGTGCGGTGCTCATCGGGGACGAAGTGGTCCAGGGTGTCGCGCAAGAGAGTGCGCCGGTGTTCATCTTCCCCGGTCAGGGCTCGCAGTGGCACGGCATGGCGGTCGAGCTGCTGGACGAGGACGAGACGTTCGCGCACAGCATGGCCGAGTGCGACGAGGCGATCGGCAAGCTGGTCGGCTGGTCCGTGCGGGACGTGCTGCGCGGCGAGGCGGAGCTGCTGGAACGCATCGAGATCCTGCAGCCGACGCTGTTCGCGGTGATGGTGTCGCTGGCGCGGACGTGGCGGAAGAACGGGGTCGAGCCGGCCGCGGTCGTCGGCCACTCCCAGGGTGAGATCGCCGCCGCCTTCACCGCCGGGGCGCTGAGCCTCGACGACGCCGCCAAGATCGTCGTGCTGCGGTCCCAGCTGTTCGCGGACGAGCTCGTCGGCAACGGCGCGGTGGCGAGCGTGGCACTGCCGGTCGAGGAGGCGCGGCAGCTCATCGAGCGGTGGCCGGCGCTGTCCATCGCGGGCATCAACAGCCCCAACGCGTGCACGGTCGCCGGCGCGCTTCCTGAGCTCACCGAGTTCGTGGAACTGTGCCAGGCCAGGGAGATCCGGGCACGGGTGGTGGCGAGCACGGTCGCCTCGCACGGGCCGCAGGTCGAACCGCTGCGCGAGAAGCTCATGACGCTGCTCGGCACGATCACGCCGCGCTCCACCGACATCGCGTTCTACTCGACGGTCAAGGCCGGCCGCATCGACACCGCGACCCTCGACGCCGACTACTGGTACGAGAACGCGCGCAGGCCCATCGAGTTCGTCGCGGTCACGCGGAAGCTGATCGAGGACGGCTATCGGGTGTTCGTCGAGTCGAGCCCGCACCCCGTGCTCACGATGTCCGCGCAGGCCACGGCAGACGCCGACGGCACGGAACTGGTCACGGTCGGGTCGCTGCGCCGCGACCAGGGCGGAAGGGCACGGTTCACCACGAGCCTCGCCGAGGCGTGGGTCGCGGGTCTCGACGTGCGGTGGAGCTACCCCGGCGGGCGCAGGATCGACCTGCCGACGTATCCGTTCGACCGCAGCAGGTTCTGGCCCAAGGCCGCCGCCAGGACGAGCAACGCCGAGGACAGCGCGTTCTGGCAGCTCGTCGAGAACGGCGAGCTCACCGACGCGCTCGGCGTCGACGCGGAGAACGTCCTCCCGGCACTCAGGGAATGGCGCGCGAAGCAGCAGCAGAAGTCCACTGTGGATGGATGGCGCTACCGGGACTCGTGGCAGCTGCTGCGCGGCGTCCAGGCGACCGGCATCAACGGCACCTGGCTCGCCGCCGTACCCGAGCAGACGGACGAGTGGCACGAAGCGGTGCTCAGGACGTTCGGCAACGACCTCGTGCGGGTCACCGTCACGAAGAACGCCGAACGCGCGCTGCTCGCCACCGAACTGGTCGGCATCGAACCGGTGGGCGTGATCTCGTTGCTCGGCACGGAGAACACGCCGCACGAGGAGTTCACCTCGACCCCGCTCGGTCTCGCGCTGAACGTCCTGCTCCTGCAGGCGCTCGGCGACGCCGGCAGCACCGCGCCGTTCTGGGCGGTCACGAAGCAGGCGATCTCGACCGGCGCCACCGACCACGTCACCAACCCCGGCCAGGTCGCGTTGTGGGGCCTGGGCAGGGTGGCCGCGCTCGACCTGCCGCGCCGCTGGGGCGGTCTGGTCGACCTGCCGGAGACGATCGACGGCCAGATCCAGCAGGGCCTGGTCGCCGCGATCACCAACGGCGGCGGTGAGGACCAGCTCGCGGTCCGCGACACCGGCGTCCACGGCCGCCGGCTCGTCCCGGCCCAGCGCGCGGCGAAGCCCGCCGAGTGGACCCCGCGCGGCACGGTCCTGATCACCGGCGGCACCGGCGCGCTGGGCGGCCACGTCGCCCGCTGGGTCGCCGGCCGCGGCGCCGAGCACGTGCTGCTCACCAGCCGCCGCGGTGACCAGGCACCCGGCGCCCAGGAGTTGCGCCAGGAGCTCGAGGCACTGGGCGCCCGCGTCACGATCGCGGCCTGCGACGCCTCCGACCGCGACAGCCTCAAGGCGGTGATCGACTCGGTGCCCGACCTCAAAGCCGTCGTGCACGCGGCCGGGGTGGTCGAGGGCAACGCGCCGACCGACGCGCTCGGCATCGACCAGCTGGACCGGCTGCTCAAGGCCAAGATGACCAGCGCGTGGCTGCTGCACGAGCTGACGAGCGACCTGGACGCGTTCATCCTGTTCTCGTCGGGCGCGGCGAGCTGGGGCAGTGGCGCGCAACCCGCGTACGCCGCCTCCAACGCCTATCTTGACGGCCTCGCGCACTTCCGCCGGGCCCGAGGCCTCAAGGCCACGTCGATCGCCTGGGGTGCCTGGGCCGGCTCCGGCATGGCGTCGGAGAACGAGGAAGGCGCCGAACAGCTGCGCCGCCGCGGCGTGCACACCATGAAACCCGACCTCGCGATCACCGCGCTGCAGCAGGCGGTCGAGGACGGCCACACGTCGCTGACGATCACCAACATGGACTGGGAGAAGTTCGCGCCGAGCTTCACCGCGGCCAGGCCCAGTCCGCTGCTGATGGGCATCCCGTCGGTCCAGAAGGCCCTGGAAGAACCCGAGACGACGGACTCGGGGCTCAAGGAGCGGCTGCTGGCGTTGCCCGAGGCCGACCGCACCCGCACACTGCTCGACCTCGTCCGCACCGAAGCCGCCGCGACACTCGGCTTCGACAGCGCGGAGGCGTTCGGGCCGAGCAGGGCGTTCCGCGACGTCGGCTTCGACTCGGTGACAGCGGTCGACCTGCGCAACCGGCTCAAGGCGGCCACCGGCGTGGCGCTGCCCGCGACGCTGGTGTTCGACTACCCGACCCCCGCCGCGCTGGCCCGGTTCATCCGCACGGAGCTCCTCGGCGAGGTCACGGCCGCCAACGACCCGGAAGCGCACATCCGGGAGACGCTCGCGTCGATCCCCGTCAGCCGCCTGCGCCAGGCCGGCCTGCTGGACCTCGTCCTGCAACTCGCTCAGGACAGTGGGGAAAACAACAGCGCCGGAGATGTTGTGCTTGCAGCCGAGGCGGAATCGATCGACGACATGGACGGCGAAGCCCTCCTGCGTCTGGCGATCGGGGACGCCATGAACTAGCGGGCGATCCGAGAAGGAAGCGCGATGACCACCTCTGCTAACCAGTACGTCGAGGCTCTGCGGTCGTCACTGAAGGAGATCGACCGGCTGCGCAAGCAGAACCAGCAGCTGATCGCGGCAGCGGTGGAACCGATCGCGATCGTGGGCATCGGGTGCCGGTACCCCGGCGGCGTGGCCTCGCCGGAGGACCTCTGGCAGGTCGTCGCCGAAGGCAGGGACGTGATCGGCGGCTTCCCCGCCGATCGTGGCTGGGACGTCTCCGAGCTCGACACCGCCACCGTCGAAGGTGGCTTCCTCGAAGACCCGGCGTCGTTCGACGCCGGGTTCTTCGGCATCTCGCCCCGCGAAGCCGTCGTCATGGACCCGCAGCAGCGCCTGCTGCTGGAAACCGCCTGGGAGGCACTGGAACGCGCGGGCGTCAACGCGCAGTCGCTGCGCGGCACCAGGACCGGCGTGTTCATGGGCACCACCTCCCAGGACTACGCCGACCTGCTCTCCCGCTCCGGCGAGGACGTCGGCCTCTACGCCACCACCGCGTTCGCCGCCTCCGTGCTGTCCGGCCGCATCTCCTACCTCCTCGGGCTGGAAGGTCCCGCGGTCACCGTCGACACGGCGTGTTCTTCGTCCTTGGTGGCCCTGCACCTCGCGTCGTCGGCGCTGCGTGCCGGTGAGTGCGACCTGGCGCTGGCCGGCGGTGTCGCCGTCATGACCACGCCCGCCGGGTTCGCCGCCTTCACCTCGCAGGGCGGCCTCGCCGGAAACGGGCGCTGCAAGGCGTTCTCCGACGACGCGGACGGCACCGGCTGGTCCGAAGGCGTCGGCGTGCTGGTGCTCAAGCGCCTTTCCGACGCGCGGCGCGCCGGTGACAAGATCCTCGCGGTCGTCCGCGGCTCGGCGGTCAACCAGGACGGCGCCTCGAACGGCCTGACCGCGCCGAACGGCCCGTCGCAGCAACGCGTCATCCGCCAGGCCCTGCAGAACGGCGGCCTCGCTCCGTCCGATGTAGACGCTGTAGAGGCTCACGGCACCGGCACCACGCTCGGTGATCCCATTGAGGCGCAGGCGATTCTCTCCGTCTACGGGCAGGACCGCGCCGAGCCGCTCTACCTCGGGTCGGTCAAGTCCAACATCGGTCACCCGCAGGGCGCCGCGGGCGTCGCCGGTGTGATCAAGGTCGTCATGGCGCTGCAGAACGGCCTGCTGCCCAAGACCCTGCACCTCGGCACGCCGTCCACCCAGGTCGACTGGACCAAGGGCAACGTCTCGCTGCTGCACGAGGCACGGCCGTGGCCTTCGGTCGATCGGCCGTTGCGTGCTGGTGTGTCCGCGTTCGGTGTCTCGGGTACGAACGCACACGTGATCCTTGAACAGGCGCCACCACTCGTCGTTGAGGCCTCCGAACCGGCAGTCAGCCCCGCTGTGCTGCCGTGGGTTCTGTCCGGCCGCACCCCCGCCGCGTTGGAGGAACAGCGGGTCCGGCTGCAGTCGGTCGTGGATGCCCTGTCGCCGCTGGACGTCGCATTCACCCTGGCGACCGCGCGGGCGTCGTTCGAGCAGCGGGCCGTGGTGCTGCCGGACGGAACGGAGCTGGCGCGCGGCGTCGCGGCCGAGGAGCACGCGCTCGCGTTCCTCTTCTCCGGTCAGGGATCGCAGCGCCTCGGCATGGGCCGGGAGCTGCACGCCCGGTTCCCGGTCTTCGCCGCCGCGTTCGACGAGGTCCTCGCGCACCTCGACCCGGCGCTGCGGTCGGTGATGTGGGGCGAGGACGAGGCCGCCCTGGAGCAGACGCGCTTCACCCAGCCGGCTTTGTTCGCGTTGCAGGTCGCCCTGTACCGGTCGATGGAGTCGTTCGGGATCGTGCCGGGGCACGTCGCCGGCCACTCGATCGGCGAGATCGCGGCCGCGCACATCGCCGGAGTGCTGTCGCTGGAGGACGCGTGTGCGCTGGTGACCGCGCGGGCGACGCTGATGCAGGGGCTGCCCGCGGGTGGCGTGATGATCGCGGTGCAGGCGACCGAGGGCGAGGTCGCGCCGCTGCTGACCGCCGGTGTGTCGATCGCGGCGGTGAACGGGCCCTCCGCGGTTGTCGTTGCGGGCGTTGAGGAAGAAGCGCTCGCCGTCGCCGCCCGGTTCGCCGATCGCAAGACCAAACGGCTTTCCGTGTCGCACGCGTTCCACTCGCCGTTGATGGAACCGATGCTGGACGCGTTCCGCACGGCCATCTCCGGGCTGACCTTCCACGCGCCGTCGATCCCGTTCCAGGCCTCCGGTGACGTGACCTCGCCCGAGTACTGGGTGTCGCACGTGCGGAACGCGGTGCGGTTCCACGACAACGTGACGGCGCTGGGGGAGCGGACGTTCGTCGAGATCGGACCGGACGGTGTGCTGTCGGCACTGGTCGACGGCGCGGTTCCGGTGCTGCGCAAGGACCGCGGCGAGGAGCTCGCGTTCGTCTCCGGCCTGGCGCGCCTGCACGTCTCCGGTGTTTCCGTGGACTGGGCGCAGTTGTTCGAGGGCTCCGGTGCCGCTCGGGTCGACCTGCCCACGTACGCGTTCCAGCGGCAGCGGTTCTGGCCGCGGCCGAAGACCTCGTCGGGTGACGTGCGCGGCGCGGGCCTCGGGGCGGTCGGGCATCCGTTGCTCGGTGCGGCGGTGGAGCTCGCGGGCTCGGCAGGTCACCTGTTCACGTCGCGCCTGTCGCTGGCCACGCACCCGTGGCTGGCCGACCACGTGGTGATGGGCCGGGTGCTGTTCGCCGGCACCGCGTTCCTGGAGCTCGCGGTGCGGGCCGCCGACGAGGTGGGCTGCTCGCGCGTGGAGGAGCTCACGCTCGCCGCGCCGCTGGTGCTGACGCCGGAAACCGCCGTGCAGGTGCAGGTCTCCGTCGGAGCCGCCGACTCCGCCGGACGCCGATCGGTCGCGATCTTCTCGCGTCCGGAAGGAGCCGTTGACACGCCTTGGCTCCAGCACGCTTCCGGTGTGCTCGGCTCGGGTGAGTCCGCGGTGTCGTTCGACGCCTCGGTGTGGCCGCCTGCCGGTGCCGAAGCCGTTGACATCACCGGTTCCTACGAGCGCTTCACCGACATGGGCTTCGACTACGGGCCGGTCTTCCAGGGCCTGCGGGCGGTGTGGCGGGGCGGCGACGGCGTCGTCTACGCCGAGGTCGCATTGCCCGAAGGTGCCGACGGCGGCGCGTTCGGGCTGCACCCGGCGTTGCTGGACGCCGGCATGCACGCCGCCGGGTTCGGTGACCTCGGATCGATCAGCCGGGGTGGGCTGCCGTTCTCGTGGCAGGGCGTGTCCCTGCACGCCTCGGGCGCTGCCGCGGTCCGGGTGCGGTTGACGCGCGGCGAGGACGGCTCGATGGAGATCGCCGTCGCCGACGCGACCGGCGCACCCGTCGCCTCCGTCGAGGCGTTGCAGACCCGTCCGGTCCCGGTTGACGAACTAGGCTCCGGGGCCGGTCGCGACTCGTTGTTCCGCATCGAGTGGACGCCGGTCGAGCTGCCCGCCGGATTCGCCGAGCAGACCGTCGCGGTGCTCGGCCCGGACGTCCTGTCGCTGGCCGCCGGTCCGGTCGTCTCCTCGTTGACCGACGCCGACCTGACGCTGGTTCCCGTTGTCGGCACTGATGTTCGTGAGACGTGCGCGCGGGTGCTCGCGCTGATCCAGGAGTTCGTGTCGCGGCCTTCGGGACGGCTCGCGTTCGTCACGCGCGGCGCGGTGGACGGCGATGATCTCGCCGCCGCGGCCGCGCGCGGCCTGGTGCGGTCGGCGCAGTCCGAGCACCCCGGCCGGTTCGTGCTGCTGGACCTCGACTTCGCCGAGGCCTCCGCCGGCGCGGTGCTGCACGCACTGACCACCGACGAACCGGTCCTGGCGATCCGCGACGGTGTCGTGCTCGCGGCGCGCCTGGCCCGGGCCGCGCTGCCGGCCGAACGGCTGTCGTGGTCCGGTCGCGTGCTGATCACCGGCGGCACGGGCGGACTCGGTCAGCTGGTGGCCCGGCACCTCGTCGCCGAGCACGGTGTTCGCGAGCTGCTGCTGGTCTCCCGCACCGGATCCGCCGACGTGTCCGCTCTGCGCGACCTGGGCGCGGACGTGATCGTGGAGGCGTGCGACGTCTCCGACCGCGCGGCGCTGGAATCGTTGCTGTCACGGCATTCTGTCGGCGGAGTCGTCCACACCGCCGCGGTGCTCGACGACGGCGTGGTCGAGTCGCTCACCGCTGAGCGCCTGGACACCGTGCTGCGCCCGAAGGCGGACGCGGCGCTGCACCTGCACTCGCTGCTGCCGGACGTGCCTTTCGTGCTGTTCTCGTCGGCCGCGGGCACGTTCGGTGGTGCCGGCCAGGCGAACTACGCCGCCGCCAACGCTTTCCTCGACGCCCTGGCCCGCGTCCGCCGCGCCGCCGGGCAGCACGCCGTCGCGCTGGCGTGGGGCGCGTGGGAGCAGACCTCGGGCATGACCGCCGCGATGTCGGACGCCGACATGCAGCGCATCGCCCGCTCCGGCATGCCGCCCCTGTCGGTGGCCGAGGGGCTCGCGCTGTTCGACGCGGGAGCCGCCGGCTCCGACGCCTTCCTGTTGCCGCTGCGCCTGGACCTTCCCGCGTTGCGTGCCCAGGGCACGCCGCCGCCGTTGTTGCGCGGCCTGATCAAGACCCCGAAACGCCGTGCCGCCGCGCAGTCCGTTGCCGCCGAAGGCCTGGCCGCGGAGCTGTCGCGACTCGGTTCCGACGCGCGCCTGGAGGCGTTGCTGGACCTGGTGGCCGCCGAGGTCGCCGCCGTGCTCGGCCACGGCGGTGCGTCCGAAGTGGACCGCACGCGCACGTTCCAGGGCCTCGGTTTCGACTCGCTGACCGCCGTCGAGCTGCGCAACCGCCTGACCGCGTCGACCGGTATCCGCCTGCCCGCGACGCTGATCTTCGACTACCCGACCGCCGGCGCCCTGGCCTCCTACCTGCACGACGAGCTGTTCGGCGCGGACGTCCACGTGCCGGAAGTCTCCTCCGGTCCGGTTTCCGACGACCCGATCGTGATCGTCGGCATGGCCTGCCACTACCCCGGAGGCGTGTCGTCGCCGGAAGACCTGTGGCGCCTGGTGTTCGAGGAGCGCGACGGCGTCACCGGCTTCCCGGCGAACCGCGGCTGGGACCTCGACGGGCTCTACGACCCCGACCCGGACACCGCGGGCAAGACCCACGTGATGCAGGGCGGGTTCCTGCACGACGCCCCGTCGTTCGACCCGGACTTCTTCGGCATGTCCCCGCGCGAGGCCCTCGCCACCGACGTCCAGCACCGCCTGCTGCTGCAGACGGCGTGGGAGGCCTTCGAACGCGCGGGCATCGACCCGGCCTCCGTGCGCGGCTCCAAGACCGGCGTGTTCGCCGGCGTGATGTCCAACGACTACTCGACTCTGGTGTCCGACGACATCTTCGAGGGCTACCAGGGCACCGGCACGGCGCAGAGCGTGCTGTCCGGCCGCGTCGCCTACACCTTCGGTCTCGAAGGCCCCGCGGTCACCGTCGACACGGCCTGTTCGTCCTCTTTGGTCGCCCTGCACCTCGCGTCTTCCGCGCTGCGCAACGGTGAATGCTCGCTCGCCCTGGCGGGCGGGGTGACCGTCATGTCGACGCCTGGTTCCTTCGTGGCCTTCTCGAAGCAGCGCGGTCTCGCGATGGACGGCCGCTGCAAGTCCTTCGCCGACGCCGCCGACGGCACCGGCTGGGGCGAGGGTGTCGGTCTGCTGGTGCTGGAACGCCAGTCGGATGCCCTGCGCAACGGCCACACCGTGCTGGCCGTCGTCCGCGGTTCGGCGGTGAACCAGGACGGCGCCTCCAACGGCCTCACCGCCCCGAACGGACCGTCGCAGCAACGCGTGATCCGCTCGGCCCTGGCCTCCGCCGGCCTGTCGGTCTCCGACGTGGACGTGGTCGAGGCGCACGGCACCGGCACCACGCTGGGCGACCCGATCGAGGCCCAGGCGCTGCTCGCGGTCTACGGCCAGGACCGTCCGTCCCCGCTGCTGCTCGGTTCCATCAAGTCGAACATCGGCCACACGCAGGCCGCCGCCGGTGTCGCCGGCATCATCAAGATGGTGCACGCCATGCGGCACGGCGTGGTGCCCGCGACCCTGCACGTCGACCAGCCCTCCACGCACATCGACTGGACCGCGGGCGACGTCTCCCTGGTGACCACCGCGACCCCGTGGCCCGCCGTCTCCCGCCCGCGGCGGGCCGGCGTCTCGTCGTTCGGCGTCTCGGGCACGAACGCCCACGTGATTCTCGAGGCGCCGGAAGTGTCAGACCTGCCTGAGATGATTGGGATGGGGGGTGGATCCCCCCAAGGGGCCGGCCAATCCGGATCGATTCCGTCGGCTGCCGCGGTGCCGTGGGTGGTGTCGGCCAGGTCCGAGGCGGCGCTGGCCGGGCAGATCGAGCGGATCAAGTCGTGGCCTGGGGACGCGGCGGACATCGCGTTCTCGTTGCTGACCACGCGCGCGTTGTTCGACCACCGGGCGGTGGTGCTTGACGGTGAGGTGTTGGCCAGCGGTGTGGCCAAGGCCGGGGAGCTGGCGTTCCTGTTCAGCGGGCAGGGGTCGCAGCGGGTCGGCATGGGGCGGGAGCTGTACGAGGCGTTCCCGGTGTTCGCCGAGGCGCTCGACGCGGTGCTGGTCCACCTCGACCCGGCTGTCCGCGAGGTCATGTGGGGTGATGACCAGGAGACGCTGAACCAGACCGGGTACACGCAGCCCGCGCTGTTCGCGTTCCAGGTGGCGCTGTATCGGCTGTTCGAGTTCTACGGAGTGGGACCCGACCACGTCGCGGGTCACTCGATCGGGGAGATCGCCGCCGCGCACGTCGCCGGCGTGCTCAGCCTGGAGGACGCCTGCCAGCTCGTGACCGCGCGTGCCTCGCTCATGCAGGCGTTGCCGGTCGGCGGTGCCATGGTGTCGGTGGTCGCGTCCGAGAAGAAGGTGCGTGAGCACCTCACCGATGGAGTGTCCATCGCGGTGGTCAACGGGCCTCGGTCCGTGGTGATCGCTGGTGTTGAAGAAGAAGTGCTGGCGGTTGCGGCGCGGTGGAAGAACAAGCGGCTGAAGGTGTCGCACGCGTTCCACTCGCCGTTGATGGAGCCGATGCTCGACGACTTCCGCGAGGCGATCAGCGGGCTGACGTTCACCAAGCCGCGTGTCCGCATGTCAACAACCGGACAAGTGGACACCGTCGACTACTGGGTCAACCACGTTCGCGACACCGTGCGTTTCCACGACAACGTGTCCGCGCTGGGTGACGTGAAGTTCCTGGAGATCGGGCCCGATGGCGTGCTGTCCGCGCTGGTGGACGGCTGTGTGCCCGCGATCAGGCGCAATGTTGACGAAGTCAAGTCAATGTTGACTGCATTGAGCCGAATCAATGTTGACGGCGTCAATGTTGATTGGAACAAGTTCTGTCAACATGGCCACAAGGTCGACCTGCCCACGTACGCGTTCGAGCAGCAGCGGTTCTGGCCAGAGGTGTCCACGAGGTCGGACGTCCGGTCGGCCGGTCTCGGCGCGGTCGAGCACCCGCTGCTCGGCGCCGCGGTCGAGCTCGCGGGCGGAGAGGGCCTGCTGTTCACCAGCAGGCTGTCGGTGCGCACCCACCCGTGGCTGCGGGACCACTCACTGCACGGCAAGGTGCTCGTGCCCGGTGCGGCGCTCGTCGAGCTCGCGTTGCGCGCGGCGGACGAGGTCGGCCTCGGCCGCCTGGACGAGCTGACCATCGCGGCGCCGCTCGTGCTGCCCGAGTCGGGTGCCGTGCAGGTCCAGATCCGGGTCGGCGCCGGGGACGAGCGGAGGGCGGTCACGATCCACAGCCGCCCCGAGGACAGCGACCTGCCGTGGACCGAGCACGCCGCCGGGTTCCTGGCGAGCGGCACCACCGCCAGCGACTTCGACGCTGCCGTGTGGCCGCCCGCCGGAGCGGAGGCGGTGCGGGTCGAGGGCGTTTACGAGCGGTTCGCGGAGCTCGGGTTCGACTACGGGCACGCGTTCCAGGGGCTGCGCGCCGCCTGGAAGCTCGGTGACCAGGTGTTCGCCGAGGTCGCGTTGCCCGAGGACGTGACCGCGACCGGGTTCGGCCTCCACCCCGCGCTGCTGGACGCGGCGCTGCACGCGGTGGCGTTCGCCGGCCAGCGGACCGAGGGCGCGGTGCCGTTCTCGTGGGAGAACGTTGCGCTGCACGCGATCGGTGCGACGTCGCTGCGCGTCCGGCTGCGGACCACGAGCGACAGCTCGATGGAGATCGCGATCGCCGACACCACCGGAGCACCGGTCGCGACGGTCGGGTCGCTCGTGACGCGGGCCGTGTCGGCGCAGCAGCTCGGTGCGCCGCAAGAGGCGTTGTTCGGGCTGGACTGGGTGCCGATCACGCTCACCGAAGCGGTTCCCGCGGCGCACGTCGTGGAGCACGTGGCGGCGCAGGGATCGCCGGTCGAAGCCGCGCACAGGTCGACGGCCGGCGTGCTCGCGAAGATCCAGGAGTGGATCGCGGGCGAGCGTGCCGAGAAGCTGGTTTTCGTCACACGGCGAGGCGACCTGGGCGCGTCGGCGGTGTGGGGCCTGGTGCGGGCCGCGCAGTCGGAGCACCCCGGCCGGTTCGCGCTGGTCGAGACGGACGGCGACCTGCCGGACACGGTGCTCGCGAGCGCTGAGCCGCAGCTGCGGGTGCGGGGCGGCGAGGTGTTCGTGCCGCGCCTCGCGAGGATCACCGCCGGTGAGCGCGTTGTGCTGGAAGGACCTGTGCTGATCACCGGCGGCACCGGTGGACTCGGTCAGGTCGTCGCGCGGCATCTCGTTGCCGCGCATGGTGTTCGTGATCTGGTGCTGGTCAGCAGGCGCGGCGAGACGCCCGACTGGGCGGCAGAGCTCGACGCGTCGGTCACGGTCGTGGCGTGCGATGTCGCCGACCGGCACGCGGTCGCGAACCTGCTCGCGAGCCGGCAGATCCGTTCCGTCGTGCACACCGCGGGCGTCCTGGACGACGGCGTCATCGAGTCGCTCACGCCCGAGCGCATGTCGGCTGTGTTGCGTCCCAAGGTCGACGCCGCGTGGAACCTGCACGAGCTCGCCGGTGACGTGTCGGCGTTCGTCGTCTACTCGTCCGGTGCGGGCATCTTCGGGTCGTCCGGGCAGGGCAACTACGCGGCGGGCAACACGTTCCTCGACGCGTTGATCGAGCACCGGCGTGCCGCCGGGCTGCCGGGTGTGTCGCTGGCGTGGGGTGCGTGGTCCGGCGCGGGCATGCTCGCGGACGCGGACGCCGAGCGGTTGGCCAAGTCGGGCATGCCGCCGATCACGCCTGAGGAAGGCGTCGAACTCTTCGACGCCGCACTGTCCTCCGGTGCTTCGCTGGTGCTGCCGTTGCGGCTCGACCTGCCGGTGTTCCGGGCGCGCGGTGAGGTTCCCGCAGTGCTGCAGGGCTTGGTAAAGGTGCGTGCGCGGCGCACGGCCGCGTCCGGGACGTCGTCGTCGCTGGTGCAGAAGCTGGCGGGGCTCGACGACGCCGGTCGCACCGACGCGCTGCTGGACCTGGTGCGTGCCGAGGTCGGCGCGGTGCTCGGGCACAGCGGCGGCGAGACGATCGATCCGTCGCGCGCGTTCCAGTCGCTGGGCTTCGACTCGCTGACCGCCGTCGAGCTGCGCAACCGGCTCGGCGAGGTCACCGGGCTGCGGTTGCCGGCGACGCTCACGTTCGACTACCCGACGGCCGCTGTGCTGGCCGGGTTCCTCAAGGACGAGCTGTTCGGCGGCACGGACGCGGTGTCCTCGCTGCCCGCCCTCGTGTCCACTTCGGATGATCCGATCGTGATCGTCGGCATGGCCTGCCGCTATCCGGGAGGCGTGTCGTCGCCGGAGGACCTGTGGCGGCTGGTGGCCGACGGTGTCGACGCCATCACGGAGTTCCCGGTGAACCGCGGCTGGGACGTCGACGGCCTCTACCACCCCGACCCCGACCACGCGGGCACGACCTACTCGATCTCGGGCGGGTTCCTGCACGAGGCGGGCGCGTTCGACCCGGCGTTCTTCGGGATGTCGCCGCGGGAGGCGCTGGCCACGGACTCCCAGCAGCGCCTGCTGCTCGAGACCACCTGGGAGGCATTGGAGCGCTCCGGCATCGACCCGGTCTCGTTGCGCGGCAGTGCGACCGGCGTCTTCACCGGTGTCATGTACAACGACTACGCGTCCATTCTGGACGGTGGCGAGTTCGAGGGACACCAGGGTCAGGGCAGTGCGGGCAGCATCGCCTCCGGCCGGGTCTCCTACACCTTCGGCTTCGAGGGCCCGGCCGTCACGGTCGACACCGCCTGCTCCTCGTCGCTGGTGGCGCTGCACCTGGCCGCGCAGGCCCTGAGGTCGGGCGAGTGCTCGCTGGCGGTCGCCGGTGGTGTGACGGTCATGTCGACGCCCACCACCTATGTCGAGTTCTCCCGTCAGCGCGGCCTTTCCGCCGACGGGCGGTGCAAGGCGTTCTCCGACGACGCCGACGGCACCGGCTGGGGCGAGGGCGTCGGTCTGCTGGTGCTGGAGCGCCAGTCCGACGCCGTGCGCAACGGCCACACCGTTCTCGCGGTCGTGCGCGGCTCGGCGGTCAACCAGGACGGCGCTTCCAACGGCCTCACCGCGCCGAACGGCCCGTCTCAGCAGCGAGTGATCCGCGCCGCGCTGGCTTCGGCCGGCCTGTCGCCCGCGGACGTCGACGCCGTGGAGGCGCACGGCACCGCCACGAAGCTCGGCGACCCGATCGAGGCCCAGGCACTGCTGGCGGTCTACGGGCAGGACCGCGACGAGCCTCTCTACCTGGGCTCGATCAAGTCGAACATCGGCCACACGCAGGCCGCCGCCGGTGTCGCCGGCGTGATCAAGATGGTGCAGGCGCTGCGTCACGGCGTCCTGCCCCAGACCCTGCACGTCGGCACCCCGACCACCCATGTCGACTGGGAGTCCGGCGCCGTCGAGGTGCTGACCTGCGCCCGCGCGTGGCCGTCGGTCGACCGTGCGCGCCGGGCCGCCATCTCGTCGTTCGGCGTCTCGGGCACCAACGCCCACGTGATCATCGAATCCGCAAGCACCACTTCGGATTCTGTGGACAACTCGGCGCCTGTGGACAACTCGGCCGTTGTCGATCTTGTGGGCGCGGAATCGTCGGCCTCCCGTGCGACGATTGGAGTGGGGACCTCGGTCTCCCCCCGGGGCCCCCAGTCTGGATCGATTCCGTTGGTGGTGTCGGCGAAGTCGGCGGGGGCGCTGGCGGGGCAGGTCGAGCGGGTCAAGGCGTTGCTGGACAGCGGTGTGTCCGCTGTGGACGTCGGGTTCTCGTTGGTGACTACGCGCGCGTTGTTCGAGCACCGTGCGGTCTTGCTCGACGGCGAGGTTGTTGCTGAAGGGGTTGCGGACGGGAAGCCCTTGGCGTTCCTGTTCTCCGGGCAAGGGGCGCAACGGGTTGGTGCCGGGCGTGAGCTGTACGAGGCGTTTCCCGTGTTCGCGGAGGCGTTGGACGCCGCGCTGGTCAATCTTGATCCGGGCCTGCGGGATGTCATGTGGGGTGGGGATCAGGAGCTGCTGAACCAGACCGGGTTCGCGCAGCCGGCGTTGTTCGCGGTCGAGGTGGCGCTGTACCGGTTGATCGAGTCGTTCGGGGTCAGGCCGGAGCGGGTGGTCGGGCACTCCGTCGGGGAGATCGCGGCGGCGCACGTCGCGGGCGTGATGAGCCTGGAAGACGCGTGTTTGCTGGTCACGGCTCGTGCAGCGCTCATGCAGGCGTTGCCCGCTGGTGGGGCGATGGTGTCGGTCGTCGCGTCCGAAGAAGAGGTGTTGCCGCATCTGACGGGCGGTGTGTCGATCGCGGTGGTCAACGGGCCTCGGTCCGTGGTGATCGCTGGTGTTGAAGAAGAAGTGCTGGCGGTTGCGGCGCGGTGGAAGAACAAGCGGCTGAAGGTGTCGCACGCGTTCCACTCGCCGTTGATGGAGCCGATGCTGGACGACTTCCGCGAGGCGATCAGCGGGATCACGTTCGCCGAGCCGGTTGTCGGGATGTCGGCCTCCGGCGACGTCACGTCGGTGGACTACTGGGTGCGGCACGTTCGGGACGCGGTGCGGTTCCACGAGAACGTCACTCGGCTGGGTGATGTGACGCTGCTGGAGGTCGGGCCCGACGCGCAGTTGAGCTCGATGGTGGACGGCGCCACGGCGGTGCTGAGGCGGGACCGCGGTGAAGTCGCGTCAATGTTGACTGCACTCGGTCAAGTACACGTTGACGGAATCAATGTTGACTGGATGCCGCTGTACACGGGTGGACGGAAGGTTGATCTGCCCACCTACGCGTTCGAGCACCAGATGTTCTGGCCGAAGGCGGTGCGCAGGGCCGGTGACGTCGGGGCGCTGGGGCTCACGAAGGTGGAGCACCCGTTGCTCGGGGCGGCGGTCGACGTCGCCGGGGCGGACGGGTACCTGTTCACGAGCAGGTTGTCGCTGAGCTCGCACCCGTGGCTCGCGGACCACGCGGTGTTCGGGCAGGTGCTGCTGCCGGGCACGGCGTTCCTGGAGCTCGCGGTGCGTGCCGGCGACGAGGCCGGGCTCGACCGGGTCGACGAGCTGACGCTGGCCGCGCCGCTCGTGCTCCCCGCGCAGGGCGCGGTCCGGGTTCAGGTCGCGGTGGGGGCGGAGGAGAACGGGCGGCGCGTGGTCGAGGTGTTCTCGCGGCCCGACGGTGAGGACGTGCCGTGGACGCGACACGCGACCGGGTTCCTGGCGAGCGGCGTGATCGGCAGCGACTTCGACGCGACGGTGTGGCCGCCGGTGGGGGCCGAAGCGGTCGGCGTCGAGGGTGCTTACGAACGATTCGCGGAGAACGGCTTCGAGTACGGGCCGGTGTTCCAGGGGCTGCGGGCGGTCTGGCGCGGGGACGGTGAGGTGTTCGCCGAGGTCGCCTTGCCTGAGGGCGAGGACGGCGGAGCGTTCGGGCTGCATCCGGCACTGCTCGACGCCGCCCTGCACGCGGGCGGGTTCTTCGACGGGGCCGAGGCCGGGCTGCCGTTCTCGTGGGAAGGCGTGTCACTGCACGCCACCGGTGCCGAGACGGTCCGGGTCCGGTTGCGGCGCAACGGTGACGCGTGGGTGATCGCGGTCGCGGACGCGACGGGGGCGCCGGTGGCCACGATCGGGTCGCTGGTGACGCGGGCGGTGTCGGCGCGGCAGGTCAGCGCCGTGGAACGCGACTCGCTGTTCCGGCTCGACTGGGTGCCGGTGTCGCTGCCTCAGGCCGGTGCGGCCGCCGTGGTGGTGGAAGAGCTCGTCAGCGACGGGGATGTTGTTGAGCAGACCCACACCCTCGCTGCCCGTGCGCTGGAGTTGGTGCAGCGCTGGATCGCCGAGGAGCGCGCGGAACGGCTGGTGTTCGTGACGCGCCAGGACGACCTGGCCGCGAGCGCGGTGCACGGCCTGGTGCGGGCCGCGCAGAACGAGCACCCCGGCCGGTTCACGCTCATCGACACCGATGCCGAGGTGTCCGAGCAGGTTTTCGCGGTCGACGAGCCGCAGCTGCGGGTGCGCGGCGGACAGGTGTTCGCCGCCCGCCTCGCACGGGCCGAGGCGGCACAACCGGGCGAGTTCACCGGGCCGGTGCTGATCACCGGCGGCACCGGCGGGCTTGGCCGGGTGATCGCAGGGCATCTCGTCGAACGGTACGGCGTCAAGGATCTGGTGCTGGTCAGCCGGACCGGCAAGGCCGACGTGTCCGATCTGGACGCCAAGGTCACCGTGGTCGCGTGCGATGTCAGCGACCGCAAGGCGCTGCAGAAGGTGCTGAAGAAGCACAAGGTCCGCAGCGTCGTGCACACCGCCGGTGTGCTGGACGACGGCGTCGTCGAGTCGCTCACGCCGGAACGCCTGGCGGCCGTGCTGCGGCCCAAGGTCGACGCGGCCTGGCACCTGCACGAGCTCACCCAGAACCTCGACAACTTCGTCATCTTCTCCAGCGCCGCCGGGACTTTCGGTGCCGCGGGCCAGGCCAACTACGCGGCGGGCAACGCGTTCCTCGACGCGCTCGCCGTGCATCGCAAGGCACTCGGCCTGCCGGCCGTCTCGCTGGCGTGGGGCGCGTGGCACCAGACCGGCATGCTGTCGGAGGCCGACGCCGAGCGCATGGCGCGCGGTGGAACGCCGCCGCTGTCGGTGGAGCAGGGGCTCGCGCTGTTCGACGCGGCGATCGCCGGCGAGGACGCGGTGCTGCTGCCGTTGCGCCTCGACCTCGCGACGTTGCGCGACCACGGCGAGATCCGGCCGTTGCTGCGCGGCCTGATCCGGACACGGGCACGCCGCGCCGCGGCCCAGGCGGACTCCGGACTCGTCCAGCGGCTGGCCGCCATGGCACCGGAAGCGCGCCTTGCCGCGTTGCTCGACCTGGTCCGGGCCGAGGTCGCCGCGGTGCTCGGCCACGACGGTGCCGCGGCCGTGGATCCGGCGAAGGCGTTCCAGGACCTCGGGTTCGACTCGCTCACCGCGGTCGACCTGCGCAACCGCCTGACCGGCGTCACCGGGCTGCGCCTGCCGAGCACGCTCATCTTCGACTACCCGACGGCCGCGGTGCTGGCGGGGTTCTTGAGGGACGAGCTGTTCGGCGCCGCGGATGTGGCGGCACAGCCGCCCTCGCTGGTGTCCACTTCGGATGATCCGATCGTGATCGTCGGCATGGCCTGCCGCTACCCCGGTGGCGTCGCGACGCCGGAACAGCTGTGGGACCTCGTGATCGACGGCCGTGACGCCATCAGCGAGTTCCCGGCCAACCGCGGCTGGGACCTCGACTCGCTCTACCACCCGGACCCGGACCACGCCGGCACCTCGTACACGAAGTCCGGTGGCTTCCTGCACGACGCCGACCTGTTCGACCCGGAGTTCTTCGGCATGTCGCCGCGCGAGGCCGTGTCGACCGACGCCCAGCAGCGACTCCTCCTGGAGGCGTCGTGGGAGGCGCTGGAACGCGCGGGCATCGACCCCGTCGCGTTGAAGGGCAGCCCGACCGGTGTGTTCGCCGGCGTCATGTACAACGACTACTCGCTGCTGCTCGAAGGCGACTCCGAGGGCTACCAGACGACCGGTGGCTCGCCCTCCGTCGTGTCCGGCCGCGTCTCCTACACGTTCGGCTTCGAGGGACCCGCGGTCACGCTCGACACGGCGTGCTCGTCGTCGCTGGTCGCGATGCACTGGGCGATGCAGGCTCTGCGTGCCGGTGAATGCTCCTTGGCGCTTGCCGGTGGTGTGACGGTGCTGGCCTCGCCGGGTGCGTTCATCGGGTTCTCGCGGCAGCGCGGGCTCTCGCCGGACGGGCGCTGCAAGGCGTTCTCCGACTCCGCCGACGGTGTCGGCTGGTCCGAGGGTGTCGGTGTGGTCGTGCTGGAGCGTCTGTCCGACGCCGTGCGCAACGGGCACACGGTGCTCGCGGTCGTGCGCGGCTCCGCGGTCAACCAAGACGGCGCTTCCAACGGTCTGACCGCGCCCAACGGTCCTTCACAGCAGCGGGTGATCCGTCAGGCGCTGGCTTCGGCCGGACTGTCCACCGCGGACGTCGACGTCGTCGAGGCGCACGGCACTGGCACCACTCTGGGCGACCCGATCGAGGCGCAGGCCCTGCTCGCGACCTACGGCCAGGACCGCTCCGAGCCGCTGCTGCTCGGCTCGATCAAGTCCAACATCGGCCACACGCAGGCCGCCGCCGGTGTCGCCGGCGTGATCAAGATGGTCCAGGCGCTGCGCCACGGCGTCGTGCCGCGGACCCTGCACGTCGACGAGCCGTCGTCCCACGTGGACTGGGAAGCCGGCGCGGTCCGGCTGCTGACCGGCAACGCCGAGTGGCCTGCCGTCTCCCGCGCGCGCCGCGCCGCCGTCTCGTCGTTCGGCGTCTCGGGCACGAACGCGCACGTGATCTTGGAACAGCCGAGCGGCCTGGAACTGTCAGACCCCTCTGAGACGATTGGAGTGGGGACCTCGGTCTCCCCCGGAGGGGCCCCAAACGGGATCGATGCAGTGGGATCGGTCCCGGTCGGCGGTGGTGTGCCGCTGGTGGTGTCGGCGAAGTCGCAGGCGTCGTTGACGGCCCAGGTCGAGCGGGTCGTGGCGCTGGTGGAAAGCGGCGCGTCGGCGGTCGATGTCGGGTTCTCGTTGGCGACCACGCGCGCGCTGTTCGAGCACCGGGCTGTGGTGTGGAACGGCGTTGAGCTGGCCCGTGGTGTGGTGCGGAACCGGCCGCTCGCCGTCGTGTTCTCCGGGCAGGGCTCTCAGCGGCCGGGCATGGCGCGGGAGCTGTACGAGGCGTTCCCCGTGTTCGCGGAGGCGTTGGACGCCGCGCTGGTCAACCTTGATCCGGGCCTGCGGGATGTCATGTGGGGTGAGGATCAGGAGGCGTTGAACCAGACCGGGTTCGCGCAGCCGGCGATCTTCGCGGTCGAGGTGGCGCTGTACCGGTTGCTGGAGTGGTTCGGGGTCAAGGCCGGTCAGCTGGCCGGCCACTCGATCGGAGAGATCGCGGCGGCGCACGTTGCCGGGGTGTTGAGCCTTGAGGACGCGTGTCTGCTGGTCACGGCGCGGTCGGCGCTCATGCAGGCGTTGCCGGCCGGCGGCGCGATGGTGTCGGTCATCGCGTCCGAGGAAGAGGTGTTGCCGCACCTGACGGCGAACGTGTCGATTGCTGCCGTCAACGGGCCCCGCTCGGTGGTGATCGCTGGTGTCGAGGACGAGGTGCTGGCGGTTGCGGAGCGGTGGAAGAACAAGCGGCTCAAGGTCAGCCACGCGTTCCACTCGCCGTTGATGGAGCCGATGCTGGACGACTTCCGCGACGCGATCGCGGAGCTCCGGTTCAACGCGCCCCGCATTCCGATCAGTGCGTCCGGCGATGTCACCACGGCTGAGTACTGGGTGCGGCACGTCCGCGACGCTGTGCGGTTCCACGACAACGTCACCGCGTTGGGTGACGTGACGGTGGTCGAGGTGGGACCGGATGCGCAGTTGACGGCGATGGTTGACGGGTTGATTCCGACGTTGACGCGGGTCAAGTCTGATGTTGAATCAATGTTGACTGCACTCAGTCAAGTACACATCGACGGAATCAACGTTGACTGGATGCGGTTCTACGAGGGCGGCAAGCGGATCGAGCTGCCCACCTACCCGTTCAACCGGCAGCGGTACTGGCCGGCGAGTGCCGGGCGGCCGTCGGACGCGTCCGGGCTGGGGCTGGTCGGCGTGGCGCACCCGCTGCTCGGGGCCGCCGTCGAGCTGGCCGAGGGCGAAGGCGTGGTGTTCACCAGCCGGCTGTCGCTGAGCACGCACCCGTGGCTCGCGGACCACGTGATCATGGGACGCACGCTGGTGCCGGCCGCTGTGCTGATCGAGCTCGCGCTGCGGGCCGCGGACGAGGTCGGACTCGACCGCGTCGACGACCTCACGCTCGCCGCGCCTCTCGTGCTGCCCGAACGCGGCGCCGTGCAGGTGCAGCTGAAGGTCGGCGCGGACACCGGCGGCCGTCGGCAGTACGCGATCCACTCGCGGCCCGAGGACGCGCCCGACTCGCCGTGGACGCAGCACGCGACCGGATTCCTCGCCGGCGGCACCACGAGCGGCCACTTCGAGACCGCGGTGTGGCCGCCTGCAGGGGCTGTCGCAATGGACCACGAGGAGTGCTACGAGCGGTTCGCGACCGTCGGCTTCGCTTACGGCCACGCGTTCCAGAACCTCAAGGCCGCGTGGCGCGTGGGCGACGAGATCTACGCCGAGCTCGCGCTGCCCGAGGACGTCGACGGCTCACGGTACGGGCTGCACCCGGCGCTGCTCGACTCGGCGCTGCACGCGGCGTTGCTGGACGAGACGCTCGACGCGGGGCTGCCGTTCTCGTGGGAGGGCGTGTCGCTGCACGCCACCGGAGCCGGCGAGCTGCGCGTCAAGCTCACCCGCGACGAGGGCGGCATGCGCAGGACGATCGCGCTGGCCGACGTCACGGGCGCACCCGTCGCCACGGTCGAGGCAGTGGTCGTGCGCGCGGTCAACGCCGACCAGCTCGGCCAGGCCGGGCAGAACGAACTCTTCGGGCTCGAGTGGGTGCCGGTCACCCAGGACGACGTCGCGGTGCCCGAGTCGGTCGCGGTGATCGGGCCGGACGTGCTCGGCCTCGGGTTCGGGGTGGTCGGCCGCGTCGCGGACACCGACGCCGCACTGGTGCTCGTGCCGATCACCGGCACCGAGGACGTGCTCGGCAGCACGCACGCCAACACCGGCCGTGTGCTGGGGCTCGTGCAGGAGTGGATCAGCAGCGGCCGGAACGGCAGGCTCACGTTCGTCACGCGCGGCGCGACCACCGGTGAGGACCTCGGTGCCGCGGCGGTGTGGGGACTGGTGCGGTCGGCGCAGTCGGAGCACCCCGGACGGTTCGGGCTGATCGACCTGTGCGGCACGACCCTCTCCACCGCGATGGTCTCGGTGGCGTTCGGGGTCGACGAACCGCAGCTGGTCGTCCGCGACGGTCAGGTGCTGGCCGGACGGCTCGCCCGCGTCACGGGCGAGCAGGAGGTCCGGTGGGAGGGCAAGGTCCTCGTCACCGGCGGCACCGGCGGGCTGGGCGCGGTCATCGCGAAGCACCTCGTCGAGACGCACGGCGTCCGGGAGCTGCTGCTCGTCAGCCGCCGCGGCCAGGCCGACACCACCGAGCTGGAAGCGCTGGGAGCACAGGTCACCGTCGCCGCGTGCGACGTGACCGACCGGGACGCCGTCGCGGAACTCCTGGCCCAGCACGAGATCCGCGGCGTCGTGCACGCGGCCGGTGTGCTGGACGACGGCGTGATCGAGTCGATGACGCCCGAGCGCGTCGCGAACGTGGTGAAGCCCAAGGCGGACGCGGCGTGGCACCTGCACGAGCTCACGAGCGACCTGACGGCGTTCGTCGTCTTCTCCTCGGCGGCCGGGGTGTTCGGCAACGCCGGCCAGGCGAACTACGCGGCGGGCAACGCGTTCCTCGACGCACTCGCCGCGCACCGCAAGGCGAACGGCCTGCCCGCCACGTCGCTGGCGTGGGGTGTGTGGTCCGGGGTCAGCGGCATGACCGGCGAGCTGACCGAGGCCGAGGCCGCCCGCATGACCGCCGCCGGCCTGCCGCCGATCACGCCGCGGCAGGGGCTGGAGCTGTTCGACGCGGCCGTGGCGAGCGGGGCGGCGCTGACCGTCCCGGTGCGGCTCGACCTCGCGACGCTGCGGGCACGCGGTGCGGTGGCACCGTTGCTGCAGGGCCTGATCCGGGTCAGGACGCGGCGTGCCGCGGCGGGATCGGCGACGGCGTCCGGGCTCGTGCGCAAACTCGGCGGGATGGACGTCGCCGACCGGCGTGCGGCGCTGGTCGACCTGGTGCGCACGCAGGTCTCGTCGGTGCTGGGGCACTCGTCGATCGACGCGGTGGACGCGACGCGGGCGTTCCAGGACCTCGGGTTCGACTCGCTCACCGCCGTCGAGCTGCGCAACCAGCTCACCGAGGCGACCGGGCTGCGGCTGCCGGCGACGCTGGTCTTCGACTACCCGACCGCGCTCGCGCTGGCCGACCACCTGCACACCGAGCTGTTCGGAGCCGCGGACGCGCTCGACGCGCTGCCGACGCCGGTGTCCACTTCGGACGATCCGATCGTCATCGTCGGCATGGCCTGCCGGTTCCCCGGCGGCGTCACGTCACCGGAGTCGTTGTGGGACCTGGTGGTCTCGGGCACGGACGCGATCACACCGTTCCCGGACAACCGCGGCTGGGACCTCGACACGCTGTTCCACCCCGACCCCGACCACCTGGGCACGTCCTACGCCCGCGCCGGCGGCTTCCTGCACGACGCGGACCAGTTCGACCCGGCGTTCTTCGGCATGTCGCCGCGGGAGGCGCTCGGCACGGACGGCCAGCAGCGCATCCTGCTGGAGACGACCTGGGAGGCACTGGAACGCGCCGGCATCGACCCGACGTCGCTGCGCGGCTCGCGGACCGGTGTGTTCGCCGGCGTCATGTACAGCGACTACGCGCAGATCGTCGAAGCCGACTCCGAGGGACACCAGGGTGCCGGAACGTCACCCAGCGTCGTCTCGGGCCGCGTTTCCTACACCTTCGGGTTCGAGGGGCCGTCGGTGTCGATCGACACCGCCTGCTCGTCGTCACTGGTCGCGATGCACCTCGCGGCCCAGTCGCTGCGGGCGGGTGAGTGCTCGCTGGCGTTGGCCGGTGGTGTGACGGTGATGTCGACGCCGGGCGCGTTCGTCGGCTTCTCCCGGCAGCGCGGGCTGTCGGAGGACGGGCGCTGCAAGGCGTTCTCGGACTCCGCGGACGGCGTCGGCTGGTCCGAGGGCGTCGGTCTGCTCGTGCTGGAACGGCTTTCGGACGCCCGCCGCAACGGTCACACCGTGCTCGCCGTCATGCGCGGCTCGGCGATCAACCAGGACGGCGCGTCGAACGGCCTGACGGCGCCCAACGGGCCTTCGCAGCAAAGGGTGATCCGGCAGGCACTCGCATCGGCCGGTCTGTCCACTTCGGACGTCGACGCGGTCGAGGCGCACGGCACCGGCACGACGCTGGGCGACCCGATCGAGGCACAGGCGCTGCTCGCGACCTACGGCCAGGACCGCTCGGTCCCGCTGCTGCTGGGCGGCATCAAGTCGAACATCGGCCACACCCAGGCGGCCGCCGGTGTCGCCGGCGTGATCAAGATGGTGCACGCGATGCGGCACGGCATCGTGCCGCCGACCCTGCACATCACCGAGCCGTCCACGCACGTCGACTGGAGCGAGGGCGCGGTCGAGCTGGTCACCGAGCCCACGCCGTGGCCGGAGGTGGCGCGCCCGCGCCGGGCGGGCATCTCGTCGTTCGGCTTCTCCGGCACGAACGCGCACGTCATTCTTGAGGCCGCGCCGTCGTCGTCGGTGGCGGGCGAAGGGACCTCGGTCTCCCCTCAGACGGCATCGATTCCGTTCGTGGTGTCGGCCAAGACCGCGGAGGCGCTGGCCGGGCAGGTCGAGAGGATCAAGACGGCGCAAGGGGCCGCGGAGGACATTGCGCACTCGCTGCTGACCACTCGGGCGCAGTTCGAGCATCGGGCCGTGGTGCTCGGGGACGAGGTGCTGGCGCAGGGGACCGCGCAGTCGCAGCGGTCGCTCGCGGTGCTGTTCTCCGGGCAGGGGTCGCAGCGGATCGGCATGGGACGCGAGCTGTACGAGGCGTTCCCGGTGTTCGCCGAGGCGCTCGACGCGGTGCTGATGTACCTGGACCCGGCGGTCCGGGACGTCATGTGGGGCGACGACCAGGAGGCGCTCGACCAGACCGGGTACGCGCAACCCGCCCTGTTCGCCGTCGAGACGGCGCTGTACCGGCTGGCCGAGTCGTGGGGGGTCAGGCCGGAGCAGGTCGCCGGGCACTCGATCGGCGAGATCGCGGCGGCGCACGTGGCCGGCGTGTTGAGCCTGGAGGACGCGTGCCTGCTCGTCACGGCACGGTCGGCGCTCATGCAGGCGCTGCCCGCGGGTGGCGCGATGGTGTCTGTGATCGCCGCTGAGGAAGAGGTGGTGCCGCACCTCACCGAGCGGGTGTCGATCGCGGCGGTCAACGGGCCGCGGTCGGTCGTCATCGCCGGTGACGAGGACGAGGTGCTGCGGATCGCCGAGCGGTGGAAGAACAAGCGGCTCAAGGTCAGCCACGCGTTCCACTCGCCGTTGATGGAGCCGATGCTCGACGACTTCCGCGAGTCGCTCGCGGAGGTCACGTTCAACCCTCCGGCCATTCCGGTGATCGCGAACGGGGACGTCACGACCGTCGGCTACTGGGTCAACCACGTCCGGGACGCGGTGCGGTTCGACGACAACGTGCGGAAGCTGCGTGACGCCGGCGCCACCACGTTCCTCGAGATCGGGCCGGACGGAGTGCTGAGCGCGCTCGTCGAGGACGCGATTCCCCTGCTGCGCAAGGACAAGGGGGAGCGGGTGGCGGCGTTGACCGCGCTGGCCCGCCTGCACGTCGACGGCGTCAAGGTCGACTGGAGCGGGTTCTGCGCCGGCGGCAGGAAGATCGACCTGCCCACCTACGCGTTCCACCACCAGCGGTACTGGCCCGCGGTGCGGGTCGGCGGGGACGACGCGTCCGGGATGGGCATGGTCGCGGTCGGGCACCCGCTGCTCGTCGCGTCGGCCGAACTCGCCGACGGGGAAGGGTTCCTGTTCACCGGCAGGCTGGCGCTGCGCACCCACCCGTGGCTGCGCGACCACACGATCGCGGGACGGGTGATGGTGCCGGGCGCGGCGCTCGTCGAGCTCGCCCTGCGGGCCGGTGACGAGGTCGGGCTGGACCGGCTCGAAGACCTCACCCTGTCGGCGCCGGTCGTGCTGCCCGAGCACGGCGGGCTGGCGTTGCAGATGAAGGTGTCCGCCGGGGACGAGCGCCGGACGTTCACGATCCACGCGCGACCCGACGACGGCGGCGACGCGCAGTGGACGCAGGTCGTCAGCGGTGCGCTGGCCAAGGGCGAGCAGCAGGTCCAGTTCGACGCCGCGGTGTGGCCGCCGAAGGCCGAGCCGGTGGACGTCGAGGGCTGCTACGAGAAGTTCGCCGAGGCGGGATTCGCCTACGACGGCATGTTCCGCGGGCTGCGGGCCGCCTGGCGCGACGGTGACACCACCTACGCCGAGGTCGCCCTGCCGGACGACGTGAGCGTCAAGCCGTTCGGGCTGCACCCGGCCCTGCTCGACGCCGCGCTGCACGCCTCGCTGCTCGACGAGAGCGGATCGGCCGGGCTGCCGTTCGCGTGGGAGAACGTGTCCCTGCACGCGACCGGGGCGACCGCGTTGCGGGTCAAGATGACCCGCGGCGACAACGGGCTGCGGATCGCGCTCGCCGACCCCGTCGGCAACCCGGTGGCGTCCGTCGAGTCGCTGGTGATGCGGGCCGTCGCGGCCGAGCGACCCGCCGAGCTGGACGCGTTGTTCGCGGTGCGGTGGACGCCGGTCGCGGTGCCCCCGGCCGAGGCCGGCCAGACCGTCAGCGTGCTCGGACCGGACGTGCTGGGGCTTTCCGTCGGACGGGTCGAAGGCCTGCTTTCGCTCACCGACACGGACGTCGTGCTCGTGCCGGTCGCGGGAGAGCAGAACGCCGAGTCCGTCCGGACGGCCACGCACCGGGCGCTGGAGCTGGTGCAGGAGTGGATCCGCGAGGACCGCGACGGTCGGCTCGTGTTCGTCACGCGCGGCGCGGTCGAGGGCGACGACCTGGCCGGTGCCGCGGTGTGGGGTCTGCTGCGGACCGCGCAGACCGAGCACCCCGACCGGTTCGGGCTGATCGACCTCGACGCCGAGGAGTCGTCGCTCGCGACCCTGCTCGGCGTGCTCGGCCTCGACGAGCCGCAGCTGGTCATCCGCGACGGCGAGGCACGGGCGGCACGGCTCGGCCGGGTCGCGGCCGGCGACGGGGAAGCCGGGTGGGAGAGCCCGGTGCTCATCACCGGCGGCACCGGCGGGCTCGGCCGGATCGTGGCGCGGCACCTCGTGCACGCCCACGGCGTCACCGAGCTGGTGCTGGTCAGCCGCAGCGGCCAGGGTGACGTCAGCGAGCTGGAAGCGCTGGGAGCGAAGGTCTCCGTCGTCGCCTGCGACGTCGCCGACCGGGCCGCGCTGTGGGAGCTGTTGAAGCAGCACAAGGTTCGCGGCGTCGTGCACGCGGCCGGCGTGCTCGACGACGGCGTGATCGAGTCGCTCACGCCGCAACGAGTCGACGGTGTGCTGCGCGCCAAGGTCGACGCGGCGCTGAACCTGCACGACCTCGCGACCGAGGCCACGCGGTTCGTGGTGTTCTCGTCGGCGGCCGGGGTGTTCGGCAACGCCGGGCAGGGCAACTACGCCGCCGGCAACGCGTTCCTCGACGCGCTGGCCGCGCACCGGCAGCTCAACGGACTGCCCGGCGTGTCACTCGCGTGGGGCGCCTGGGACACCGGCATGTTGTCGGCCGAGGACGCGGAACGCATGCAGCGCTCCGGCATGCCGGCCATGTCCGCCGAACTGGGACTGCGGCTGTTCGACGCGGCGGTCGCCGGAACCGAGGCGGCGGTGGTGCCGGTGCGGCTCGACCTCACCGCGCTGAAGCAACGCGGTGACGTGAAACCGTTGCTGCGCGGGCTGATCCGGGTCAGGGCACGGCGGAAGGTCGCCGGGTCCGAGACGGCGTCCGGGCTGGTGCAACGACTGTCCGGCATGGACGAGGCCGGTCGGCTGGACGCGCTGGTGGACCTGGTGCGCGGCGAGGTCGCGGCCGTGCTCGGCTACGACACGATCGCGGCGGTCGACCCGGCGCGGGCGTTCCAGGAGCTCGGGTTCGACTCGCTGACGGCGGTCGAGCTGCGCAACCGGCTGACCGCGGTCACCGGGCTCAAGCTGCCCGCGACCGTGGTGTTCGACTACCCGTCGTCCGCGCAACTGGCCGCGTACCTGAAGGACGAGCTGCTCGGCGCGGTGTCCGACGTGTCGGACCTGCCGGCGCTCGTGTCCACTTCGGACGACCCGATCGTGATCGTCGGCATGGCCTGCCGTTACCCCGGTGGCGTTTCGTCGCCGGAGGACCTGTGGGAGCTGGTCGTCTCGGGCACGGACGCGATCACGCCGTTCCCGGACAACCGCGGCTGGGACCTCGACACGCTGTTCCACCCCGACCCCGACCACCCCGGCACCTCCTACGTCCGCGCCGGCGGGTTCCTGCACGACGCCGACCTGTTCGACCCGGAGTTCTTCGGGATGTCGCCACGCGAAGCCGTCGCGACGGACTCGCAGCAGCGGCTCATGCTGGAGACCGCGTGGGAGGCGCTGGAACGGGCGGGCATCGCGCCGGCCTCGTTGCGCGGCAGCTCGACCGGTGTGTTCGCCGGTGTCATGTACAACGACTACACGCAGCTCATCGGCGGCGCGGACACCGAGGGCTTCGGCTCGACCGGCGCCTCGCCGTCGGTGATCTCCGGCCGGGTGTCCTACGCGCTCGGACTCGAAGGGCCGTCGGTGTCGATCGACACGGCCTGCTCCTCGTCGTTGGTGGCGCTGCACTGGGCCATGCAGGCTCTTCGGGCCGGTGAGTGCTCACTGGCGTTGGCCGGTGGTGTGACCGTGATGTCGACGCCGGGCTCGTTCGTCGGGTTCTCGCGGCAGCGCGGGCTGTCGGAGGACGGACGCTGCAAGGCGTTCTCTGACTCGGCTGATGGCGTCGGTTGGTCCGAGGGCGTCGGTCTGCTCGTGCTGGAGCGTCAGTCCGATGCGCTGCGCAACGGGCACACGATCCTCGCGGTCGTGCGAGGGTCGGCGATCAACCAGGACGGTGCTTCCAACGGACTCACGGCGCCGAACGGGCCGTCGCAGCAGCGGGTGATCCGTCAGGCGTTGGCGTCTGCCGGGTTGACTCCTGCCGATGTCGACGCCGTTGAGGCGCATGGCACCGGCACTTCTTTGGGCGACCCCATCGAGGCTCAGGCGCTCATGGCCACCTACGGGCAGGAGCGGGACGTGCCGCTGCTGCTGGGCGGCATCAAGTCGAACATCGGCCACACGCAGGCCGCCGCCGGTGTCGCCGGCATCATCAAGATGGTGCAGGCGATGCGGCACGGCGTGTTGCCGCGGACGCTGCACGCCGCCACGCCCTCGTCGCACGTCGACTGGAGCGAGGGCGCGGTCGAGCTGCTGCAGGAGAACACGGCCTGGCCCGCGGTCGGGCGGGCGCGCCGGGCGGCGGTGTCGTCGTTCGGCATCTCCGGCACCAACGCGCACGTGATCCTCGAAGCGCCGCCGGAGATGCCCCCGATTTCCGGTGTGGTCGCTGAGACCGCCGTTCGACCGGGCGTGCCGTGGGTGGTGTCGGCCAGGTCCGAGGCGGCGCTGGACGGACAGGTCGAGCGGATCAGGCAGATCAGCGGGGACGCCAGGGACGTGGCGTACTCGTTGCTGACCAGCCGGACGCTGTTCGACCACCGGGCGGTCGTGCTCGACGGCGAGGTGGTGGCCCGCGGGTCGGCCAAGCGCAGGCCGGTGGCGTTGCTGTTCAGCGGGCAGGGGGCGCAGCGGATCGGCATGGGACGCGAGCTGTACGAGGCGTTCCCGGTGTTCGCCGAGGCGCTCGACAACGTCCTGCTCCACCTCGACCCGGCGCTCAGGGAGGTCATGTGGGGCGACGACCAGGAGGCGCTCAACCAGACCGGGTACGCGCAGCCCGCGCTCTTCGCGGTCGAGGTCGCGCTGTACCGGCTGGTCGAGTCGTTCGGGGTGAAGCCGGACCACGTCGCCGGGCACTCGATCGGTGAAGTGGCGGCGGCGCACGTCGCCGGGGTCCTCACCCTCGAGGGCGCCTGCCAGCTGATCACGGCACGGGCGGCGCTCATGCAGCTGCTTCCGCCCGGCGGCGCCATGGTGTCGGTCATCGCCTCCGAGGAGGAGGTGACGCCGTACCTGACGGGCAACGTGTCCATCGCGGCGGTCAACGGACCGCGGACCGTGGTGCTGGCCGGCGAGGAGGACGAGGTCCTCAAGATCGCCAAGCAGTGGAAGTACAAGCAGCTCAAGGTCAGCCACGCGTTCCACTCGCCGTTGATGGAACCGGTGCTGCCGGACTTCCGGGAGGCGATCGCCGAGATCACCTTCAGCGAACCGCAGATCGCCTTCCAGGCCGCCGGGGACGTCACGACCGCCGACTACTGGGTCGACCACGTCCGCGACACCGTGCGGTTCCACGACAACGTCACGGCACTGCAGGACTGCACGTTCATCGAGATCGGGCCCGACGCGGCCCTCACGCCGCTGGTGGACGGGGCGATCCCGACGGCCAGGCGGGACACCGACGAGGTCAGGCAGGTCCTGACCGCGCTCGGACAGGCCCACGCCGAAGGCGTCGCGGTCGACTGGAGCCAGCTGCTGCACGGCGCCAGGAAGATCGACCTGCCCACCTACGCGTTCCGCAGGCAGTCGTACTGGCCCAAGGTCGTCGAGGGCGCGAGCGACGTGAAGGCGGCGGGCCTCAGCGGCGTCGGCCACCCGTTGCTCGGCGCCGCGGTGCAGCTCGCCGGACAGGACGGGCACCTGTTCACCAGCCGGATCGCGCTCAGGACGCACGCCTGGCTCGCCGACCACGTGATCATGGGACGGGCGCTCGTGCCCGGCGCGGCGCTCGTCGAGGTCGCGCTCAGGGCCGCCGAGGAGCTCGGGCTCGACACGCTCGAAGAGCTGACCATCGCGGCGCCGCTCGTACTGCCCGGACAGGGCGGCGTGCAGCTGCAGGTCGCGATCGGCGCCGAGCAGGACGACAAGCGCGCCGTCACGATCTACAGCAGGCCCGAGGACACCGACCTGCCGTGGACCGAGAACGCGAGTGGAACCCTGAGCAGCACCGGCGACACGGGCGAACGGCTCGACACCTGGCCTCCCGCACCGGAACCGATCGCGCTCGACGGGATCTACGACAGGTTCGCCGAGATCGGCTTCGCGTACGGGGACACCTTCCAGGGCCTCAGGAACGCGTGGCGGCACGAAGGCGCCGTCTACGCCGAGGTCGCGCTGCCCGACGGCGTCGAACCCGGCACTTTCGGCCTGCACCCGGCCCTGCTCGACGCCGCCCTGCACACCGCGCTCCTGCACGAGGGCGAGGGCGGCGCGGGACTGCCGTTCAGCTGGGAGGGCGTGAAGATCCACGCCACCGGAGCGGCCGCGGTCAGGGTCAGGACGAGCCGGGACGACAGCGGCGCGCTGCACATCGTCATCGCCGACCCGCAGGGCAACCCGGTCGCCGAGGTCGAGTCGCTCGTCGTCCGCGCGGTCAACGCCGGACAGCTCGACGAGAACACCACGCGCGACGCCCTGTTCACCCTCGGCTGGACGCCGATCACCGCCACCGACCCGATCACCGCGACGGTCGCGATCGCGGGCGAGGACCACTTCGGCCTGGCCGACCACTTCGTCGCCGGACGCGTCCACGACACCATCGAGACCGCCGACGCCGAGGTCGTCCTCACCCAGGTGACCGCCTACTCCGACGACGTCGTGGACTCCACGCACGCCGCTGTGTCGGACGCCCTGATCAACGTCCAGGAGTGGATCACCGGTCACCGCGCGGGAAGGCTCTGGTTCGTCACCCGCAACGCCATCGCCACCAACGAGAACGAGGCACCGGACCCCGTGTCCGCGGCCGTCTGGGGCCTGGTGCGGGTCGCCCAGTCCGAGCACCCCGGCAGCTTCGGGTTGCTCGACCTCGACGACCGGCGCTCCAGCCTCGCCGTCCTGCGCCAGGCCGTGAACGCCGGCGAACCGCAGATCGTGCTCAGGGACGGCGAGATCCTCGGCGGCCGGCTCGCCAGGGCCGAACGCGGCGACACCACGATCGAGCACGGCAAGGTGCTCATCACCGGCGGCACGGGCGGCCTCGGCCGGATCATCGCCCGGCACCTCGTCGAGCACCACGGCGTGCGGGACCTGGTCCTCGCGAGCCGCGGCGGCCAGGCCGACGTCAGCGACCTCCAGGCGAACGTCACCGTGGCGGCGTGCGACGTCAGTGATCGCGACGAGCTCGCCGCACTGCTCGGCACCCACGAGCCGGACACGATCATCCACGCGGCGGGCGTGCTCGACGACGCCACCGTCGAGTCGTTGACGCTGGACCGGATCGACCCGGTGCTCCAGCCGAAGGCCGACGCCGCCTGGTACCTGCACGAACTGGCACCGCGAGCACACCTGGTCCTGTTCGGCAGCGTCGCCGGCACGTTCGGCAACGCCGGCCAGGCGAGCTACGCGGCGGGCAACGCGTTCCTCGACGCGCTCGCCGCACTCCGCCAGGCCAACCACCAGAAGGCCACCAGCATGGCCTGGGGCGCCTGGGACACCGGCATGCTCACCGCCCAGGACGCGGAACGCATGGCCCGCACCGGCATGCCGGCGATCACCGAAGAGCTCGGCACCACCCTCTTCGACGAGGCGCTGCGGACCGGAGCGGCCCAGACGATCCCGGTCAGGCTGGACCTCGCGGTCCTGCGCAACCACGACGTCGCACCGCTGCTGCGCGGCCTGGTCCGCACCAGGTCGAGGAAAGCCGTGGCAGGCCAGGAAACCGCGGACTCGCTCGTCAGGCGCCTGACCGGCCTCACCGACCAGGGACGCACCGACGCGTTGCTGGAACTCGTCCGCGGCCAGGTCGCCGAGGTGCTCGGCCACGCCGAGGGCGAGGTCGTCGAGGACGACCGCCAGTTCCAAGACCTCGGGTTCGACTCGCTCACCGCGGTCGAGCTGCGCAACCGCCTCGGCGGCGCGACGGGTCTGCGGCTGCCGGCCACGCTGGTGTTCGACTACCCGACCCCCGCGAACCTGGTGGCACACCTCAAGTCCGAGCTGCTGGCCGACGCACCCGAGGCCGGTCTGCCGAGCGTGCTCGCCGACCTCGACGCGTTCGAGAAGGCACTCGCCGCGGCGGAGGTGGACGAGGCGCTGCACCAGCAGATCGCGGGCAGGCTCGACGTGCTGCGCGCCAGGTGGGCCAGGAACACCGGTGCCGAGAAGGACTTCGAGTCCGCCTCGGACGACGAGATGTTCGCCATGCTCGACGAAGAACTCGGCCTGTAGGCGAGGAGACGGACATGCCACTCGTGATCGGCGTGGTGGGGCTCGGCAGCCTCGGGGAGGGCCTCACCGAGGCCCTGCTCGCGAACGGGGCCGAGGTCATCGGCGTGGACAGCGACCTCGACGTCCTGTCCCGCGTCCACCGCAGGCTGAACGGCCCGCGGCTGGGCCTCGCGACCGAGCTCGTCGACCTCAAACGGGCCGACCTCGTCGTCGAGGCACTGCCGGAGGACCTCCGCACCAAGGAGACCGTGCTGCGCCGGCTGGCCGACCAGTGCGCGCCCGGCACGGTCTTCCTCACCACCACCTCGACCCTCTCGGTGGCGAAGCTCGCCATCGCGTCCGGCGCGCCGGACCGCGTCGCCGGACTGCGCTACGCCGTCCCACCGCCGTACGGAAAGCACGCCGGCCTCATCGGCACGGCCATGGCCTCACCCGAGGCGCTGCACCTGGCGCGCCAGGCGATCCGACTGGCCGGTACCGAGATCGTGAGCCTCGGCGGCCGGGCGGCCGAGGCCGCCACCGCGCTGCTCTACGCGTGCATGAACCGCACGATCGGCCTCGCCGACGCGGGGTACGCGACCGTCGAGGACCTCGACACCGCCGTGAAACTGGGCTGCGGCCTCAAGTTCGGGCCACTGCACCTGCTCGACCTCATCGGCCTCGACACCGTCCGAAACACGCTCACGAAGCTGCACGACGACACCGGCTGCGACTCCTACCTCCCGAGCCCGCTGCTGGACCGCCTGGTCGAGCGAGGACACCTCGGCCGCAAGACCGGCCGGGGCTTCCACCGCTACGACGACCACGGCGAGATCGTGCCGCCACCCCGCGACCGCGGCCCCGCCGGCCGCCCCCGCGAGATCCGCGAAGCCGGCGTCGTCGGCGCCGGGCTGATGGGCCGCGGCATCGCCGAGATCCTGATCGTGGCGGGCATTCCCACCACGATCATCGCCCGCACGCCGGAAAAGGCCGGCGCCGCCAGGGAACGAATCTGTTCGTCCCTCGACAGGCTCGTGCGGAAAGGCAGGATGTCCGATCAGGACCGTCAGGACGTCCTCGCCAGACTCACCGTCGCCACCGGGTGCGAAGCGCTGCGCGACGCCGACATCGTCATCGAGGCCGTCGCCGAGGACATGGCCGTGAAACGCGCTGTCCTGCGCGGCATCGACGCCGTCGTGAAACCCGGCGCGATCATCGCCACCACCACGTCCAGCCTTTCCGTCACCGACTGCGCCAACGCCACCGGCCGGCCCGCCGACGTGATCGGCACGCATTTCTTCAACCCCGCACCGGTCATGAGGCTCGTCGAGATCGTCCGCACCGAACACACCGCCGACGACGTGCACGCCACCGCCCACGCGCTGGTCAGGTGGCTGCGCAAGACCGCGGTCGACTGCCCCGACCGCGTCGGCTTCATCGTCAACCACGTGTTGTTCCCATATCTGAACGACGCCATCCGCATGATCGCGCGCACCGACGTCACCGTCGAGGAGATCGACACCGCCGTCGTCACCGCGTTCCACCACCCGATGGGCCCGTTCACGCTCCTGGACACCATTGGCCTCGACGTCTCGCTCGCCATTCTGGAGACCCTCTGCGCGGCCTCACCGACCGGCGAACCCGCCCCCGCCGAGGAACTGCGCCAGCTCGTCGCCGCGGGCCACCTCGGGGTCAAAACGGGAAGCGGTTTCCGGGGCGCGCACAAAGGAAAGTGAGGGATTCCCGAGCATTCCATGCCGTAGAACTCCCACCAGACAGCTCGTCGTTCGCAGAGAGGTGGTCATCGCAGATGGCCGAGGAGGTCGGCACGGGACGGCGGCACGTCGCGATCTTCGCGAATCCCTCCCGGGGACAGGCACTACCCGCGCTCGCGGTCATCGAGGAACTCGTGCGGCGCGGCTACCGGGTCACCTACGCCACCTCGTCCGAGGTCGCCGCCCGGCTCGCGCTGACCGCGGCGACCGAGGGCAGGTGGGACGTGGTGGGGTTCCTCGACGACAGCGTCTCGCCGATCTCGCTGGCCCGCGGGTACTTCGCCGACGACCTGCCCGACCTCGTCGTCTACGACAGCACCGCGGTCGAGGTCGCCAGAGCCGCCGCCGACACGTGGGACGGACTGCCCGACGACGACTTCGTCGACGCCGAGTTCGGCGAGTTCCTCACCCGGTTCGGGCTCGCGTTCCTGCCCGAGAAACCCAGCCTCTACCGGGTCGTGCCGGGACGCGTGGCCGCGTATTAGCTCACGGGCTGGAACCACCGCGCAATCACCCTGCGCACATTGCGGAATCACCGTGCCAGAATTTGGCACTTGCCTCGCGGAGTTTGCGGAACCGTCACCCCGGGCAATTATCCTCGGCAGGTCATCTCTTCTAGCCCGAGGCGGTAGGTGGTGGACGACCAGCCGGGACCCGTCACCGAGCTGTTCGGTCGGGAGAGCGCGCTCACCGCGGTGGCGCACCACACGACCGCCGCCCGCCGCGGCGCGGGAGGGCAGGCCGTGCTCGTGCGCGGCGCCCGCGGGTCCGGCAAGTCCGCCGTGCTGCGCCTGGCCGCGAACACCGAGTCCCGCGCCGGAACCACCGTGCTGTCCGCGGTCGGCCGAGGGGAACGCCGGCCGCTCACCGTCGCCCGCCGCCTGCTCGCCGGAGCGGGTGTGCCCGTCCCGGAGCTCACCGACCCGTCCGCGGCCACCCTGCACCGCGCATACCTCGGCATGTGGCGCGATGTCGTGACGCTCGCCGAACGCACGCCCGTCTGCCTGGTGCTCGACGACCTGGACGCGTGCGACGACGCGACCGTGCGCTGGGTCGACTTCGTCCTGCGCCGATTAGGCGACGAACCGATCAGTCTGGTGCTGTCGCAGACCTCACCGCTGCCCGCCGACCTGGCCCGCGCCCACGTCGTCGACCTGCCGCCGCTGACCTCGCCGCAGGTCGCCGACATGATCTCCACGACCCTGCACTTCTGCCCGGACGCGGTGTTCACCGGCCTGTGCCTGCGGCTGTCCGGCGGCAATCCGCGCCACCTCACGACCGTGCTCGCGGACATCCGCGCCGCCCGCGCGCTGCGGCAGGAGTCGGTCGCGCTCGTCGCCGCACGACGGCTGCGCGACCAGCCCGAACACCTCCGGGCCATCGCCGCGGCACTGGTCGTCGTCGGCCACGAGGAACTCGTCGGGCCGCTCGCCGGCGTCTCGGCCCGCGTCGCGCGGCACGGCATCTCCGCGCTGCGCGAGGAGCACCTGCTCGGCGACGGCCTGCCCGACCACGTCCGCGAGTGGTACCGCGAGGGCGTGCTGGAGGTGCTCGACCCGGCCCAGCTCGCCGACCTGCGCCACCGCGCGGCCGTCGTGCTGGACGAGTCCGGGCACGACGTCCGCGCCGTCGCCGACCAGCTCGTGCACCTGCCCGCCGTCGACACGCCGTGGATGTCGCAGGTCCTGCACGAGGCAGCGGCCGGAGGGCCGCCCCAGGACGCCGCCCGCTACCTGCGGCGCCTGGTCGAGCTGAACCCCGACGACGTCGAGCTGCGGGTCGGCCTCGCGACCCAGCTGTCCCGGCACGACCCCGCCGGGGCCTGCGAGCACCTCGCCGCCGCGTTCCACCGCACCACCGACCCCGACCTGCGGGCAGCCCTGGCCGTCAAGCACGCGCTGACCGGCCGGACCCGCGCGTTCCTCCGGCTGGCCAGGGACCCGGCGGTGTCACCGGACCTGACCACCCTGCTCGACGCGGTGCAGCTGTCGATCGACCTCTCCGACGTCCACGCCGTCGCGGCCGCGGTGGCCGGCGCCGTCCCGCCGGAAGCGGGGGACACCACCGCGCAACGGTGCCTGCTCGGGGTCGTCGCCGAAGCCACCATGCGCGGCGGCGGATCGATCGACACGGCGGTCGGCCACGCCCGCGCCGCGCTCGCCGACCCGGACGCGCTGACCGACTGGTCGATGCTCTCCGCGGCGTCCGTGCTGCGCGTCGCCGGGCACACCGCCGAAGCACTGACCGTGCTCGACCGCGCCGTCGACGCCTTCTCCCAGAACGGCGACTCGCTCGCCCACTGCCGATCGCTGGTGCAACGGGCGCTGGTGCACATGTCGCTGGGTGATCTCCCCAAGGCCACGCACGACGCCTCGGCCGCCGTCCAGGCCATGCGCGAAGGCGGCTGGCACCTGCCGCGCGCGGTGATCCTGCTGGCCTGGCTGTCGGTGCAGACCGGCCACACCGACCTCGCGGCCCGGCTGCTCGACGAGATCGACGAGGACGACATCCGGCACCTCACCCCCGCCCACCGCGAATACCTGCGCACCACCGCGTGGCTCGCGTTCGCGCGGAACGACATCGCGGTGGCCGCCGACCGGATGACGGCGTGCGCGACGGTGCTCACGGCCACCGGCCTCAGCGACCCCAGCACCCTGCCGTCGTGGACCGACATCGTGCAGGTGCTGACCCTCGCCGGACGTGACGCGACCGCCGCGATGCGCGAGGTCGACCGGCTGGCCAGGGCCTGGCCGACCAGGGAGGCCGTCGCGTTCTCCCTGCTGGCCAGGGCCTGCACCACCTCGGGGCCGGCCGCGCTGGACATGGCGAAGGCCGCCTCCGACGGGTTCGCCGCCGTGCCGTCACTGCTGCAGCAGGCCCGCGCGGAACTGCTGCTCGGGCAGCGGTGGACCGGCGCGGGACAGGCCAGGCAGGCGCGCACCCACCTGCGGGCGGCGGTCGGGCTGGCGTTGCGCGCGGGCAGCGGGATGCTCGCGGACGCGGCCAGGGCGCTGCTGCTCGGCGTCGGCGGCCGGATGCGCGTGCCGTCCGCGGTGGACGGTCTGGCGGTGCTGACCGCCAGCGAGCGCAAGGTGGTCGAACTCGCCGCGGCCGGCGTCACGAACCGCGCGATCGCCGACCACCTGTTCGTCACGCTGCGGACCGTCGAGGTGCACCTCACGCGCGCCTACCGCAAGCTCGGCATCTCCAGCCGCGCGGAGCTGGCCGGCGTCCTGGCCTCGTGATGATCCTGCTCGAACGCACCGACGCACTGCGCCGGCTCACCCGCGCCCTGCACCGCGCCCGCGACGGCCACGGCGACCTGATCCTCATCACCGGGCCGCTCGGCTGCGGCAAGTCCGCCCTGCTCGCCGCACTGCACGCGCGGGCGACCGGCCTGCGCGTGCTGACCGCGAACTGCTCGCCGCTGGAACAGGACTTCGCGTTCGGCGTCGCCCGCCAGCTGCTCGACCCCGCCCTGGCCCGGGCCGGGCGGTCCGCCCAGCGCTGGCTCACCGGCACCGCCGGACTCGCCAGGCCCGTGTTCGCCGACGACCTCCCGCTCGACGCCCCGGCCGACGCGGTGGTCGCCGTGCAGGAAGCCGCGGTCACCGGACTCACCGCCCTCACCCGCGCCATGAGCGCCGACCAGCCGGTGCTGCTGCTGATCGACGACCTGCAGTGGGCCGACGACCCGTCGTCGCGCTGGCTCGTCGCGCTGGCGAAAACCCTGCGGGAGCACCCGATCCTGCTCGTCGCGGCCACCAGGGACGGCGAGCGCGAGGAGTTCCGCGGCACCGAGATCCGGCCGGAACCGCTGTCGCGCCAGGCGGTCGCCGAGCTCGTCGAGCACCGCACCGGCCGGCACCCCGACGACGAGTTCGTCACCGCCTGCCACGCCGTGACCGGCGGCAACCCGTTGTTCCTCAACGCGGTGCTGCACCACGTCACCAGCCCCACCGCCGACCAGGTCCCGCACGTCCTCGACCTGCGGCCGGCCCGCCTCAAGGAACGGCTCGTGCGCGGCCTCGCGACCCAGCCCAAGCAGGCACAGGACCTCGCCAAGGCCCTCGCGGTGCTGGGGGAGGACGACGACCTCGCCGCACAGCTCGCCGGGCTGACCGAGCACCAGGCCCGTGCCGCACGCCGCACCCTCGACCAGGCCGGGCTCGTGATCAGAAGACCCGCCGTCCGCGACGCGGTGGAGGAGTCGATGCCGGTCCGCGAACGCGAGGACTGGCAGGCACGGGCGGTGCGGCTGTTGCACGACAACGGAAGGCCCGCCGAACAGGTCGCCGCCCGGCTCCTCGCGATCACCACCACCCAGGGCCGCTGGGCGGTGCGGACGCTGCGAGAAGCCGCCGGAACCGCACTGCGCCGCGGCGCGCCCGAGGTCGCCGCGAGATATCTGCGCCGGGCGCTGCGGGACGTGCCGGACGACTCCGAGGACCGCGCGCGGCTGCTCGTCGACCTCGCCACCGCCGAACGGTTCTTCGACCCCGCGGCGTCCATCCGGCACATCTCCTACGCCGTGCCGTTGTTCCGCGACGTCGAGGACCGGGCGGCCGCGCTCGTGCGGATCGCGCCCACCGCGCTGGGGCGGTCGCCACGACCCGTGCGCGACCTCATCGACCAGGTCGCCGCCGACCTCGGCCACCACCAGGAACTCGCCTACCGGCTCGAAGCGCGGCAACGGTACGTGTGGCACGCCGACCCCGCGTTGCTCGCCGACTCCGTCCAGCGCCTCAAGCAGATCGACGGCGGCACGCCCGCCCGGCGCGAGCTGCAGATCGTCCTGCTCGACGCCGCCATGCTCACCGCGCGCCTGCCCGCGCACGAGGTCGCGGACCTCGCGACCGCCGTGCTCAAGCAGGAACCACCGCACCCGCGGCACGTCCACACCGCGATCCCGTTGCTCATCAAGGTGCTCGCCGCCGCCGACGCCGCGCACGAGGCCGTGCCGTGGCTCGACCGCGCCCTCGCCGGGGCCACCACCGTCGAACAGGCGCTGATCCGCGCCCAGCAGTCGTTCGTGCTCATGCACCTGGGCAGACCGGGGGAGGCGCACCGGGCCGCCGACCAGGCCGTCGACCTCGCCGTGCTCGACTGGCGCGGCGACACGACGACCGCCGCGATCGGGCTCACCGCCGTCGCCATGGAACTGTGCGACCCCGGCCTGATCGCGCGGATCCTCGCCTCCCGCCCCGACCGCGACGAGACGCCCGGCGGCGACGCGGTCTACCGCATGCTGCACGCGGCGGGGGAGGGACTGGCCGGACAACACGCCCAGGCGCTGGAACGATTGCTGGACTGCGGCCGCGTGCTCGACAGCGCCGGCTGGCGCAACCCGGTGCTGCTGCCGTGGTGCGTCACCGCCGCCAAGCTGCACGCCCGGCTCGGCGACCTCACCGCCGCACGCGACACCGCCGCCCAGGCCTGGGACCGCGCCGTCGAATGGGGCGCGCCGGTCGGCATCGGGCGGGCGCTGTCGGTGCTCGGCCGCTACACCCCCGGCCGCCAAGGGCTCGCGATGCTGCGCGAAGCCGCCGGGATCCTGCACGCCAACTCGTTCGAACGCGCCAAGGCGCTGCTGCACCTCGGCGCCCGCGAACGCGCCGACGGCGACCCGCACGCCCAGCACCACCTCGACGAGGCACACCGGCTCGCGCTCGCCTCCGGCGCGGAAAGACTCGCCGGCAGAATCGCGCGGGAACTCGACGGTAATTCGCCGGGCATTGTCGTGACACTGACCCGGACCGAGTTCAAGGTCGCCGGACTCGCCGTCGCGGGCCGCACCAACGCCGAAATCGCGGAAGAGCTCGCGGTGACCTCGCGCGCGGTCGAGAAGCACCTCACCAACTCGTTCCGCAAGCTCGGCATCCGCCGCCGCACCGAACTCGCCGCCGCACTCGCCAGGGCCTGCCCGCCGCCCGCGTAACACCCGCGACACATCTACGAATTTCTTGTGCTGACTTCGCGCACAGTTGAGTAGCACCTCAGTTACCGTGCGGTGCCGTCTCAGCCGGACCTGCCGGTATCTGTGCAGCTCAGCGCGGGTAGCGCAGCATCAGGTGAGACGCACCCGAAACGTCCGACCGAAATACTCGGACGCCTCCCCGAACCCCCGCACCGCCCCTACCACAACATTAGGGGCCACCCCTCACACCTCGTTGACCGCGTTCGGCAGATCTTCCTACGATTCATCGTGTCAAGGCGGGAATCAGGAAATAAACCTAGATCGCCTGGCGACCACCGCAAGTTTCTCTTCTGCTGCAGTCGCGGAACGCCGAGTCCGAGATCGAGAGGGATTCTCTCCCATGCACACTGTTGCCGCTGGTTCTCTCGCACCTGACCACACCGCCGTCGTTCCCGACGCCGAAGTGTTCCGCTCCCTGCTCGAGCGGTCCGGTCTCTGCCTCGCGCGCCTCGACCTCCAGCTGCGCGTCGTCGAGGCCAACGACGACTTCGTCGCCCAGTTCGGGCACTCCCGCGCCACCCTGCTCGGCCGCAGCTTCTACGAGCTGCTGCACCCCGGCGTGCACGGCCCGATGCGCAAGCAGTTCGACCGCCTCGTCGAAGGCCGCCGCGAACGCTTCGTCGAGCACCTCGCCGGCATCGGCCCCCGCCACGCCGTCTTCACCGGCGACATCACCGGCATCGCCGTCCACGACGCGCACGGCGACCTGGTGCAGTTCGTCGTCGTCGTGAACCCGGAGAAGGGCGAGCAGCCCAACGCCGTCGTCGTCGACCGCAACCGCATCCTCACCGAGCTCGACGCCCGGATCCTGGAGGGCATCGCCACCGGTGAGTCGACCGTGCGGCTCGCCTCGCGGCTGTTCCTGTCGCGGCAGGGCGTCGAGTACCACGTCGGCACCATGCTCAAGAAGCTCAAGGCCCCCAACCGCGCCGCGCTCGTGTCCCGCGCCTACAGCCTCGGCGTGCTGAGCGTGGCCAGCTGGCCACCCCGGGTCTCGGCGGACTACATCAAGTAGGAGACGCCGCCGTGGAGGACGAGATTCTCGACCGGGCGGCCACCGCCGCCCGCGAGTGGGGCGCCACCAGCCCCGGCGACCGCGCGGCCGCCCTCGACGCCGTCGCCGACGCGATGGACCACGAGAGCGCCGACCTGGTCGCGCTGGCCGAGTGGGAGTGCCGGCTCCCCGGCGAACGGCTGCGCGCCGAGGTGGGTCGCACCACCTTCCAGCTGCGCTCGTTCGCCGAGTACCTGCGCTCCGGCGCGGTCAACGGGGTCGTCGTCGACCGCGAGGACCCGCACTGGCCGCCGGGACCGCGGCCCGACCTGCGCCGCGTGCTGGTCCCGCTCGGCCCGGTCGCCGTCTTCGGTTCGACGTCGTACCCGTTCGCGTTCAGCGTCGCCGGCAGCGACACCGCCTCCGCGCTCGCCGCGGGCTGCCCGGTCGTCGTCAAGGCCAGCCACAGCTACCCCGACCTCGCCGACCGCACCGCCGAGATCGTCGAGCAGGTGCTGCCCAAAGGCGTGTTCGCCCTCGTGCACGGCCAGCGCCGCGCCCGGCGGCTCGTCCTCGACCCGCGGATCAAGGCCGTCGCGTTCATCGGCAGCTCGCGGGTCGGCCGCGAACTGCACCACCTCGCCGCCACCCGGCCGGAGCCGATCCCGTTCTACGGCGGCTTCGGCAGCGTGAACCCCGTGTTCGTCACCCGGCAGGCCGTCCGGAAACGCGGGCGGGAGATCGCGCGCGGGTTCGCGCACGCGCTGGCGCAGCAGAGCGGGCAGCTGTGCACCAAACCCGGACTCCTGGTCGTACCGGAGGACTTCGCCGGCGACGTCGCCGCCGAGGTGCGCGCCCTCAGGGCGGAACCGTTGTTCAACAAGCTCGTGGCCAAGCGCTTCGAGACCGGTGTCGAGGCGCTGACCGCGTTCCTCGACGTGGTGGTCGAAGGCGGGTCCGGCGCGGGCGGGCACGCGCCGACGTTGTTGCGCACCACCGCCGCCGCGATCCTGGAGGGCCACGACGAGGCGTTGTCCGAGTGCTTCGGGCCCGTCGCCGTGGTCGCCACCTACCGCGACAGCCACGAGCTGCTGGAGCTCGCCGCCGCACTGCCGGGCCAGCTCACCGCGACCGTGCAGGGTGAGGACGACGACGTCCTGCCCGAGCTGATCGGCGAGCTGACCGGGCGCGCCGGGCGCGTCGTGTGGAACCAGTGGCCCAACGACATCGCGACCACACCCGCCATGCACCACGGCGGACCGTGGCCCGCGACCACGTCCCCGTTCCACACCTCCGTCGGCGTGCGCGCGGTCGAGAGGTTCCAGCGTCCTGTGGTGTTCCAAGGGTTTCCCAGCCGCTTCCTGCCGGAAGTGCTGGCGGACCAACAGTGAGGAAGGTCGGAGAATGCGCGCAGCGGTGGTCGCGGGACTCGGGTCATGGCTCCCGCCGCGAGTGGTCACCAACGACGAGCTGACAGCCAGGCTGGACACGACCGACGAGTGGATCCGGTCGCGGATCGGGGTCGCCACGCGCCACGTGGTCGAGCCCGGCATGGCGACCTCGGACCTGTCGGTGCAGGCGGCGCGGCGGGCACTGCGGTCGGCGGGCGTGCCGGGCGCGGGAGGGGTGATCCTCGCGACCACCACACCCGACCGGCCCTGCCCCGCGACGGCACCGGAGATCGCCTCGCGGCTCGGCCTCGTCGACGTCCCCGCGTTCGACATCGCCGCCGTGTGCACGGGTTTCGTGTACGGGCTCGGCGTCGGCGCCGGCCTGATCACCGCCGGCATCGTGGACAGCCTCGTCGTGATCGGCGGAGACGCCTACTCCACGATCCTCAACCCGCAGGACCGCACCACGTCCGTCATCTTCGGCGACGGCGCCGGTGCCGTCGTGCTGCGGGCCGGATCCCCGGACGAGCCGGGCGCGCTCGGGCCGTTCGACCTCGGCTCCGACGGTGAGCTGTCCGACCTCATCACGGTGCCCGCGGGCGGGTCGCGGCAGCGGTCGTCGCGCGAGATCGTGCCGCACGGCGACAAGTTCTTCCAGATGGAGGGCCGCGAGGTGTTCGCCAACGCGGTCGCGCGCATGTCCGCCGCGTCCCGCAACGCGGTCAAACGGCAGGGCTGGGTCGCGTCCGATGTGGACAGGGTGATCGCCCACCAGGCCAACACCCGGATCCTCGACGCCGTGTCCGCCGAGCTGGACGTGCCGCGCGACAAGTTCGTCTCCAACATCACCGACGTCGGCAACACCTCCGCCGCCTCGATCCCGCTCGCACTCGCCCACGGCGTGCGGTCCGGTGAGCTGCGGGCCGGTCACAAGGTGCTGCTGACCGCGTTCGGCGGCGGCCTCACCTGGGGTGCCACCACCCTGGTGTGGCCGGAGCTGAGCCTCGCGGAGTGAACGCGGGAACGGCCGGGGAGCCCGTCTCCCCGGCCGTTTCCGCGTTCAGGAACCTACAACGGGAGCACGCGGCGGAAGATCGGGACGGCGACCGCGGCCACGACGACGTGCATGACCATCAGCGCGACCACGCCGACCGCCGAAGCGCCCGGCAGGAAGAACACCGGCACGTCGGCGAGGAACGAGACCGCCACGACGACCGGCACGAGCTTGCCGAGCGTGCGCGCGGGGTTCTTGGCGCGTTTGCGGATCGACGCCCACGCGAACGCGGCGATGACCACGCCGACCGCGGTCAGCACGACGTAACCCTTGGGCTGCAGGCCTTCGACCGCGTTCGGATCGGCACCGAGCGCCTGTGCCAGCAACGACACGACGGCGTTGCCGGCGCAGGCGAGGGCGACCGCGGCGGCGACACCCAGCACGACCTTGCCCGTGCTGGTCCGGGTTTGGGTTGGCATGGAGCAACTCCTCTTGGGACAGAAGGATTCCTAGCGCTGCGTCGGCACAGCGGGCAGGCCGACGCGCACCCGGCGCGACAGCTGCGCCGGGTCGGTGAGGAAGATGCTCTTGCGCTCGATCGAGATCCAGCCCCGCTGGGCGAACTCCGAGAGCGTCTTGTTGACCGTGTCGCGCCGCGAGCCGACGTACTGACCGAGCTCCTCCTGGGTGAGGTCCTCGATCATCAGCAGGGCACCGCGCTGCGCGGCGCCGAACCGTCCCGCGAGCCGCAGCAACGCCTTCGCGAGCCGGGCGGGGGCGTCCAGCTGCACCACGTCCATGCGCATCTGGTGCGACTCGCGCTGACGGCGGGCGATGCAGCCCAGCAGCCGCTCGGTGATCTCCGGGCACAGCGCCAGCCACTTCGTCAGGTCGGCGCGGGAGATCCGGCCCGCCCGCACGTCGGTGATCGCGACCGTCGTCGACACCGCGGGGGCCGCGTCGAACAACGTCGGCTCCACCAGCACGTCGCCCGCGCAGTGGAAGTCCAGCACCAGCTCGCGGCCGTCGGTGGACGTGCAGCAGGTCTTCGCCTTGCCGGACCGCACCACGAACAGCTCCTCGGTCCGCACGCCCAGGCGCAGCAGCACATCGCCGCGCGCGAACTCGACGGGCTCCAGGGCGCGCGCGAACTGGCGCCACGCCTCGTTGGACGGCGCGAGGACCGCCGGCCGCGGCGGGGCGAGCAGCGTTGGGGCCACTTCGGTCTCCACTTCGTGCGAGCTGACCGGGCGTGCACTCGACGTTAGGGCGGCCGACACTGGCGTGACGCTGGAAAACGCTGGGGTTTTCCCCACCGCGAGGGCTGAGATCCTGCAGGGGCACGACACAGGGGGAGGAGCAACCCGTGCTTTTCGACGTCGGTCGTCTGCTGCACGAGGAGTTCCTCGCCGTCTACCGCGCGGCCGCCGCCGACGCCGACGGCTGGGAGGACGAGGCCGTGGCGGTCGCGCGCCGCGTCGGCTCCCGGCTCGCCGCGGCGAAGGTGCCGGTGGCCCAGGTGGTCGTGGCCCTGCGGTCCGCCGACAGGTTGCTGACCGAGGCCATGCTGGACGACGACGGCGACGCGCGTGCCCTGGCCGCCGCGGGCACCGCACTGGCCGCCGAGCTCATGTCCGCCTTCTGCGACAACGACGACGGGCTGGCCGACGCGCTGCTCGCCGGGAACGCACCCGACGACGCCGCCCCGTTCTACTCGGTCGTCTCCGTGCGCGGAACGGTGGCAGACAGGGTGGTAAGCGCTTTCCGCAAGCGCGGTCCGGTGCTGCTGGCGACGTCCGGGCACGTGCTGCTGCCGCTCGCCGAGGCGGCCGCGCTGCCGGTGTGCCGCGACGTGTGCGAGGAGCTCGGCGGCGAGGTGTGGTTCTGCGTCGCGGAACGGCCCGCGGCCCGCGTCGCGTTGGCGCGCAAGGAGGTGGACGAGATCGACGCGCTGACCGCGTCGCTCGGGCGGCCGCCGGGCGTGTACCGGATCGACGACATGTTGTTCGAGAGCGCGGTGCTGCAGACGCCCGAGGTGCGCGACGAGCTCGGCAAGGTCGTCGCGCCGTTGCTCGCGAACCCGGTCCTGGTCGAGACGGTGCTCGCGCTGCTCGACGCCGACGGCAACCGGGCGGTAGCTGTCAAGAAGCTGTTCATCCACCGCAGCACCATCGACTACCGGCTGTGGCAGGTCGAGCAGCTCACCGGGCTGAGCCCGGTCAACCCCCGTGACCTCGCCGTTCTCGGCACGGCGATCGGCATGAGCCGTGCGAACGCGTTGAGCTGAAACGGCTCCGAACGTCTCCGGCGAACGTTAAGGGTGCCTCAAGCCATCTGTGCCAACTGTCGACAGTTGCCTACGGTTGCGGGGCGAGACACCTCAGGGAGGCGACGCGTGACCACCGTTGTGGACAGCAGGCTGCTGGGCGATGTGTTGCGAGACATCCTCAGCCCGTTCGACCTTCCGCCCGTGGAGGACGTGGCGACCCGCCGTCAGCTGGCCAGGACGCTGCTCTCCGGGCGCGACAACGGATTCGAGGGTCTCGCCCTGGCCTACGCCGTCATCGCGTTCTGCGCGTCCACTGAGGACGGTGCGGCCGAGGTGCTCGCCGCCGTGCGCGACGACGCGGACGTCCTCGTGCTCGACGGCGTGCGCGGTGGTTACCTGCTGCTGCCGTGCGCCCAGGACCAGCACGTGGGCCTGGCTCGGGAGCTGCACGACCGGCTCGGCGGCGAGGTGTGGCTGGCGGTCGCCTGGGCGCCCCGGCGCGACCTGGCGCAGGCCCGCGCGACGGCCGAGGACGTGCTGCGCATCGCCTCCGGCCGCGCGCCTGGCGTCTACGAGCTGCGCACCGTGCTGGCGGACTTCGCCGTGCTGCGCCAGCCGCACGTCGCGGAACGGCTGGCCCGCATGATCGAACCCGTGGTGGCGCAACGGCCCCTGCTGGACGCGGTGCGGGCGTTCATCGCCGAGGACGGCAACCGCGCCGCCGCGGCACGCCGGCTGGACATCCACCGCAGCACCCTGGACCACCGCCTGCGGCAGGTCGAACGGCTCACCGGCTGCCGTCCGGCCTCACCGCGCGCGTTGCTGACGCTGAGCATCGCGCTGACCGCGCACTCGTCGCCCCAGGTGCCGCTGCCGCGCACTCACTGACCGCGGGCGGAGAGCTGCTCGCGCAGCCGGTCCTCCTGTGCCTGGATCTCGGGCGTCACGACGTCGGCGAACGCCTCGGCGCCGTGGACCTGCCGGATCTCGACCTCGCCGGTCCGGAACGGCGCCTTCTTCAGCCACTCCACCGCTTCCTCCAGCGACGGCAGCTCCCAGATCCAGAAGCCGGCGATCAGCTCCTTGGTCTCCGCGAACGGCCCGTCGGTCACCGTGGTCGCGCCCGAGCCGTCGAACGCGACCCGCGCGCCCTTCGAGCTCGGGTACAGGCCGTCACCGGCGAGCATCACGCCGGCCTTCACGAGCTCCTCGTTGTAGTCGCCCATCGCGGCCAGCTCCGCCGCGGTGGGCATGACGCCGTTCTCGCTGTCCTCGTTGGCCTTGACGATGACCATGAACCGCATCTCGATCTCCTCGTGTTCTGGTGTGCCCGTTTCTACTCACGCGTCGATCGGGCCGCCCGCCTTTCGACGAGCAAGACCAGATTGTGACCGGTGTCACACGCGTAGGCTCGATCGCATGCGCGAAGACGTCGAGTGGATCCTCGAGAACTGCCAGGTCTGGGCCATCGTGGGGCTCTCGGACAACCCGTCCCGCGCGGCCCACGGCGTGGCCAGGTTCCTGCAGCAGCGCGGCAAGAAGATCGTGCCGGTGCACCCGTCGGCGCAGACCGTGCACGGCGAGCAGGGCTACGCGTCGCTCGCGGACATCCCGTTCCCCGTCGACGTCGTGGACGTGTTCCGCCGCTCGCAGGACGCCGGTCGGTTCGCGGACGAGGCCGTCGCGATCGGTGCCCGCGCCGTGTGGTTCCAGCTGGGCGTGGTCGACGACGCGGCGTTCGAACGCACGAAGGCCGCCGGGCTGCGCATGGTCATGGACGTCTGCCCCGCGATCGAGTGGCGCGCCGGTTGACCGACTGGATACCCTGCGGCGAGAAGTCCTCGGACGCCTGGGGGTTCCGGGGACGCCAAGCCTGGGGGGCTTTGTTTCGCATGCTCGTTGACATCGATGTGCTGCGGCCCGCGGACTCTCCGCGACTCGGTGGCTGCAGCGAGGAGTTCGTTCGTTCACTCGCGACGTCCGGTGCCCGGCTCGCACCGATCGTGGTGCACCGCGGGTCCATGAGGGTCGTCGACGGAACGCACCGCCTGCGGGCGGCCGTGCTGCGCGGATCCCGGTCGGTCGAGGTCGAGTACGTCGACGGACCGGCGGAGGACGTGTTCGTGCTGTCGGTGTCGCTGAACGTCGCGACGCTGACCATCGCGGACCGCGAGGCCGCCGCCCGGCGCGTGCTGCGGTCGCACCCGCAGTGGTCCGACCGGGCGATCGCCGCGTCCACCGGCCTCGCGGCCAAGTCGGTCGGCGTGCTGCGCCGCGCCGTCGGCGGCCGCGCGGCCACCCGGATCGGGCGCGACGGCAAGGTCCGCCCGGTCAACTCCGCCGCGGGCCGCCGCCTGGCCGGAGAGATGATCGAGGCACGGCCCACGGCGTCGTTGCGCGACATCGCGCGGGCGGCCGGGGTGTCGCCGGGCACCGTCCGGGACGTGCGGCGGCGCCTGCTCGCCGGTCTCGACCCCGTGCCGGAACGGATGCGGACCGCCGAACTGGCCGAGGTCGAGGTGCCCGCGGCCCGCGGCGAGGCCCGCGCGCCCCGCAGCACCCTGCCGATCCTGCGCCGCGACCCCTCGTTGCGGTTCAACGAACACGGCCGCTGGCTGCTGCGGTGGCTGGAGGTGCACGCGGTGTCGCCCGGCGAGTGGGCGCCGGTCGTGGACGGGGTGCCGTCGCACTGCCGGGAGCTGGTCGCGGACATGGCGCGCGGCTGCGCCGAGGCGTGGGCGGAGATGGCCGACGCGCTCGACCGGGAAAGCCGCCGCCAAGCCGTCTAGTGGCGCGTCTACACGGCGAACAGGATCGCGCTGATCTCGCTCGCGATCTCCTTGCCCGCCGCCGGGCGGGCGCGGAACAGCAGCTTGCTGAACGACGTCAGGTCTATGTGGACGGTCGCCGACTGCACCTGCCTGATGTCGTCCAGCAGCTCGGCGATCAGCACGCAGGCGTGGTCGAGCTCGCCCGCCTCCGCGTGCGCGAGGGCCTGGCGCAGACCGAACCGGGTGCGGGCGCGCATCGCGGCCGGTGCGATCTGCGGGACCGCGACGTCCAGCATCGCGGCGGCCTCGGCGTGGCGGCCCAGGTCGTGGTACGACCACGCGGTCGCGATGGCCACCTGGTCGGCCACGCTCGTGCTGCCGTACCGGGCCTCGCCGACGTTCTCCTGCAGCGTCGTGGCCCGGTCGAGCGCCGCCTCGCACAACGTGGCCGCGCCCGCGAGCGCGTAGCCCTGCGCTTCCCGTTGTGCGGCAACGGCCTGGATCGCCGGCGAACGGGACCTGCTCGCCCGGCGCGCGCATTCGACGGTGGCGCGCGCATCGCCGCGGTACAGCGCGAACTCGGCGGCACGGACCAGTGCCCACGCCTCCAGTTCGTGGTCGCCGCCTTTGACCGCGTAGTGCACGGCGCGTTTGGTCATTTCGGCCGCTGACGCGTCGTCGCCGCGTTCCTGTTCCATCCAGCCCGCGTACTCGGCGTACCTCGCGGCGAGCAGCCACAGGCCGCTGCTCAGGCCGGGATCGTCGGCGGAGCGGGCCATCGTGCTGAGCACGTCCACCTGAGGGCGCAACGCGGCGAGCACCGACACCGGATCGCTGCGAAAGCCCAGCATCCGGTGATGGTCGAACATCGCGTCGTAGGTGAGCAGAACCCTGTCGTCGGCTGGAATCGGGCGGGCCGGCGTGTCCGCGAGCGCCATCAGGACGCCGTCCGCCTGCAGCGCGTCCTCGAACGCCCGCGCCATCTCGGGCGTCGGCCGGACCTGACCGTTCTCGATCTTGCTGAGGTAACCCTTGCTGTAGCGGACTCTCTCGGCGAGCCTGGTGAGTGAAAGCCCGCGCTCCGTGCGCAGTCGGCGTACCTCCCGTGCGAACGTGGGCGCCAACGGCTTCACCCCCCTCCCCGTAGTGTCTACGGGTTCAAACGAACAGATACCTGTTGTCCATTAATTGTCCGGAGATTGACGATCAACTGGAATCATCTGGAGCTGCCGTCGATGGTTCCATGTGAGTCATGGCGATGACACGCTCCGACGAGGCAGCTGGTGTGGTGATGGTCTGGCAGCGCTTGGCGACCAGCGTGGTGCACCGCTCCCCGTGGTTCGAGGTCCGCAGCGATGACGTCGTGCTGCCGGACGGAGGACACGGCACCTACACCCACGTGGTGGCCCCTGGCTCCGTCACGGTGCTGGCGTTGCAGGACGACGATCACGTCGTGCTGACCAGACAGTGGATCTACACCCACGGCGGCACCGAGTGGCGACTACCCGGCGGGGCCGTCGAGGACGGCGACAACGACCCCGAGACCGCCGCACGCCGCGAGCTAGCCGAGGAGACCGGGCTGCAGGCGGCGCGGTGGGAGCGCCTCGGGCAGATCCACGGCGCGGACAGCCTCAGCAACCACGTCGACCACATCTTCCTCGCCACCGGGCTCTCGCAGGGCGAAGCGACCCTCGGGCCCGGTGAGGCCGACCTGCGCGTGCGGACCATGCCGTTCTGCCGCGCGCTCGACCTCGTCAGGCAGGGCAAGCTCCCGCACGCCGGCAGCTCGCACGCGCTGCTCGTGATGGCGTTGCGCCGCTCGGCCCAGAAATAACGCACGACAGAGGGTTTCCTCATTCAGCAGGAAACAGGAAACCCGTTCTCATTCGACTGGCGGAAAGCCACTCTTGGTGCATCGGCGAGAACTTCAGCCGAAAGCCGGTCAGGATGAGAAGGTGAATTTCTCGATGAGAATGATCTGCTCACTCGCCACCGTTGTGAAGGTTGCCGCGATCTGCCTGTTCGTGGGATTCGTGGTCGGCAGCTTCTTCGTGGTGACGGTGATCTGACCCGACTTCGGACTGCGGTTCTCCCTGATCTCAAAGGGAGGTGTCAGCCGTGGAACCGCATTTCTTTTGCTGATCAGTGGTGTGTACTGCTGAACGTGCCCGGTTAAGCCCGTGGCGTCCATTGCACGCCGTAGCCGCGGCCCTGGCGGGGATGTGGGAACGACACGTCGATCTCACCGATCTCGTCGATGGGCAGCTTCTTCGGCCAAGGCGTCAGGTCATCGGTGTCGCGCGCCAGGGCCTCCTCGACGCGCCACACCGATTCCGGCAGGTCGTCCCGGTCGAACCGGACCCTCAACCGGAACGACTCGCACATCCGCTCCGGCCAGAACACGTAGGTCGGACGCATCACCTGCCCCCGCGGCACCTTGACCTCGAGCGCGAACTGGTGCGTTTGTCCCGCGTTGAGGGGTCGGGGCAACCGCAGCTTCATCAGGAACCGCCGTGGGGACGGCCGCTCGTGGCCGATCAGCTCCACCCCGTGCAGCACCTCGATGTCGATGTCGCCCGGCGCGCCGTCCGGCGTGGGGGCGGGGATCGTGATGGACCACGCGATCTCGTCGACACCGTCGGTGTCGGCCACCACGGTCCGGCGTTCCGTGCACGCGGGCGTCGGTCCGTCCAGTTTCAACAGCGCGTCGAACTCCTTGACGTGCCAGAGTTCCGACGGCGCCACGCGTGCCGTCGACGGGGCCGGCTGCAGCGCCACCTCCACCAGGCGCTGCAGTCCGGACTCCATCCTCCTGCGCACCGTGCGCGCACCGCGGTCCTGTTGCTTCGCAAGCCACTCGATGCGTTCGTTGAGGAACCGGAACTGCGCTTCCTCGTGCAGTCCGAGCGGCGCCAGAACGGCGTTGCGGACCTCCACCGGGAAAGCGCGCACCGCGTTCGTCACCCAGTCCCGCAGTTTCGTCCGCACGGCTTCCGCGCCGTCCGACTCCACGATGCCGCACACCTGGCGCAGTGCCGGTCCGACGTGCAAGTCGATTCCCGGAGTCTGCACCCCGCGCCCCCGGCACAACGTGCGCAGTTCTTCCATCAGCTGCTCAGGTGAGACAGGCATCCGTCCTCCGCGCGGAAATGCTTTGCCGGGCATGTCGGGCATACCTCGTCCGACGTTACTCCGGATGCACCATCCGGGTGAAACTGAATGTCGTCGGCCGAAGGGATTGTTCTACACCGGTAGCCGAGATGATCACCGCCAATCGACTGATGTCCTGACCTGGTCTTTCACGGTAACGTGCTGGTCACGGGCGGTGACTTCCTCCGGTCATCGCCACCCCTGCCGATGGAGGTTCATTCGTGCTGCGCACAATGTTGTCGGCCTTCTCCGCATTAGCCCTGTTCAGCGGTGTGCCCGCGGTGGCCGCCCCGGCGGAGAGCGCTTACCTGCTGCAGTTCCGCACCACTCTCTCCGACGTCCAGCGCCACGAGCTCAAAGGCCTCGGCGTGCGGCTCGGCGCGTTCGTCCAGGACGGCACCTACGTCGCCCGCATGACGAGCACCGCGCGGGTCTCGCGGCTGAGCTACGTCCGCGAGGTGCGCCCGTTCCAGGCCCGGCCGCAGATCGCGGCGCTCGGGTCGGCCGGCTACCTGATCACCCTGGCCGAGCAGGACACCCGCGACCAGCAGACCGTCGTGGCCGAGGTGAAGTCGTCGGGCGGCAAGGTGACCGTGGTGTCGCAGGACCGCGAGCACATCATGGCGGTGCTCGACTCCGGTCAGGCCGCCCGGCTCGCGAAGCTGCCCGCCGTGATCGCGATCGACCCGGTGTCCGCGCCGGAGACCGACATGGCGATCTCGCGCGAGTCGTCCGGCGCCAACTACGTCGAGGCCGCGGGCGGCTACCGCGGCCAGGGCGTGCGCGGCGAGGTGATGGACGGCGGTTTCCGCGCCACGCACCAGGAGTTCCGCGCCAAGCCGCCGGTGCTGCACACCGCCAACTCCACGGACATCTCGCACGGCACCTCGACGTTCGGGGAGATCTTCGCGTCCGGCGTCTCGTCCGCGCACCGCGGCGTGCTGCCCGAAGGCCAGGGCATCATGGCCGTCTACACCAACACCGCCGACCGGTACGCGCACACCAAGCAGCTCGTCGACCCGGCGGGGCAGTACCGGGCGGTGTTCCAGTCCAACAGCTGGGGTGACGCGCTCACCACGTCCTACACGTCGGTCTCGCAGGCCATGGACCGGATCGTGTTCGACACCGACCTCCTGATCTGCCAGTCGCAGAGCAACGCCGGCACCCGCAGCTCACGCCCGCAGGCGTGGGCCAAGAACGTGCTGTCCGTCGGCGGCCACTACCACTACAACACCCTGACGCGCGCCGACGACAAGTGGAACGGCGGAGCGTCCATCGGTCCCGCCGCCGACGGCCGCATCAAGCCGGAGCTGTCGAACTTCTACGACCGCATCGACACCACGTCGTCGTCCAGCGACACCTCCTACACCGCGTCGTTCGGCGGCACGTCCGGCGCCACGCCGATCACGTGCGGCAACGCCGGTCTGATGTTCCAGATGTGGGCCGACGGCGTGTTCGACGGCGGTCCCGGCAAGGCCCGCGACGTCTTCGCCTCCCGCCCGCACGCCGCGACCGCGAAGGCCCTGCTGGTCAACTCCGCGGAGCAGTACGAGTTCTCCGGCACCGCGGCCGACCAGACCCGCACGCACCAGGGCTGGGGCTCGGTGTCGGTGCGCAACCTGTACGACCGCGCGAAGGCGGGCGGCTGGAAGCTGCCGGTGCTGGTCAACGAGACCGACCTGCTCACCACCGGCCAGACCAGTCGCTACACCGTGACGTCCAACGGTCAGACGCCGCTGCGCGCCACGCTCGCCTACACCGACCCGGCCGGGTCGCCGACCGCGACCAAGGCGACCGTCAACGACCTGTCGCTCAAGGTCACCGCTCCCGACGGCACCGTCTACTGGGGCAACAACGGCCTGCTCGCGGGCAACTGGTCCACGTCCGGCGGGGTCGCCGACACCGTCGACACCGTGGAGAACGTGTTCGTCCAGGCTCCGGCGGCGGGCACCTGGACGGTCGAGGTGGTCGCGACCGCGGTCAACGTGGACGGCCACGTCGAAACGGCCGCGACGGACGCCGACTACGCGCTGGTCGTCTCGTAAGGCGGCGTTGTGAAGCGCACGCGGGGGCCGCTGTTCCCCACGAGGAAACGAAAGGCCCCCGCGTTGCCTTCACTCGAAGCGGGTCGGGTCGCCCGCGCCGTAGCGGATGATCTCGGCCTCACCGCTGGAGAAGTCCACCACCGTGGTGGGCGTGGTGCCGCACTCGCCCGAGTCGAGCACCGCGTCCACCACGTGGTCCAGCCGTTCCTTGATCTCCCAGCCGTCGATCAGCGGCTCCGCCTCGTCGGGCAGCAGCAGCGTCGAGGTGAGCAGCGGCTCGCCCATCGCCTGCAGCAGCGCCTGCGTCACGACGTGGTCCGGGATGCGCGCGCCCACCGTCTTCTTCTTCGGGTGCATCATGCGGCGCGGCACCTCCTTCGTCGCGGGCAGGATGAACGTGTAGTTGCCCGGCGTGGAGGCCTTGACGGCGCGGAACACCGCGTTGTCCACCACCACGAACTGGCCGAGCTGGGCGAAGTTCTCGCACATCAGCGTGAAGTGGTGCTTGTCGTCCAGCTTGCGGATCTCGCGGATGCGGTCGATGCCGTCCTTGTTGCCCAGCCGGCAGCCGAGCGCGTAGCAGGAGTCGGTCGGGTACGCGATCAGGCCGTCCTCCTGCAGGATCCGCACGGCCTGGTCGATGGCGCGCTTCTGCGGGTTGACCGGGTGGACGTCCAGGTACTTGGCCATGCGGGGCAGGATATGCCGATCAAGGTTTGAGCAGCACTTTGACCATGCCGTCGTTCTTCTTCTGGAATGTCTCGTAGGCGCGTGGGGCGTCTTCGAGCGGCAACCGGTGCGTGGCGAAGTCGTCCACGCCCAGTGGGTCGTCGTCGGTGAGCAGCGGCAGGATCTCCGGCACCCAGCGCCACACGTTGGCCTGACCCATCCGCAGCTGCAGCTGCTTGTCGAACATCGTCAGCATCGGCAACGGGTCGGCCATGCCGCCGTACACGCCGATGATCGAGATGGTGCCGCCGCGCCGGACCATGTCGATCGCGCTGTAGAGGGCCTTGAGCCGGTCGACGCCCGCCTCCTTCATCACCCTCTGCGCGACCGGGTCCGGCAGCAGCCCGGTGAGCTGCTGGGCGATCTTGGCGGCGGGCGCGCCGTGCGACTCCATGCCGACCGCGTCGATGACGGCGTCCGGGCCGCGGCCGCCGGTGAGGTCCCTGACCACCTCGGTGAGCCGCTTGCCCGCTCCCCGCAGGTCGATCGTCTCGACACCGCGCGCCTTGGCCCTGGCCAGCCGTTCCGGGACGAGGTCGATGCCGATGGCCCTGGCGCCCTTGTGCCGCGCCACCCGGCAGCACATGTCGCCGATCGGGCCGAGCCCCAGGACCGCGACGACGCCGCCCTCCCGCACGTTCGCGTACTCGACCGCCTGCCACGCGGTGGGCAGCACGTCGCTGAGGTACACGAACCGGTCGTCCGGCGGCCCGTCCGGCACCTTGATCGGCAGCGAGTTGCCGAACGGCACGCGCAGGTACTCCGCCTGGCCGCCGGGCACCTGGCCGTAGAGCTTCGTGTACCCGAAGAGCGCGGCACCGGAATTGTGCTCACGAACCTGCGTGGTCTCACATTGACTTTGCAGGCCCTGGTTGCACATGACGCACGAGTTGCACGAGACGTTGAACGGGATCACCACCCGATCGCCCGGTTTGAGGTTCGTGACGTGCGCGCCGACCTCCTCCACGACCCCCATCGGTTCGTGGCCGAGGATGTCGCCCTCGGTGAGAAACGGACCCAGGACCTCGTAAAGGTGCAGGTCGGACCCGCAGATGCCGGACGACGTGACCTTCACGATCACGTCCTCGGGTTCCTTGAGCGCCGGGTCGGGCACGCTGTCGACCCGGACGTCGCGTTTGCCGTGCCAAGTGACTGCCTTCATGCCCAGTGGCTTTCCCCGCGCCCTGGCGTTGATAACCTGGGCGTACTTCTTTCCCCGGTTTTGGAGACCCTCAGCGATGCTCGACCGTGCCGTCGTCGACGCCCTGTTCCCCTCGGACCTGCCCGAGCCGTCCTTCTGGGAGGAGCAGTACCCGCCACGACAGCTGCCGGAGGGCGCGAAGGTCACCCGTCTGGGCCCGTCCCCGACCGGGTTCCTGCACATCGGCGGCCTGTACGTCGGCATGATCGACCGCGACCTCGCCTCCCAGTCGGGCGGCTCGTACATCCTGCGCGTCGAGGACACCGACCAGGCCCGCGAGGTGCCCGGCGCCGTCGACCAGTTCAACCGGGCGTTCGCCTACTTCGGCATCGAGCCCGACGAGGCCGACTCGGTGGGCGCGTACGGCCCGTACTTCCAGTCGCAGCGCGAGCAGATCTACCTGACGTACGTGCGCGAGCTGTTGCGCCAGGACAAGGCGTACCTGTGCTTCGCCACGAAGGAGGAGCTGGCGGACATCACCGCGCGCCAGCAGGCCACCAAGCTCCCCACCGGCTACTACGGCCGCTGGGCGATCTGGCGCGACAAGACCGCCGAGGACGTCCAGGCCGCTCTGGACGAAGGCCGCCCGTACGTCGTCCGCTTCCGCTCGCCGGGCAAGGCGGGGGAGCGCACCTCGTTCGTGGACGCGATCCGCGGCCCGCTGGAGCACGAGGCCAACCGCAACGACGTGGTGATCCTCAAGGCCTCCGACTCCTCGCCGCGCCTGCCCACCTACCACTTCGCGCACGCCGTCGACGACCACCTGATGCGCGTCAACCTGGTGATCCGCGGCGAGGAGTGGATCTCCTCCGTCCCGACCCACCTGCAGCTCTTCGACGCCCTGGGCTTCGAGCGCGTCGAGTACGCCCACATCGCGCCGCTGATGAAGCAGCAGGGCGGCTCCCGCCGCAAGCTCTCCAAGCGCAAGGACGCCGAGGCGTCCGTCGAGTTCTTCATCGAGGCGGGCTTCCCGGCCGAGGCCGTCCAGTACTACCTGCGCGGCCTCGTGAACGCCCGCCTGGCAGAGCTCCCGCTGGCCGAGGCCCTGGCCGCCCCGATCTCGCTCGCCGAGTGCGGCGTGGCCGGCCCGCTGGTCGACCTCGTCAAGCTGGAGGACATCGCCGCCGACTACGTGGCCACCCTGTCGGGCGAGGAGATCATCTCCCGCATCTCGGCCTGGGCGGCCACGTACGACCCCGAGCTGGTTGAGGTGCTCTCGTCCGAGCGCGACGCGGCCCTGGCGGCCCTGCAGGTCGAGCGCGGCCCGGAGGTCGCGAACCCGCGCAAGGACCTCCGCAAGTGGTCCGACTTCCGCACCGCCTACGGCTTCTTCTTCCCGTCGCTGTTCCCGCTCGTCTCCGACCGCTCCGACGAGCGCCTGGGCGGCGTGTCCCCGGACCTGATCTCCGCGTTCGCCGCCGACTTCGCCGACGGGTACGCCGACCTGGAGGACGGCCAGGAGTGGTTCGGCCAGATCCGCGAGCTCGCGGGCAAGCACGGCTTCGCGCCGAACCCCAAGGAGTACAAGAAGAACCCCGACGCCTACCCCGGCTCGATCAAGGAGGCGGCGCAGCTGATCCGCGTCGCCCTCACCGGGTCGACCCGCAGCCCCGACCTGCACTCGGTGGCGCGCACGCTGGGGCGTGACGAGGTGCTGCGGCGGGTGCGCGCGCTCGTCGGCTGAGCTTGCCGCTGGGTCTGACGGCCCCTGGTTCCTTTCTCGGGAGCCGGGGGCCGTTTGCATGGTGGCTGGGGTTCAGGGCCGATGACGAGACGGGTCATTTCATCGCCGCTTCGCGACGATTGCGATTGGGGCTTGACTTCGAGCCTCTGGCGAGATGCTCTTCGGCCTTCAAAAGCCGGGTATGAGGAGCCCGGCCGATCCGATCACGGTAGCACCTCGCAGGGGTCGGCCGGGCGGTTCACGCTTTCGTGTATGGATTTATCCGTTATTGTCTCGTGATCTTGCGGTAGAGTGGAGCACGTGAGCGAATCCGACCTTCCTCTTCTCTCCACTGGCGAGCTGCTGGGCAGTCTCGTTGGTGAGGTGGCTGAGATTCGGGCTCGTGAGCACGCGGTGATGCGCAAGATTGCCGAGTTGGGTCGGCGTGGTGCCGCGAGTGAACTCGGTTATAAGGATTTGCCAGGCGTGTTGCAGCATGCGGTGCGCTGGAGCCGGAATACCGCCAAACAGTGGGTGGCGAATGCCGGGCTGCTCGGGTCGGGGATCACGCCGACTGGCAGTGAGATCGCGCCGGAGCTGCCGGTGACCGCGTCGGCTGCGGCCGAGGGCGTGCTGTCGATGGAGCATGTCGCGGTGGTGGCCGAGGTGATGAAGGAGCTGCCCGCCGAGTACGAGCGGACTGTGGTCGGTCTCGCTCGCGAGCACGATCCGGTGGCGTTGCGGACGATGGGCCGCAAGCTGGTCTACGCGCTGCTTCAGAACGATCCCGAACCACGTGACGCCGAACCGTCGCGGCAGGTCAATCAGCATGTGATGCGCTGGAAGGGCGACCAGCTGGAGATCCGGGCGACGCTGGACAAGGTCACCGGCGCCCAGTACGAGGCGCTGATGGACCCTCTGGCCAAACCACGGCCCACCACCGAGGCGGAAGGACCTGATCCGCGCTCGCGGGCCGAGCGTGAGGGCGATGCACTGGCCGAGCTGGTGGACCTGATGCTGCGCGCGGACCAGTTGCCTGAGCACGGTGGTGAGCCGGTCACGCTGACGGTGACGGTGCGCTACGAGGACCTGGCGGGCAAGCTCGGTCAGGGCATGCTGGACAACGGTGAGCGCATCTCGGCCGCGGAGGTGCGTCGGCTGGCGTGCAGCGCGGGGATCATCCCGCTGGTGCTGGGGGAGAAGTCGCAGCCGATGGACATCGGCCGCAAGACCCGCAGCTTCCCCGCCGGAATCCGCCGCGTCCTCGTCGCCCGCGACCGAGGTTGCGCGTTCCCCGGCTGTGGCAGACCACCGAAACAATGCGACGCGCACCATATCCAGCACTGGGCGAACGGCGGCGACACGTCAGTCAAGAATGCGGTGCTGCTCTGCCGCCACCACCACACGCTCATTCACCAGAGCGAGTGGGAAGTGAAAATGGCGCACGGCATCCCGGCGTTCTACCCGCCCGCGTGGCTGGATCCGCACCGCAAGCCGAGAAGCAATCTCATCAACACGGTTGCGTGATCGGCCTTATGCTGACCCGGTAAGCGGTGGTGACGTGCCCAGCCCACGCGATTGGGGCTTGACTTTGAGTGCGAGATGCGACGCCCGGCTTTTCAAGGCCGACCAGCACCCGCAAGGGCCCCGAAGTTGAGCCCCCATCGCGATCGTCGCGAAGCGGCGATGACGCAACCAACGCCCGTCAGGCCACGCACAGCCCCGGCCGCCAACGCAAGGTGGCCACCCGCGCGGCAGCCCCCGTGACCCCACCTCCACCAACTGGACCACTCCCGCGACCGGTCATCCGGAGGCCAAGCGAGACGCGGGCGGGGTCCCGGGAAAAAGTCGTGAGAGCGTTCCCATTGACGCAGACGTAACACAAAGTTGAGGATCTGCGGCATGCATTGGAGAAGCACTCTCGCCGCAGTGCTGGGGCTGACGCTCGCCGCCAGCGCGACAGCGGCCGCCGCGCCGGACGAGGCGCAGCACCGACCTGGGCAGCCGGTCATCGGGCAGCCCCGCACTGAGAACGGGTGCGCCCGCATCGAGAAGTCGTTGCCCACCCTCAAGGACTGGCCGAAGGTCGAGAGCCAGCTCAAGGGTGACCGCAGGGACGAGGCCCGCATCAAGGCCATGCTCAAGGACATGACGCTGGCCGAGAAGATCGGGCAGATGACGCAGCCCGAGATCGGCGCGATCACGCCGCAGGACGTGACGACGTACGGGTTCGGGTCGGTGCTCAACGGTGGTGGCAGCTGGCCCAACGCCAACAAGAAGGCCACGCCGCAGGACTGGCTGAAGCTCGCCGACGCCTACTGGGAGGCGTCGAAGGCCACGCGCACCAAGATTCCCGTCATCTGGGGCATCGACGCGGTGCACGGCAACAACAACGTCTACGGCGCGACGGTGTTCCCGCACAACATCGGGCTTGGCGCCGCGCACGACCCGTGCCTCGTCCGCGACATCGCCGCGGCCACGGCCGAGCAGATCAGGGTCACGGGGCAGGACTGGGCGTTCTCGCCGACGCTCGCGGTCGTCCGGGACGACCGGTGGGGGCGGACGTACGAGGGGTTCAGCGAGGACCCGCGGATCACGCGCGCCTACGGGTTCGAGGCGATCAAGGGCTTGCAGGACAACGCGAAGAGGCGCATCGGCGAGGACGGCGTGATCGCCACCGCCAAGCACTTCATCGGTGACGGCGGCACGACCGGTGGCAAGGACCAGGGGGTCAACGCCAGCACCGAGCAAGAAATGATCAACATTCACGGTCAGGGCTACTACGGGGCGCTGGCCGCGGGTGCGCAGACGGTGATGATCTCGTTCAACAGCTGGACGAACGACGTCATCAACGAGGGCAAGGTGCACGGCAGCAAGTACGTGCAGTCCGGCATCCTCAAGGGCAAGATGGGCTTCGACGGGCTGCTCGTCTCCGACTGGAACGGCATCGGGCAGGTCACCGGGTGCACGAACGCCAGCTGCCCGCAGGCGATCAACGCCGGGCTGGACATCATCATGGTGCCCAACGACTGGAAGGCGTTCATCGCCAACACGATCGCGCAGGTCGAGAGCGGCGTGATCCCCATGGCCCGCATCGACGACGCGGTCACCCGGATTCTGCGCGTCAAGCTGCGCGCCGGCACGTTCGACGAGCCGAAGCCCTCGCAGCGCGAGCACGCGGGGGACCAGGGCGACCTGCTGCACAAGGAGCTCGCGCGCAAGGCGGTGCGGGAGTCCGCGGTGCTGCTGAAGAACAACGACCGCGTGCTGCCGTTGCCCAAGCGCAGCAAGGTTCTCGTGGTCGGCAAGAGCGCGGACAACATCGGCAACCAGACCGGTGGCTGGACGCTGAGCTGGCAGGGCACCGGCAACACCAACGCCGACTTCCCGAACGCCACCAGCATCCTCAAGGGCATCCAGGACACGCTGGGCGCCGCGAACGTCACGTTCTCCGAGAAGGCGGACGACGTGAACCCCGCGGACTTCGACGCCGTCATCGCCGTGATCGGTGAGACGCCGTACGCGGAGGGCGTCGGCGACATCGGCAAGCGGACGCTGGAGACCGCGCGCCTGTACCCGCAGGACCTCGCGGTGCTGGACAAGGTGTCCGGCAAGGGCAAGCCGGTCGTCACCGTCTACGTCGGCGGCCGCGCGATGTACATGAACAAGGAGATCAACCGCTCCGACGCGTTCGTGGCCGCCTGGCTGCCGGGCACCGAGGGCCAGGGCATCGCGGACCTGCTGATCCGCGGGCGCCACAACGGGTTCACCGGCAAGCTGTCCTACTCGTGGCCGCGCAGCGCCTGCCAGACGCCGCTCAACGACCCGAGCCAGGACCCGCTGTTCAAGTTCGGCTACGGCCTGCGCGACTGGCAGACCGGCAACGTCGGCAAGCTCGACGAGTCGAGCCCCGGCGGCAGCTGCTCCGGTAACGGCGGCGGCACGGCCACCGAGGACCTGGAGATCTTCAACCGCGCGGACGTCGCGCCGTACAAGAGCTTCCTCGGCTCGCCGGAGAACTGGGGCCTGGAGATCGGCCCGGACGGGCAGGCCTCGCAGGCGAACATCAACGTCGTGCAGTCCGACGTCAACGTCCAGCAGGACGCGCTGAAGACGACGTGGACCGGCGCCGGACCGGGGCAGGTGTACCTGCAGAGCCCGGCCGGCACCGACCTGCGCGGGTACGGCAACGCGAACGCGGCCGTCGAGTTCGACGTGATCGTGCACCAGGCTCCGGCCGCCCGCACGGTCATCAGCGCGCACTGCAACTACCCGTGCATGGCGGAACTCGATGCCACACAAGCGTTCCGGAACCTCCCGATCGGACAGAAGTCGACCGTGAAGGTCTCGGTCGAGTGCCTGGCGAGCAAGGGACTGGACCTGGAGAACGTCAACACGCCGTTCCTGGTCTACACCGAAGGCACGTTCCAGGCGTCGTTCGCGAACGTCCGGTGGGTGCCCAAGGCGGGTGCTGATCCGGACGTACTTCCCTGCACTTAACGCACAGCGACGTGCCCTACCGGCAGACCGGCCGGTAGGGCACGTCCGGGAAGTACTCCGCCCACTGCGGGCGCGTGAGCGGTTCGGGGTGCCGCGCGCACAACCGCTCCCGCGCCCGATCGACGTCCACGTCCCACAACCGGACCGTCGTGTCGTTGCCGCCCGAGGCCAGATAGGTGCCGTCGGGTGAGAACTCGATGGCCGCGACATCACGGTCGTGCCCGGTGAACCGCGTGACCAGCCGCGGCCGCGCCGGGTCGGCGAGGTCCCACAGCCGCAGCACGCCGTCGGTGTGCGAGGTCGCCATCAGGGTTCCGTGCCAGGTCACCGCGTAGGGCCCGGCGGTCAGCCCGGTCAGCCTGCCGACCTCCCGCAGCGTGCGCGGGTCGGTCAGCCGGATCTCCTTGTCGCCGACCGCGGTGGCGAGCAGCCGGCCGTCCGGGCTGAACCCGCCGCGCAACGTCGTGTCGCCGGTGCCGGGGAACGCGATCTCGCGGGGATCGCGCCGATCGGTCACGTCGTAGAGCTTCGACTGGTCACCGGTGCCCGCGACGAGCTTGGTGCCGTCCGGGCTGAAGTGCACGGCCCACAGGTAGTTGTTCGCGGTGTCGCGGTACGACAGCAGCTTCGGTGACTTGGGTTCCGTGATGTCCCACAGCATGACCTGCCGGTACGTGCCGACGGCGAGCGTCTTGCTGTCCGGGGTGAACGCCGCCGACACCGCGCGGTCGGTCTGCACCGGCAGCGTCGCGCGCAGCACCGGGGCCGTCACGTCGGTGACGTCGTAGAGCCGGCAGAACCCGTCGTCGCTGGGCACCGCGAGCAGCCGGCCGTCCGGGCTGAACGCGGTGAACCGCAGGTAGCCGCGGGCGTCGGTGATCCGGGTGATCGGCTCGCGGCCGCGTTGCGGCGTCATCCGCCACAGCCACACCGTGCTGTCCCAGCTGCTGGTCGCGAGCACCTGGCCGTCCGGGCGGAACGACGTCGCCGAGAGGTTGTTCTCGTGGCCCAGCAACGGCAGGTCGCTCAGCCGCTGCAGCCGCACCGACTTCCCGCCCTCCGAGATCACCAGGGTGGCGTTGTCCTGGGTGAACTCGGCGGCGTAGACGCCGGCGGTGAGCGTGCCGAGCAGTCTCGGCCTGCCTTCCGGGTCGAGGTGGGCGAGGTCCCACAGCCGCGTGCGGCGGTCGCCCGTCGCGACGAGCGTGGTGCCGTCGGGGGAGAACGACACGCCCCAGACGATGGCTGTGAAGTCGGCGAACTCGGCGCGCTGCCGCGGGTTCGCGAGGTCGGCCACGTCCCACAGCTTGGCCAGGTGGTCCCAGCCGCCGGTCGCCACCGACCGGCCGTCCGGGCTGAACGCGAGCGACTCGATCCCTCCGGTGTGGCCGCGCAGCACGCCCAGGGGCCGCGGCTCGCCGTCACCGTACGTCCACAGCGTCACGACCTTGTCCACCGCGACGGCGAGCGCCTTGCCGTCCGGCCGGAACCGGACCCGGCGCGTGGCGGCGTCGAACCCGGTCAGCGTCGAGGTCAGCACGGGGTGGGCGGGGTCGGTGACCTGCCAGAACTGCACGACGGCGGCGACCGCGACCGCCGCCGTCGTGCCGTCCGGCGTGAACGTGACGTCGCTGATCTTGGTGGTGCCGCCAGGGCCGGGAACGGTACCCAGCTTCTTCGGGGCACCGGGGTCGGTCACGTCGTAGAACAGGACGCCCTGCTCCGTGGTGAGCGCGAGCAGACCGGCACGGGCGAAGACGACGCCGTGCAGCTCGGCGCCGGTGTCGACGGTGCTCAGGTGCCGCGGTGTGTGGGTGTCCGTGATGTCCCACAGCTTCAGCTCGTGGTCCCAGCTGACCGTCGCGAGCGTGGTGCCCCGCGTGGCCACGGCCGGGACGTCACTGCCGTGCGCGGCGATCCGGGTGAAGTACGGGTGCGCGGTGGCGCTCAGCAGGTTGTCGCGGGTCTCGGCGTTGTCGGAGAGCTGCTGGGCGGCGAGGCTCAGCTGGGTCGACAGCGCGGCGTCGACCGGCTGCAGGCCCTGCGCGTCGCTCACCGCCTTGCGCGCGATGGCGAGGTTCCGCTGGACCGTGGTCTCGTGCTGGGCGCTGATCGCGAACCCCACCGCCGTCACCGCGAGCACGAGCAGCACGGTCAGCAGGCCGACGAGCTGCCGCAGCCTGCGGGTGCGCCGCCGGCTGGCCTCCTGTTCGGCTTCCTCGGCCTCGATGCTGGCATTGAGGAACCGGCGTTCGCGTGCGGACATCGCGTCGTCGTCGCCCGCCGCCCACTCACGGGCCAGTGCGAGCCGCACGCCCCGGTAGAGCGCGCCCGCGTCGTGGTCGAGCGACTCCCAGGTCGCGGTGGCCTCGGTGAGCTGGTGGTGGACGCGCAGGCCGTCGCGGTTCGCGGTCAGCCAGCCGGACAGGCGCGGCCACGAGCGGATCACGGCCTCGTGCGCGAGGTCGACGCCGGTGTCGTCGAGCGTGATGAGCCGTGCGCGCGCGAGATGGTCCAGCACGAACAACGTGTTGTCATCGTTGTCGAAAGAGTCGCGGCCGATCCGGCGCTTGGTGTCCTCGGTGCCCTCACCGAGCGCGGTCAGCCGCAGGAAGATCTTGCGCGCGATCTCCCGCTGCCCGGCGTCCAGCGCCAGGTACGCGGCCTCGGCGCTCTGGGCCAGCGCGTGCCGGACGCCGCCCGTCTCCTCGTAGCCCGCCACGGTCAGACGGGTGCCGCGACGACGACGCCACGTCTCCAGCAGTGCGTGCGAGACCAGCGGCAACGGCGCGTGCTCGGCCTCCAGCACCGACACCAGCGCGCCCTCGACGGTGTAGCCGGCGCGCAACGCCGGTTCGGTGATCGCTCGCCGCAGCTCCTGCGGGCTCATCGCGCCGACCAGGATCTGCGCGTCGTGCAACGCGTCGACCAAGGCCGGATAGCGGCCGCAATGGCCGTAGAAGTCGGAACGGACGCCGATCACGACTTTGCGTCCCGCGGAATGCGTGATGGCCTCGATGAACGCGGCCCGTTCGTCCTCGTCCCGGCAGAGCGTGAAGACCTCCTCGAACTGGTCGATCACCACGAGCTCCGCGGTCACCTCGCTCCACAACGCCAGCGGATGCGGGCCGGGGGAGAACAGATCGGCCGGGCGCGCGGCCACGAGTCCCGCGCGCAGCAGTGACGACTTGCCTGATCCGGAAGCACCGAAAACGCCCACGAATGGCCGATCGCTGCATTTGTCCAGCAGTTGTCCGACGAGCTTCTCCCGGCCGAAGAACCGGCCGGCGTCCTGTGCCTGGAAGGCACCGAGGCCGAGGTAGGGCGGTTCCCGGCCGGGATCGGCGGGCTTCGCGCCTTCGGCGAGCTCGTGCCATCTCCGCCGCCATTGTTCGACGTTGCCGCCGCAGGCGTGCACGTAGGCCGTGGTCACGGCCAGGCTGGGCAGTTTCCGGCCGCTCGCGGCCTCCGACAGCACCGTCACCGAATAGTGCGCGACCTTGCTCAGCTCGCGGTAGGTCGGCTTACCTGCTTTCTCACGCAACAATCTCAAGTCCGCCGCGAACCTGAGCAGCTCGTCATCGTCGGAATCCAGCGGGCGCTCGGGTCTCGGCACCCGCCGGATTGTTCTCTCGTTGTTTGTCCGGCGTCCAGTCGGCGGAACCGAACAACGCGTTCGCTCTATGAAGAGCACATGAACGGTGACATTCGCGACCTGCTCGTCGAGACCCGCAGACCCGACAACCCGCCGCCCGATCCGAAGACCTAGTGGTCGAGGTCGACCGGCTCGCCCCTGATCGCGGTCACCGCACCGCCGGTCTGCGCGGCGAGCCACACCTCGAACGCCTCCGGCTCCTTCGTGAGCACCGTGAAGGTGACGTCGTGGCCGTACTCGGTGTCCGCGACGTGGTACCCGGCCGCGCGCAACGCGTTCTCCAGCTTGCCCGCCTGGTCGTGGTCCACGGCCAGAAGCACGCTCTCGTGGCGTTCACGGGTCAACGTGCCCAACGCGTCGATGGCCTCCGAGACGGCCCTTCCGTACGCCCGGACCAGGCCGCCGGCGCCGAGCTTGATCCCGCCGTAGTAGCGGGTGACCACGACGGCGGTGTCCACGAGATCCCGCCGCGTGAGCACCTCCAGCATCGGCACCCCGGCCGTACCGGCGGGTTCGCCGTCGTCGGACGAGCGCTGGGTGTCGCGCGTGCGGAACGCCGTGCAGTTGTGCGTGGCCTGCCAGTGCTCCTTGCGGATCCGCGCGAAGAACTCGGCCGCCTCCCGCTCGGAGGCGACGCGGGCGACGTGACACAGGAAGCGCGAGCGCCCGATCTCGATCTCGTGCGTGCCGTCCCGCTTGATCACCTTCACGTGCCGATTGTCCGCCGCCTCTGCTCGGCCTCCCCGAACAGGGCGTCCAGCTCGGCTGGCGGCACCTCCTCCAGCTGCTCGAACGTGCACTCGGCCGGGGTCTTGTCCTCACGGAAGCGCACCAGCCGGGCGGTGTGCCGGAACCGGCCGCCCTGCACGTGCTCGTAGCGCACCTCGGCGACCCGTGACGGCTCCAGCAGCACGACCTGGAGCTGCTTGTCGGGGTTCCACCGGCTGTTCATGCCAGGACCCTCGTAGGTCGCCCACGCGGCCCACGGGTGCTCGGCGGGGTCGAGCAGCGGCGCGAGCTCCTCGACGAGCTCGCGGCGGCGGGCCGCGGTGAAGCTGCTCGCCACGCCGACGTTGCGCAGCTCACCGTCCTGGTAGAGCCCGAGCACCAGCGACCCGACCGTCTCGCCGTCCTTGTGCCGGCGGTAGCCCGCGACCACGCAGTCGGCCGTGCGTTCGTGCTTGACCTTGAACATCACCCGCTTGTCGGGTTCGTAGACGCCGTCGAGCGCCTTCACCACCACGCCGTCGAAGCCCGCGCCCTCGAACCGCGTGAACCAGTCCTGCGCGACGTCCGGGTCCGTCGTGGACGGGGTGAGGTAGACGCCGGGGACCTCGGTGACGACCTCCTCCAGCAGCTTGCGGCGCTCACCGAGCGTGCGGCCGGTGACGTCCTGATCGCCGCACGCCAGCAGGTCGAACGCGACGAAGCTCGCCGGGGTCTCGGCGGCGAGCTTGCGGACCCGTGACGCGGCCGGGTGCAGCCGCAGCTGGAGCGTGTCGAAGCTCAGCCCGTCCGGGGTGACCAGCACGATCTCGCCGTCCACGACGCACTTCGGTGGCAGGGCCTCGCGCAGCAGCTCGACGACCTCGGGGAAGTAGCGGGTCAGCGGCTTGTCGTTGCGCGAGCCGAGCTCCACCTCGTCGCCGTCGCGGAACACGATGCAGCGGAAGCCGTCCCACTTCGGCTCGTACGCGAGACCGTCCGCGCGCGGCAGTCCGGGCACGGACTTCGCGAGCATCGGCTTCACCGGCGGCATCACGGGCAGGTCCACGCCGTGACCATAGGCTCAGCGCAGGGCCACCGCGAGCTTTTCGAGCTCCCGCACGTCCGCGTCCATGCCGTCGTCCTGCGGGACGGCCAGCGCGATCGGCCGCCGCAGCGACACCTGCCCGGACCTGCGCGTCTCCAGCCCGGCGCGCAGCCGTTGGGCCAGCGGCAGCTCGTCCGGCGTCTCGGCGACGTACGGGCTGATCCGCACCAGCCCGTCCCGGCACTCGATCACCCTCCGGTAGTAGCGCCGGTGCACGCCGCGCAACGAGAACGCGTCGCTCTTCGACGGCACGCGGTGCAGCGCGTCCTCGGGGAACGACTCGTTGAGCAGCGTCCACAGCGGAGCGAGCCGGTGGTAGGCGCGCAGGTGCCGCCACCACAGCCGCATCGCCGCGAACCGCATCGCGGCGATCGGGTAGACGACCCCGATGACGATCAGCAGCACCCCGGGCAGCAGGAACCACACGGCGGTGGTCAGCAGCCAGCGGGGCAGCGGTGCGCCGAAGTAGCGGGACACGTTGGACGACACGAAGATCGCGTCGGCGGGCACCAGCAGCCCGAGGCCCGTCGAGGTGATCAGCAGGCCCCGGCGCAGGCGCGGGTCGGCGCCGCGGGCGTAGCGGCGGGCCCAGACGAACATCGCCGCGAACCCGTAGAGCAGATAACCGTTGCCCAGCGCGTAGAAGACCGTGATCGCGAGGACGCCGGTGGGGCCGCCGCCGAGCGAGTTCGGCACGCGCGCCGCCGCGACGCGCAGGTCGTCCGGGATCGCCAGCACCGCCCACGTCATGGTCGCGACGCAGCAGGCCAGCGGGGCGAGCTGGAGCCACGCCTGCCGCCGCGCGCGGGTGTCGTCGAGCGCGGAGAAGACGAAGAAGCAGATCAGCCCGTACACGCCGACCTGCAGCAACGCGTGCTGGATCAGCTGGCAGACCATCGGGTCGAGGCCGAGGAACCACCGGCCGTTCGCCGCGGCCCGGCCGAACGGGTAGCCGACCGCCCAGCCGGCGACCAGGCCCGTGACGCTGCGCAGGCGGGGGTCGTGCGGGCGGCGCAGCAGCAGGTACAGCATCACCGCGAGCGCGGTGAACGCGACGACGCCCTGAGTCTCCTTGAGGTACTGCATCTACAGCCACCCGATCCGGTCGGCCAGCGCGGACGCCATCCGGCGCGCGGGACCCTCGACGTTGCGCGGCGCCACCTTGTCCAGCACCGACGCCCATTCGAGGATGATCGTCGCGACCGTCTCGGCCTCGCGTTCGTGCGCGGTGTCGTAGGAGGTGCGCCGCAGCGCGCGCCGCACCGCGTCCGGTTCGAGATCGGGGTACAGGCCCGTGAGCAGCTCGTCGTCCTGCTCGTCGCTGGTGTGCCCGGCCAGCAGGTGCCCGAGCTCGTGCAGGATGATGTGGTTCTGGTGCGCCTTCGACGTCTCCTGCTGGTAGAGGATGTAGTCGGCCTTGGCGGTGGCGATCCACACGCCGTACGGGCCGGGCACCGGGATCGGGTGGGCGATCAGCCGGATCGGTCTGCCCCGCTGGTCGCCGACGCGCCGGCAGAGCTCCTCCACGTCGAGCGGGGGCTGGATGTCCAGCTCGTTCAGCAGGCGGCGGCACCGCCTGCGCAGCTCACGTTCGGCCACGATCATCCTTCGCCGCGTTCGGCCTGTTCCTGTCGGTAGACGACGTCGAGCAGCTCCATGACCAGGCGGCGGCGGTCGGGCGACAGCTCGCCCGCGCGCATCGCCATGAGCTGCGCGTCGCTGCCCGCGGCGAGCTCGTTGAGGCGGTTCTGCTCGTCCTGCAACGACTTCAGCTGCTCGTCGACGCGGTCGGTGACCTCGTCGTCGAAGAAGTAGCTCACGGGCACACCGAAGAAGCCTGCCAGTGCCTGCAGGTGCTTGAACGTCGGGTTGTCCTTCTTGCCCTTGCGCAGCTGCCAGATGTAGCTCTGCGAGATGGTCACGCCGGTGTCCGCGATGGCGGCCGCGACCTGCTCGTTGCTGTACTCCTGGCCGGAGCGGGAGGTGTGCCGGGCGAAGAGGTGGTTGAGCTTGTCAGCCAGGGACCGTTCCCCCGCCATTGCCGGCTCCCCCCGTTGCGCGCAGTGAGCGTTTCCACTCACGGAAAGGGCTATCTGGGTGACGGGATTTTCACCAGTTGAAACCCGTCCATTCGCCAACATAGACTCCTGGCGAGCCTGTCTCAACTGCGGTGAGGAGGAGCTCGGACATGGCGCTCGCCGAACGGCAGGGATCCTTTCACCGGACCGTGATCGACGTCGTCTACAAGACCATGAACCAGCTCGCGCGGACGGACTCGCCCAACGAGGTGTTCGAACTGCGCGAACAGCTGCGCGCCGCCCTGCCGTGGTGGCGGGGGCTGCTGCGGATGCACGAGCCGAACGAGCGGCACCGGTGCAAGTCCTGCCACACCTGGTACGGGGTGCACCGGCCCTGGCCGTGTCCCGTCTGGCGGGACGCGGTGTCGGCGTTGCACCAGCTCAACGACATGTACGGGTTCCTGGCGACGTCGCAGGCGGTGCGTCCGGCGCCGGGGGAGCGGGTGGTCGTGAGCAGTGCCGGCCGCTCCGGCGACCGGCACCACTCGCGGTCCTCCTAGCCCAGCCGGAAGCTCTGGGCGGCCGAGCCGTTGCAGGTCGCCTGCACCAGCTGCACGCCGTCACCGGTGCCGGCCGGTGCCGACAGGCACTTGCCGGAGTGGCGGGCGGTCAGCGTCGAGTAGCCGTCCGCGCCGGTGGTGACGCGCCACTGCTGGTTGGCGCCGCCGACGTAGTCCCACAGGTGGATGCCCGCACCGTCCGCGGTGGACACGTCGCTCACGTCCAGCACCTTGGCGGTGTCGTTGCGGTACTCGACGCGGGAGTAGCCGTCGCTCGTCGCCACCGCGCGGAAGTTCTGCGCGGTGGTGGAGTTGCAGGTGTACTGCTGGACGACGGTCCCGTTGCCGGTGCCGGCCGAGCGCGCGTCGACGCACTTGCCGTTGCCCTTGTTGACGAGCGTCCTCCACTGCGGCTGCGGTGGCTGCGTGCCGCCGCCGCCCAGCCACAGCAGGCTGTCGACGAGGAAGTTGTTCTGGTCGGGGCTCGCGAAGGTGGACGACAACGGCCGGTTGTTCGCGTAGTCCATCGCGTTGTGGCCGAAGTTGGCGTAGATCATCTTGAAGTTCCTGTTCGTCCACATGATGGGGTAGTAGCCGCTGCGCCACTGCTGGTCCGGGTCGGTGCCGAGCGGGAAGCTCGACGGGTCCACGCTCGCCAGGATCTGGATGTCCGGGTTCGTGCGCAGGTCGCGCGACCAGCTGTACCACTCGCTCACCGCCGAGGTGAACCGCTCCGGCAGGCGCAGGGTCGACGGGTGCGTGCGGGTCTCCACCTTCAGCGTCGCGGTGGTCGGGCCCCAGGTGTTGCTGACGAAGTTCCCCTTGCCCAGGAACGTGTTGTGGTACCACGACCACTCGTCGGCGTTCTGCGTGAACGCCGAGACGTGGAAGCCGAACCACGCGCCGCCGGCCTCCATGTACCGCTGGAACCCGGCGCGCTGGGCGCCGCTCGGCAGGTCGTCGAGGAAGACCACGACCTGCGCCTGGGCGGGGGTGAGGGTGGTCAGCCGGTTCCAGTCGGTCGTGGCCTCGTAGGTGAACCCGTTCTCCTGGGCGGCCCTGGCGAGCCAGGGGTTCGCCTCCTTCACGAACGAGATGTGGGCCAGGTCGTTGGTGCCGTAGTAGAAGCCGAGCACCTTGAACGACGCGGCCCGGGCCGGATGGGTTCCCGGAACCGAGGCCGGGACGAGGGTCGCGGCGAGCAAAGCCAGCAGTGCCACCAGTTTTCTTGCCATGCGGGCACACACCTTCTGTCGCAGGGGTTGCGCGCCCGAAGATCATCGTAGGGATGGTCCAGACCTGTTGGGGACCGGGACGTTCACAGAATTCGCTTGCGCCACACCATGAACCCGCCCAGCACGGCCAGGCCGCCCAGTGCCGCCACCACGGCGGACAGGCCGAACCTCATGGTGTCCGAAGGAGGTTGTTCGACGCTCGACGCAACGGGAACGGGTCGCGGCGTGCTCGGCTTCGGCGTGGAGGGCGCGGTGGTGCTCGACGTCGTGGTGGTCGTGGTCGTCGTCGCGGCCGGGACGGCCGGGACCTGCTTCACCTGCGGTGCGGGCGGAGGAGCCGCCACGGCGGGTGCGGGTGCGGGTTCGGGCGCCGCGATCTCGACGTCCGTGCACGAGTAGTAGGTGTCCGGGGTGTCGGTGTTCTGCCAGACGGTGTAGATCAGGTGCCGCCCGGTGCGGTCCTGCGGCAGCCGCACCTTGAACTCGTAGGAGCCGTTGACCAGAGGGGGACTGGGCACCGAGAGGAACTGCTCCAGGTCCGCCCACCGCAGCGGCTGCGCCGGCGAGTAGCCGTCGCGGGTCACGTAGAACCGGAACGAGCCCTGGTGCGGGATCGTCGCCCGGTAGGTGAAGTCCGTGCTCTTGAGCTTCGTCGCCGGCCACTCGGCGGTCGGCAGGTCGAGCCCGGCGTACTTGGGCAGCCCGGCGCTGCACAGCTTGCCGTCCGGCACGCGCGCGGCGTCCTGCCCCGCGACGTTCGGGAGCCGGATGTTGTCCCACTCCTTGGACGGCAACCCCGCCTGAACGGCGCTGCGGCAGGGCGAGGATGATGCTGTTGGCTGACCGGGCGAGCACAGGAAAGCCCTGCTCGCGGGGTCGGTGGGCGCGCCATGGGCGTGCGCGGGAACCGCGGAGAGCATCATGAGCAGCGTCAGAACGCCCACAAGGCGAAACACGAGCACCTCCCCTGTCTTTCCAGGAGTACGCGTGCCAGACCCGAGTCGTTCACGGAAGATCTGAGGAATGTCCTTCGCTGATGAGGTGTCCGCGGCCGCAGCCCGGCTCGGTGGAGTCGCCCGCACCACGCCGCTCGAGGTGAACCAGCGCCTGTCCGAGCGGACCGGCGCGCGGGTGTGGTTCAAGCGCGAGGACCTCCAGGTGGGCCGGTCGTACAAGCTGCGCGGCGCGTTCAACCTGCTCTGCCAGACCGACTTCGCGTTCGGCGGCGCGGTCTGCGCGTCGGCGGGCAACCACGGCCAGGGCATGGCCTACGCGTGCCGCCGCCTGGGCATCGAGGGCCGTGTGCACGTGCCCCGCACCACCCCGCGGCAGAAGCGCGACCGCATCTCCGCCCTGGGCCAGGGCATGGTCCAGCTGGTCGTCGACGGCGACACCTACGACGACGCGGCCGCGCTGGCCAAGGAGTACGCGCTGAGCACGGGCGCGACGCTGGTCCCCGCGTTCGACGACCGCCGCACGGTCGCCGGGCAGGGCACCGTCGGCCTGGAGATCGTGCAGCAGCTCGGCGGCGCGCCCGACGTGGTCGTGGTGCCGGTCGGTGGCGGCGGCCTGCTCTCGGGGGTGGGCACCTGGTTCGCCGAGCGCTTCCCGCGCACCCGCGTGATCGGCGTGGAGCCGGCGGGCGCGGCGAGCATGATCGCCGCCCTGCAGACGGGCCACCCGGTGACGCTGCCAGAGGTCGACTCGTTCGTCGACGGCGCGGCGGTCCGGCGGGCCGGTGACGTGACGTTCCCGATGGTGCGCGACAGCGGCGCCGAGCTGCTGAGCGTGTCCGAGGGCGCGGTGTGCACGGAGATGCTGGAGCTGTACCAGATCGACGGCATCATCGCCGAGCCCGCGGGCGCGCTGGCCTCGGCGGCGCTGCTGGAGGAGATCTCGGTGGCGCCCGACTCCACGGTCGTGTGCCTGCTCTCCGGCGGCAACAACGACGTCTCGCGCTACGCCGAGATCGTCGAGCGGTCCATGGTCCACCGCGGCCTGAAGCACTACTTCCTGGTGGAGTTCCCGCAGGAGCCTGGCGCGCTGCGCAGGTTCCTCGACGAGGTGCTCGGCAAGGACGACGACATCGTGCTGTTCGAGTACGTCAAGCGCGACAACCGGGAGACCGGCGCCGCGCTGGTGTGCATCGAGCTGGGCCGCCGTGAGGACTACGACCTGCTGTGGGGCCGGATGAAGGAGTCCCCGCTCAAGATCCAGCACGTGGCGCCGGGCACCACGGCCTACCGGTTCCTGATCTAGGGAGATGCCGGGCACCCCTGGTGTGAGGAGTGCCCGGCACCGGGACGAGGGTCACGGCTTCGGTGGGCAGGTCTTCCACGCGAAGTGGTAGGTCGTCTCGATCGACCCGTCCGTCGAGTCCATCGAGATGAAGCTGGTGGTCTTCTTCGGGTCCGAGGTGCCCGCGTTGACCCGCAGCTCCGTGTTGATGTTGAAGTTCCGCTTCTCGCCGCACGGGTGGTAGACGATCGCGGCGACGTCCGTCGTGTCGGTCGCCTGCCAGTTGTCGCTGAGCGGGCCCCGGTAGTCGTGCTGCATGGGGACCGTCTGCGACATGCCCTGGAAGTAGTAGCTGGCCTTCTGCATGGCCGTGGCGCCGCGTTCCAGGCTCGCGAACCCTCGGTAGTCGGTGGACGCGATGCCGTAGGTGAAGCCCGACGGCACGTTGACCCGCAGGTTCAGCTGACAGTTCTTTCTGAAGTCGGTCGGCCCGGCTCCTACGCCGACCTGCGCCGTGTACTGGCTGTAGGTGACGGTGAAGGCCTTGTTGTCCGGGCTGACGGCGACCGCGGCCGTTCCAGCCGGGCATCCCGACCCGTTGACTGTCACGACGTCGATGGTGATGATGCTGGGCGGAGGCGTGGTGCCGGGGGCGCCGCCGGGCGGGATGATGATGGTCGACATCGCGAGAGCGGCCGCAGCCACTGTGTTGAGCATGGGGCACCTTTCCGTCTGAGGTTCAACAATGCGCGGCGGCGGGAATGGGTGCCTGTCAGCAGCGCTTCCAGGAGAACTGGTACTTGGTGCTCACACTGCTGTCCGTGGAGTCCATGGTCATGAAGCTGGTGCCCTTCGACGCGGTGCCCGCGTTGACCCGCAGCTCGGTGTTGATGTTCAGGTGCCGGACTTCTCCGCACGGCGCGTAGATGATTTCCGACACCTGGGCGCGGTCGGTCGCCTGCCAGTTGTCGGTCAACGGGCCGTAGATGTTGTGGGTGCGGCTCGCCGTTTGGGACATGCCCTGGAAGTAGTAGTTTCCTTTTTCTGTGCCTGTCGCCCCCTGCTGCAGGCTGGCGAATCCGCGGTAGTCCGCCTGGGCGATGCCGAACGTGAAGCCCTGCGGATAGCTCACTCTGATGTTGAGCTGGCAGTTCTTCCGGAAATCTGTTGGCGACGAGCCCTGCCCCGCCTGGGCGAGGTACTGGCTGTAGGTGACCGTGAACGCCGTGCGGTCGTCCGCGGGGGCGACGGCGGCGGTGCCGGCCGGGCAGCCGGAACCGTTCACGGTGACGACGTCGATGGTGACGAAGTCCGGGACATCGGGAACAGCATTCGCTGCGGGCGCGGTGACCACCGCGGACAGAGTCAGGGCAGCAGCCAGCACCGTTTTCAGCATGGCCAGCCTTTCTTTCCAGAAGTGTGGTACCGGCGGCGGAAGTCAAACGATATCGGAAACCCTGTGTGGCGAAGGGCCGCCGTTCGGGTGACTGGATTTTTCGGAGATACTCGCCGGAAAGCGCGACTAATAGCACCCCCGAAATATTCGGCCGTGCGCGAACTATGCTCACCCACTGTGTGCCGAATTCACCTGACGATTGTCTGACGATCGCCGTTCGCTGGGCCGTTCGAGTGAACGGGGTGCGCGCCGCTCGGGCGCCGAGGTGATCTGGGCCGCATCCCGGGATGAAGCGGCCCCCGCCGGGCGTTGGAACGGGTGACCGACCTCTACTTCGCGGAGGAGTGCCCCTGATGGCTCCCGACCAGCTGACCGTCTACTCGACCTCGTGGTGCGGCTACTGCCGGATCCTGAAGAGCTCGCTCGACCGCGAGGGCATCGAGTACGTCGAGATCAACATCGAGGAGACGCCGGGCGCGGCCGACTTCGTGATGAGCGTGAACGGCGGCAACCGCACGGTGCCGACCGTTCACTTCCCGAACGGCAAGGCGCTCACCAACCCGTCGCTGGCCCAGGTCAAGGAACAGCTGGCGGCCTAGCCGTAGAGCTGCGCGGTCGTCGAGGCGCCGTCGAGCGCCTCGCGGATGATGTCCGCGTGCCCCGAGTGCTGGGCGGTCTCGCGCAGCACGTGCAGCACGATCCGCCGCGCTGACCACGGTGCGGGGTCCGGCTCCCACGGTGCCGGCGGCATCGGGATCATCTCGTCCAGCGAAGCGGCGCGCACGGCCTCGTCGGTCGCGCGCGCCGCTTCGGCGTAGGAGGCGAGCAACTCCTCGAACGAGCCGCCCTCCCAGGTGTACTGGCCGGTGTCGAGCATCCCGTCGGGCATACCCGGCCGTCCGGACAGGATGTGCGTGTAGGAGCGCTCACACCAGGTCAGGTGCTTGAGCAACCCGCCCAGCGTGAGCTCGCTGACGGTCGTGCGCTTCCTGGCGCCGGCCTCGGACAGGCCCCGCATCGCGATGAGGAAGACCCCGCGCTGGTCGTTGAGCATGTGCAGCAGTTCGTCGTGTTCCACGCCGGCGACGTTATGGCCGAACTAGGACGGATCGGGTCCTACTAGCAGTACAGGTTCCCGCCGGTCGGCACGCCGAGGATGCCGGCGAACTGCTGGTAGCTCGACACGCGGCTCTGCACCTGCGCCGGGTTGCGGCCGTCGCACTCCAGCGAACCGTTGATGCTGCGGATGGTCTGGCCGAAGCCGCTGCCGTTGACCATCGCGTCGTGGCCGGTCATGCTGCCCGGCCCGGTCTGCGTCATCCAGTACCAGAGCCCCGTCTTCCACGAGATCGCGGCGTCGTTCGCCACCTTCTCCGGGTGCCTGAGCAGGTCGTCGCCCATGTTGAGGGCCATGCCGGCCGCGTAGTAGTTGAAGTTCCACGACAGCTGGATCGGGCCGCGGCCGTAGTAGCCGTACGTTCCGGCGGGGCAGCCGTAGGGCTTGCTCTCGTCGCAGAGGTCGTTGTTCTTGTTGATCTCCTCGATGTAGACGAGGCCGCCGGTCTCGTGCGCGACGTTGGCGAGGAACGCCGCCGCCTCCTGCTTCTGCACGGTGTCGCCGCCGGTCTTCGCGAACGCGGGGTACGCGCTCATCGCGGCGACGAGCCCGCTGTAGCTGTAGAAGCCGTTGCGGTTGGGGAACATCTGGTTGAACTGGGCCTCGCTGACGACGAAGCCGCCGCCGCCACCTCCGCCCCCGCCGCCGTTGCAGGTGTACGGGTCCCAGTACCAGGTGGAAACCGTTGGGCTGTAACCGGGATTGTCGTGCTCGGCGATGTAGAAGCTGCCTTCGAACCTCACGATGGAACCGGCCGTGTACCACTGCCCCTGCACCCAGTCGGGGTAGCTGCAGGTGCCGCCGCCTCCGCCGCCGTCACAGTTGTACGGGTCCCAGTACCAGGTGGAAACCGTTGGGCTGTAACCAGGATTGTCGTGCTCGGCGATGTAGTACGCGCCCTGGTACCTCACCACGGCGCCGGCGACGTACCACTGGCCCTGGACCCAGTCGGTGAACGTGCAGGCCTGCGCCGACACGTCCGCCTGGGACGAAGCGGACGGTGTGATGACGGCCAGCGCCGCCGCCATCACACCTGCCGCGATAGACGCCAAGATGCGTTTTCTCAGCAATGTCACCCACTCCTGGAGTCTGCGCGCCCGAGGAATCAAGGATGTGAACAAGGCTGAGACTGGCACCGGTGGTCCAGACCAGTCAAGGGTCTAGACCTCTTCTGTCACGGGTCAGCAGTAGAGGTTGCCGCCCGGCGTCACGCCGATGATCCCGGTGAACTGCTGGTACTTCGACACGCGGCTCTGCACCTGCGCCGGGTTGCGGCCGTCGCATTCGAGGGAACCGTTGATGCTGCGAATGGTCTGGCCGAAGCCGCGCGAGTTGACCATGGCGTTGTGCGGCGTCATGGTGCCCGGTCCGCTCTGCGTCATCCAGTACCAGATGCCGGTCCGCCACGAGATGGTCGCGTTGGACGCCACCAAGCCCGGGCTGCGCAGCAGGTCGACCTTGAGGTAGTCGCCGGCGGCCTTGTAGTTGAAGTTCCACGAGAGCTGGATCGGGCCGCGGCCGTAGTAGGCCTTCGGGCCGGCGGGGCAGCCGTAGGGCTTGCTCTCGTCGCAGTAGTCCCCGGTCTTGTCGATCTCCTCGATGTACACCAGGCCGCCGGTCTCGTGCGAGACGTTGGCGAGGAACGCCGCGAGCTCCTGCTTCTTCACGGTGTCGCTGCCCTGGTTCGCGAACGAGCCGAACGTGGCCATCGCCGACTTCAGGCCGCTGTAGGTGTAGAAGCCGTTGCGGGCCGGGAACATGCGGTTGAACTGCGCTTCGGTGACGATGAACGGCGCTGCCGTCGCCGGCTGCACGAGGGTGAAGACCCCGAGCAGCGCGACGATCAGGGCGGCGGCGCGTGTCCTGGACATGGAGACCAACTCCTCAGAGCATCTGCGCGCCCACTGAGTGTTACCGCCTTCACCGTGGCAGGCGTGGTCCCCGAGCACAAGAGATGGTCTATACCTTTTAGGAGCCGGAGCCGTACGGCCTGGTGATGATCTCCAGCCGGTGGCCGTCCGGGTCGTCCCAGTAGACGCCGCGGCCGCCGTCGCTGCGGTTGATCTGCTTGTGCTGACCGTGGAACGGGTCCGCCCAGTAGTCGAGCCCGCGTTCGCGGATGCGGTCGAAGATCTGGTCGAACTCCTCCTCGGTGACCAGGAACGCGTAGTGCTGCACGGCGATCGGGTCGCTGGTCGTGATGTAGTCGAGCGAGACGCCGTTGGCGGCCTCGACGACGAGGAACGGGCCGAAGCGCACCGGTTCCGGCAGGCCGAGGAGCTCGGTCAGGAACCGCGCGGACCGCTCCTGGTCGGTGGCGTTCACGATGGTGTGGTTGAGCTGTACGGGCATACCTCCTGCCTACTCCGGTGTCAGGGACTTGTCAGCGCGAACGGCGATGATCCGCCCATGAAGAGAGGGATCATCGCCACCGCGTTCGTGCTGCTGGGGTTCGCCTTCCCCGGGATCGCCCACGCCGAGACGGTGCCGGGCTGCTCCAGTGCCGTCCAGATCGGCTCGACCGGGTACGTGAAGTACCGCGGCAACAACATCGCGTCGGTGAAGCAGTTCGCCGGCTGCGGGCACAACTACGGCTACGTCTACACCTGGGAGAGCTTCCGGTCCCAGATGGCGTCCGACCACCTGGGCTGGGGCCTCCAGGTCGGCGTGCTGACCTACAGCAGCGCGTCCGACCCGGAGCCCAACGCCATCAAGGGCGGCAACAGCACCCAGTACAGCCTCAAGGAGCTGTGGGGCAAGCCCGCCGACACCCTGAACGTCTGCACCACCGGCTACGGCATGGTGTCCATCCAGATGGGGGAGAACTACACCGCGGAGTCCAGCAGGCGGTGCTGATCAGCCCCTGATCGAGGTTGCTCGGCCGGTTCTCCACGAAGTTCGCGCAGAACGTCGTGCCGGCACCGGCCGAGTACGGCACCGCCGGTTGAGCGTGGCAACCTGGGCCGCAGTTGACCACGTGTTCGTGGCGTGGTCGAACCCCTTCACACAGGTGCGAGGAGAAGCGGCAACGCCGCGGCCGCTGCGCGCATCGCCGACCTCCGACGGGTGTCGGGGCGGCGGCGATCGGACAATACTGCGTCCATGCGGACACTGGTTGTAGCCGGGCTGTTACTGGGTCTAGCAGTCCCCGCACAGGCACAAACAGACGCAGACCCCTCGTCCCTCGTCAATCCCTTCGTCGGTACCCAGAACTTCGGCAACACCTTCCCCGGCGCCTCGGTGCCGTTCGGGATGGTGCAGGTCAGCCCTGACACGGGAGGTCAGGGCGGGTACGACTACAAGGCCGACTCCATCTACGGCTTCTCGCAGACGCACCTGTCGGGCGTCGGCTGCGGTGTCATGGGCGAGCTGCCCGTGATGCCGACGGTCGGGTCCGTCGACAACGTTGACATCAACGCCTACAAGTCGCCTTTCAGCCACTCGGACGAACTCGCCCAGCCCGGTCACTACCGTGTCGGGCTGTCCCGGTACGGGGTGAACGCCGAGCTCACGGCGACCGCCCGAACGGGGTGGCAGCGCTACACGTTCCCGTCCTCGTCGGCGGCCAACGTCCTGTTCAACACCGGACGGTCGAACCAGACCGTGCTGGACTCCGAGATCCACGTCGTGGGTGACCGGACCATCGAGGGCCGGGTGCGCAACGGCCGGTTCTGCGCGGGCAAGGACGAGCACACCGTGTACTTCACGGCGTCGTTCGACCGGCCGTTCTCGTCCTTCGGCTCCTGGCGGGGAAGCGTTCCCACGGCGGGTTCCCGTGACGCTGCCGGTACTGGGGGCAACGGCGCGTGGGTCACGTTCGACGCTTCCGCCGACCACGACGTCGTGCTGAAGATCGGGCTGTCCTACACCGGGCTGGAGGGCGCGCGGCGCAACCTCGCGGCGGAGGCGCCCTCCTACGACTTCGACGCGACCGCGACGGCGGCGCGGGAGATCTGGAAGAAGCAGCTCGACGCGGTGCGGGTGTCCGGCGGGTCCCGGGACCGGCAGGCCGCCTTCTTCACCGCGCTGTACCACTCGGTGCTGCACCCGAACCTCGCCGGTGACGTCGACGGCAGGTACATGGGTTTCGACGGGAAGGTGCGCACGGCTTCCGGTTACACGCCGTACCAGAACTTCTCGCTGTGGGACACGTACCGGCCGCAGAACCAGCTGTTGCAGATCCTCGAACCGCAGGTGGCGCGGGACGTCGCACTGTCCGTTGTGGCCAGTGGGCGGGACGGCGGCTGGTTGCCGCGCTGGGCGCTGGCCTCGTCCGAGACCAACATCATGACCGGTGACCCGGTGACGCCGTTCCTGGTCGAGGCGTGGTCGAAGGGGTTGTTGCGCGGGCACGAGGAGGAGGCGTACCAGCTGTTGCGCACCAACGCGCTGTCGTTGCCTCCCGCCTCATCGCCTTACAACGGCCGGTCCGGCGTCGCGTACTACTCGGACCGCGGCTACATCCCGTCCGGGCTGAAGCTGGGCACGGACTGCGCGCACAAGGGCGGCGACAACGACTGCGTGCACCCGGCGTCGGCCACGCTGGAGTACTCGGCGGCGGACGCCTCGCTCGCGTTGATGGCACGCGGTCTGGGCCACGGCGCCGACGCGCGGATGTTCGCCGACCGCGGCCAGTGGTACCGCAACCTGTGGGACTCGTCCATCGGCCAGTTCCGGCCGCGCACGGTCGCCGGCACCTGGCTCACCCCGTACAACCCGGTCGACGCGTCGCACCAGTTCCACGAGGGCGGCGCCTACCAGTACCAGTGGCTGGTCCCGCAGGACCCGGCCGGGCTGGTGTCGCTCATGGGCGGCCGCAAGGCGTCGGAGAAGCGCCTGGACGACTTCTTCGCCTACGAGAAGCTGCTGGTGGACCCCGCGGGCACCGCGCGGCACGACTGGATCACCGAACCGTACGACTACTACGGCAAACCGACCTACAACCCGAACAACGAGCCCGACCTGCTCGCGCCGTACATGTACCTGTGGACGGGCACGCCGTGGAAGGCCGCGACGGTCGTGCGGGCGGCGATGACGTTGTTCACGACCGGCCCGGACGGCATGACCGGCAACGACGACCTGGGCACGATGTCGGCCTGGTACGTCTTCTCGTCGCTGGGCCTGTACCCGACGTTCAGCGGCTCGGACTTCCTGGCCCTGTCCTCACCGCAGTTCCCGTCCGCGACCGTCCGAATCGGACAGTACGGGTCGCAGGGCGGCACGCTGGTGGTGTCGGCGCCGAACGTCTCGGACTCGGTCCGGTACGTGCAGTCCGCTTCGCTGAACGGGCGTGACGTGCGCAGGACCTGGCTCGGCTGGTCCTCGGTGCGGCACGGCGGGAAGCTCTCGTACGAGGTGTCCGCGAAGCCTTCGTCTTGGGGCACCGGGCGTTCCGACGAGCCGCCGTCGCTCAACGACGGCAAGCCGGACTCGCGGCGTGCGGTGTCCGCGTCGTTGCGCGACACCGAGATCGTCATGCCGACTTCGGACGCCGCGCAGTCGCTGACGTTGCAGCTCGACGTGCTGGCGCAGTCGCCGTCCGCCGTGCCGGTGCGGCCTTCCGTCACCGCGCCGGACGGGTGGCAGGTGAGCGGTGCGACGCCGTTCGTGATCGTGTCGCGGCACCTGCCCACGCAGAAGACCGTGCCGTTGACGGTCACCGTGCCCGCCGGTACCCCGGTGGGGTCGTATCCCGTCTCGGTCTCGGTCGGGGACGTGTCCGTGAAGGCCGTGGTCGAGGTGAAACCGGCGGCGGTGTGCGCGTTCTCGTCGTGTTCGGTCGACGTCGGTCCGGAGCGCAACCACGACGGAACGGCCACTGTGGACGCTCCGGCGTCCGGTGACTTCGACGGTGGCGGCTGGAGTTACGACGCGGCGCTGCTGCCCCCGGCCGGACCGGTGACGTGGGGCGGGATCACCTACCAGGCACCGGACCCGTCCGGGACGGCGCCGAACTTCGTCGAAGCCCGCGGGCAGGGCCTGTTGTTGCCCGCCGGGCAGTTCTCGTGGCTGCACTTCGTCGGTGCGTCGTACAACGGACCGGTGTCGACGGCGTTCACCGTCTGGTACACGGACGGCACGTCGGCCGAGGTCGCGGCCTCGGTGCCGGACTGGGCCGGCGGCGGTCCCGTGGTGCTGGAGATGCCGCACCGGATCAAGGCGGGCAAGGGGGTGGACGGGCCGGCGGTCCGGTTGTTCGGGCAGTCGTTGCGGCTGGACCCGGGCAAGACCGTCAGGTCGGTGACACTGCCGAATGATCCGCGAGTGGAGCTGTACGCGCTCACACTTGCCTGATGCGACGACTGAGCAGCAGTCCACGATCGAACGTCTGGGTGTCCGGCGACCGCGTCATCAAGCAGGTCGTCGGCACCCAGGCGGTGTTCGAGCGCGAGATCACCGCGTTGCGCCTGGCAGAGCACACCGGCGTGGTGCCCCGCGTCCTCGACGTCGATCACGAGAAGCAGACCGTCGTGCTCGAACGCCTCCGCTCCGATCGCCCGAAGACGGACTGGATGATCGACTACGCCCAGGCGCTGGCGAAGCTGCACGCCGCCACCGGGCCCGAACACGCCGGGCTCCTGCCGCGGCAGGAGATCCCGGACCCGGAACCGTTCCTGCGGTTCGCGCGGGCGCTCGGCGTCGAGACCGGCGACGCCGAGGACGAACTGGCCTTCGAGGACACCGGGAGGTTCGACCTGCTGCACGGCGACCCGTGTCCTGGCAACGACATGTACTCGGAGCAGGGCGCGAGGTTCGTCGACCTGGAGGGCGCGGCGCTCGGTGACGGCGTGACCGAGCTGGTCTACCTGCGGATCGGATTCCCGACCTGCGCGTTGGTCAGCGAGACGCCTCGGGGGCTGCGCGAGGCCGCCGAGCAGGCCTACTTCGCCGAACGCGGCCACCGGACGGGACTGGAGGACGCGTGCGTGCGGTGGCTGGTGCAGGGCGACGCGCTGGTGCAGCGGGCTGAGCGGGACGGCACCGACCACCTCGCGAGGGCCGTCGACCAGGACTGGAAGTGGGTGAGCACGACGGCGCGCGGCCGGTTGATGTACCGGGCGCGCGTGGTGGCGGAGCTCACGGAGACGCATCCGAAGACGAGCCGGTTGGCGCGACGGTTGCACGAGCGGATGACCCGGCTGTGGCGCGAGCCGAGGATTCCGGTGCGCCGCACGCACCGGTCATGACCAGGCGGACAGCTTCAGGCCCGAGGTGAAGGAGCGTTCCTCGCCCGTGACGGGGTCCACAAAGGACAGCGTGCGGGCGAGGAGCTGCAACGGCGACGAGAAGTCGTCCAGCGGGCGTTCCCGCAGCACGGGGTAGAAGTCGTCGTTCACGATCGGCACACCCAGCCCGGACATGTGCAGGCGCAGCTGGTGGGTGCGGCCGGTCAGCGGCCTCAGGTGGTAGCGGCCCAGGCCGTCGCGGTGCTCCACAAGGGACACGTGCGTCTCGGCGTTCGGCGGGCCGTCGACCTCGAAGGCGGTGATGATGCCGCGTTCCTTGATGATCCGCGAACGCACGACGGTGGGGAGGTCGAGCTCGGCGGAGTACGGGGCGATGGCCTCGTACTCCTTGGACACCAGGCGGTCGCGGAACATCGTCTGGTACTTGCCCCGCAGCTCACGCCGCACCACGAAGAGCACGAGACCGGCTGTGACGCGGTCCAGCCGGTGCGCGGGGGAGAGGTCGGGCAGGCCGAGCGAGTCGCGCAGGCGGACCAGCGCGGTCTGCATGATGTGCTGCCCGCGCGGGATCGTGGCGAGGAAGTGCGGCTTGTCGGCCACCACGATGTCGTCGTCCTGGTGCACGACGCCCACCTCGAACGGCACCGGCACCTCGACGGGCAGGTCGCGGTGGAACCAGATGTAGGAGTCGGGCACGAACGGCGCGTCGACGCCGAGCGGGCCGGACACGTCCCAGATCCGTTCCTCGCGCAGCATCTCCTCGATCCGCGCCGGTGCCACGCGGGGCAGGCGCTCCACGAGGTGGTCGCGCAGGGACGGCCACTCGCCCTCGGGTGGCAGCTTTAGCCGTGCGGCGTCCAGGCCGTTGCGCTGGGGGAGCGGGGAGGAGGGTTTGCGTCTCATCGCACCGCCAGTCTAAACGGTCGGAAAAACCGAACGACACCGCTCGGAAACATTCGCTGTACCGAAGGGACGGCAGGGCTGAAGCTGGGCGCATGGCAGTCTTCCTGGTCCTCGGTTCGGTCGTCTCGCTGCAGTTCGGCGCGGCGTTCGCCAGTCAGCTCTTCGGGCAGATCGGCGCGCCCGGCGCCACGGCGTTGCGGCTCGGCATCGCGGCGCTGCTGCTGGCGGCCGTCACCAAACCGAGGTTCCGCCAGGAGACCGTCGTGCTCGGCCTCACCATGGCGGGCATGAACGGCACGTTCTACCTGGCGTTGGACCGGATCCCGCTCGGCGTGGCGGTGACGATCGAGTTCCTCGGGCCGTTGGGCGTCGCGGCGGTCCTGAGCAGGCGGGCCAGGGACTTCGCGTGGGTCGGCCTCGCGCTCGCCGGTGTCCTGGTCCTGGGCGTGCGCGAGTACACGGGCGCGCGCCTGGACCTGATCGGGGTGGTGCTCGCGCTGTTCGCGGCGGTGTTCTGGGCCTGCTACGTGCTGGCCGGGCGCAGGCTCGCGACCGAGGGGCTCGGCACCGGCGGGCTCGCCGGCGCCAGCCTGATCGCGGCCGCGCTCACGTTGCCGTACGGGCTTTCCACGGCCGGTGCGGCGTTGTTCGAGCCCAGGGTCCTGCTGCTGGGCGCGGTGGTGGCGCTGCTGGCGTCCGCGATCCCCTACACGCTGGAGATCCGGGCGTTGAAGACGTTGCAGGCCGGCACGTTCGGCGTCGCGCTGGCGCTGGAACCCGCCGCCGCGGCGCTGGCCGGTGCCGTGCTGCTCGGGCAGCACCTGGGCCTGGTCTCGTTGTGCGCCATCGCGCTGGTGATCACAGCGGGGGTTGGAGCAGCGCTGTCGACAGCGCCAGCGTCTCGCGAAACGCCCGCACCGCGGGATGCTGACCTCGTCCTGCCCGTGCCGCAGTGAACAGCAGCCGCGATTGGGGCGCCGGCAGCTCGTGCAGGTCGACGGTGACCTCGCGGTCGTACCAGACCAGGTCCGGCAGCAGCGCGACCGCGAGACCGCGTTCCACGAACCGCAGCTTCACCAGCACGTCCGTCGACGAGAACCGCACGTCCGGTTCGAAGCCGTTGTGGCGGCACCAGTTCACGTTGAACGTCCGCTGCGGGAAGCCCTCCGGTTCCATGATCCACGGACAGGACTCGATCTCGGCGGCCGGCAGTCCACGTGGGACGGCCAGCCGGATCGGGTCCCGGCACACCTCCCGGTACTCCAGCCCGCTGAACCTGGCCTCCGGCTGGTCCGGCCACTCCTCCACGAACACGAGGTCGAAGTCCCTCGCGTTCAAGGCGGAAAGCGCTTCCGCGGGGTCGAGCACCCCGAACTCGATCCGAAGTGACGGATGCTCATCTCGCATGCGCGCCAGCGTCGCCGGGATCAGCGCGAGGGCCGCGGTCTGGAACGTCGCGACCCGCAGCGTGCCGGTGATCTCGTGCAGCGACGCGGCGACCTCGGACTCGGCCTGCTCCAGCCGCGCGAGCACCTCTTCGGTGTGCCGCACCAGGATCTCGGCCTGAGGGGTGAGCCTCACCCGCCTTCCGACCGGTTCCAGCAACGGCACGCCGACCTCGGTCTCCAGCAACGAGAGCTGCTGCGACACCGAGGAAGGGCTGTAACTCAGCGCCTGGGCGACGGCGGCGAGCGTGCCGCGCCGGGAGAGTTCGCGGAGCAGCCGCAGCCGATGAAGGTCGAACATCGGATCATTATCGGCTACGCTGCCGTTACCGCCCCCTGAGAAAGCGTGCTGGCTTCAGCACGTCTTGAGGAGGTTTCGGTATGTCGAAACGACTCCGCACCGTCGCGGGGTTCGCGCTGGCGACCGGTCTGCTCGTGTCGGGTTCCCCCGCACGGGCGCAGGTCGAGGCAGGGCCCTGGACCAGCTACTCGCCGTCGTTCAGCGTCCAGGAACGCGGCTGCGGCAAGGTCAGCGACCTCACCTTCCAGCTCACCTGCTCGAACTCGAGCGGTGACCAGCGCGCCGAGCGCCGGTACGCCACGTACACCGGCGGCACGCGGCAGTTCGAGGGGAGCTTCCGGATCACGAGTCTCGGCGGCACCCGCATCAGTCTCAAGCAGACGTTCAAGGACGATCCCGGCGCGGGACCGTACTACCTGCTCGCCGTGGAACGCGGCGGCCGGTTGTACGCCGTGCACGGTGGCAACACCATCGCCACCGGGGCGACCGTCGGCACCACCGTGCGCGTGAACACCGTGCACGTCGTCGGCAGCACCCACCGCACCTACATCAACGGCTCCAAGAAGTACGAGGTGTCGAGCTCCGGCGGGAACTTCTACGACAAGTTCGGCGCGTACCGGACCGCGAGCGGTCAGGGCCCGGCGACGGTCGTGTGGAGCAACATCAAGTTCTGGCGCAAGTGAGGATCATCCTGGTGGGACTGCTGTTCCTGGCTGCCTGCGGCCAGGAACGGCAGGACCCCGTGCTGACGTCCGAGCTGACCTCGCCGACCGACGTGACGCTGCACTGGCGTCCGGATCCGGGGGCGGCCGGGCAGGTCGTCGAGTACGCGAACGCGGCCGGCGGCGACTACGTGGTCCTGGAGTTCGCCCCGCCCGGGAGGACCTCCTACCGGCACCCGGACCTCATCCCGGAAACCCAGTTCTACTACCGCGTCCGGCCCTACACGGGGCCCGCTTCGACCACTGTGGACATCGCGTTGCCGCCCGGCGACGAGGTGCCGGAGACCGACGGGCACGAATGGGCGGAACCGCGCAAGGGTGGCGGCGGCACGCATCCGGTCGCGTCACCGGAGGCGGCGCCGGCCGGTCTGAAGGCGGAGGTGAAGCACGCCAACGGGATCCTGTTCACCTGGGAGGACCGCGCGTCCGACGAGGAGGGTTACCTGATCGAGCTCAGGCCGGCCGGCGCGGCCGACTACCGCGTCGCGGCGCGGCTCGACCCGGACGTCACCTCGTTCGGGCTGATCACACTCCCAGACGAGAAGACCGCGACCTACCGGGTGCGGCCCTTTCGGTTCGGAGCACCGTCGAACCTGACGCATCAGACGACGGGGAAGGTCTGAACCCCTGTCTGGCGGTCCACGCGCTCGCGGCGAGAAGCAATGCCGCGAGCGCGTAGGGCCAGGTGGCGTCCTCCGTGACGGCGAGGGCGACGTTGATCAGCGTGAGCAGGGCGAACACGGAGCTGAGCAGCCACCAGGTCAGGTGGTCGGAGTTCAGGCGGGCGGTCATGGCAGGGCGGCTACCCGTTTTCGGTCGACCTCACACCTTCTTCCTCCTCTTTTTTCTCACCGCGCCGGCGCATGAACCCGAAACCGGGGATGCCGAGGATGGCCTGGCGCATGTCGCTCGTGACCTCCAGCAGCTGGTGCACCTCCGGGCCGACCCGGTCCAGCGTCGCGAGGATCGGCAGGATGTCGCTGGTGAGGTGCTCGGTCAGCACCGGCAGTTCGTCGACGAGCTTGATGGCGGCCTCGACCTCGTGCGGGGAGAGCTCCTCAACGAACCGCTTCGCGAGCGGATGGGCCTGCTGGGCGATCGGCTCGTAGAGGCCGATCAGCTCGTTGGCGGAGTGCGCGGTGTGGCCGGCGGTCGTGACGACGTGCCCGGCCCGTTCCGCGACGTCGCTCGCGCTCGCCGTGATCGCGCGGACCTCGTCGACGGCCTTCTCCGCGTCGGCCACCACGTGCCCGGTGCGCTCCACGAGCGCGTCGGCCTTCCGCACGATGCCGTCGACCGCGTCGATCGTGCCGTTGACCTTGCGGACCAGCTGCTCGACCTCGCCGATCAGGCTCAGCACGCGGCCCGGGACCGCGGCCACGGCGGCCGTCGTGTCGATGGCCGTGCTGAGCGCCTGCTTGGCCAGACCCATACCTGGGATCTCCATGCGTCCACTCTGCCTCACGCGTTGATCTTTCTGGGGGAACGCCATTCGGTTTTCAAAACTGTCAGACCCCGTCATTACGTTTCTCGATGTCGGCCAGTCGGCTGACCGGGCGATCCGGGAACCGTGCACCGTCCGAAGTTGTCAGAGCCGGGGGTTAGCATCCCCGGCGGGCGAGGGAGGCGCACATGGCTTGGTGGCACCGGATCAGACGCATTGTCTCCGGTGGAGGGCGGGAGTCGGCGAGTTTCGTCGCGGCACTGCTGGGTGTCCTGGTGCTCGCGGGCGCCGCGCTCGGGCAGGGCATCTCCCGCACGTCGGTCGCGGTGTCGGACGGGCTCACCTGGCTGGGCGACGACCAGCGCGGTGAGGTCGTGCAGGTCAACCCGGTGTCGGGCAAGCCGCAGACGCGCCTGCAGATCAGCGGGCCCGACTCGCAGCTGGAGATCGCGCAGGAGGACGGCCGCCTGATCGTGCTGAACCGGCGGACCGGCGAGATCACCGTGATCGACCTGGCCACGCTGCTCGCGTCCGGCCGCCGGCAGGCGCCGCCCGGAGCGTCGAGCAAGGTGCTGGTGTCCAACGGCATGGTGTACGTTGTCGACCGCGCCGCCGGCACGGTCCACACGGCGGACCCGTTGACGCTGGCCGACATCGGGCAGACGTGGGAGGCCGGGCAGCCGCTCGCCGACGCCGTCGTGGACGAGCGCGGCGTGCTGTGGCTGGTCGACCACGGCGGCACGTTGCGGTCGCTCGACTGGTCCGACGACGAGGAGAAGTTCCAGGAGCGCTCGCAACGGCAGGTCAGCGGTGCCGGGCCGCGCACCGTGCTGGTGCCGCACGACCAGGGCGTCACGCTGATCGGTCTCGACGGCGGTGTCGTGGTGCGCGACGGCACGGGGCAGGACGTGTCGAGGTCGACCGACCGCACCGACGCCGAGGTGATCGCCGCGCAGACCGCGCCGACCGACCTCGTGCCCGCGTCGGTGCCGGAGTCGTCCGCGGTGGTGCTCGTCGTCGACGGCCAGGTGATGCGGGTCGACGTGAACGCGCTGGGCTGTCCGAAGCCCGGCCGGCCCGCGGTGTTCCGCGACAAGGTCTACGTGCCGTGCAAGGGCTCCGGCAAGGTCATCATCCTGGACCGCGGCGGTCGTCGCGGTGGTGACGACGTGCGCACGTCCGGCGGGACCGACCCGGAGCTGGTGTTCGACGACGGCCGGCTGTTCGTGAACGTGCCGGGCTCGTCGACGGGTGTGCTGGTCGACACCGACGGCGCGACGCGCTCGCTGACGATCCGCAGCCCCGAGCTGCCGGTGAAGGACCCGGACCGCTCGCCGCCGCCGACGGTGCCGCCGCCCCCGCCGCCGAACCCGAACGAGCCGACCAAGCCACCGCGCAACCCCGGTGGCAACAACGGTCCGACGACCGAGGTCAACCCGCCGCCGTCGACGACGGGGTCCTCGCCGCCGCCGTCGGTTCCGGGTGGCTCGGCTCCGGCCGCGCCCGCGGGCGTGACGGTGCGGGAGAAGTCGCGCAGCGCCTCCGCGGTGGTCGTGACGGTGAGCTGGAGTGCCGCCGCCTCGGCCGATCCGGTCGTGGGCTACACCGTGACGGGGTCCGGCTCGTTCTCCGGCGGCTCGGTGTCGGCTCAGTCGGCCGGTAACTCGGCCGATCTCTCGGTGCCGTGCACGGGGTCGACGTTCTGCACGAGCGGGCGGCTGGACGTGACGGTGCGGGCGTCGACGGCGACGCAGGCCGGTGCCGCGGGCATGGCGGCGTTCACGGTGACGGCGCCGAACACCCCGCCGCCGAACACTCCGCCGCCCAACACGCCTCCGCCGAACACCCCGCCGCCCAACACGCCTCCCCCCAACACGCCTCCGCCGACCACCACGACCACGACACCCCCTCCGCCGCCACCGCCGTCGCTGCCCACTGCGGGTGCCGCGGTGATCACGGGCATCAGCGGCGGGAAGTTCGCGTCGCGGCGCACGGTGAGCATGGCGCCGCCGCCGGACTGGGCCGGCCACAACGGGCGCTGCGAGGTCGTGAACAAGACGCAGGGCTACTCGGTCGGCATCGCCTGCAACGCCACCAGCGCGGTCATCGACGTCGAAGAGGGCGGCAACCTGATCGTGGTGCGCGCCTACGCGGCGTCCGGTGCCGGCCAGGTCGACTCGGCGGCGAAGAACGCGATGTACCTCCCGGACGAGTGCGCGGGCAAGCCGACCTGCGTGCCGCGGATGGCCCCCGCCGGTGCGGGGACCGCGCCGGCGGGAGCGGGTGGCCTGGGTCTGCTGGCGTGCGCGTTCCTGTTGCGCATCGGTGTGCGCAGAGAAGAGGAAAAGTGATCGACACCGGTGAGGTTTCGGCCTTCCGCGACCTGCACACCCGGCTCGGTGACTCGGTCGAGAGCGCCGTGCGCGGCAAGCGCGACGTGATCGACCTGGTGCTGGTGGCGATGTTCGCGGGCGGTCACGTGCTGCTCGAAGACGTGCCGGGCACGGGGAAGACGACGCTGGCGCGCGCCGTGGCGGGTGCTCTGGGCGGCATCTCCCGGCGCGTGCAGTTCACGCCGGACCTGCTGCCGTCCGACGTCACGGGCACGTCGGTGTACGACCCGCAGACGGGGCAGATCCGGTTCCGGCCGGGTCCGGTGTTCGCGAACATCGTGCTGGCCGACGAGATCAACCGCGCCGCCGCCAAGACGCAGTCGGCGTTGCTGGAGGTCATGGAGGAGCGGACGGTCACGATCGACGGCGTCGGGCACGCGGTGCCGGATCCGTTCCTGGTGGTGGCGACGCAGAACCCGATCGACCTCGACGGCACCTACCGGTTGCCGGAGGCGCAGCTGGACAGGTTCATGCTGCGGACCTCGATCGGTTATCCCTCGGTGGAGGCCGAGCTCGACGTCCTGCGTCCCGGCAGCGGGGCCGGGCGGATCGCCGACGTGCGCACGGTGACGTCGCCGCGGGAGGTGAGCGCGTTCAGCGGGCGGTTGCAGCTGCTGCACGTGGCGGATCCGATCCTGCAGTACATCTCGGCCCTGGGCGCGGGCACGCGGTCCGACGACCGGTTGCGGCTCGGCACGTCCACCCGAGGGCTGCGGACCCTGGTGCGGTGCGCGCAGGTGTACGCGGCGTCGAAGGGCCGGCACTTCGTCGTGCCGCAGGACGTCCAGGACATCGCGGACCCGGTGCTGGCCCACCGGCTGGTGCTGACGCGGGAGAGCGTGCTGGCGGGCGTGACGACGTCCGAGGTGCTGGCCGACGTGCTCGCGCGCGTGCCTGTGCCCAAGCCCGCCTCCCAGTGATCCGGGGCGCGATGAGACTCACCTTGCGCGGCACCGGAACCGCGGTGCTGGGCGTGCTGATGCTCGGGGTCGGGCTGTGGTGGCGGTACGCGGGCATGGCGGCGTTCGGCCTCGCCCTGACCGCGCTGGTCGTCGCCTCCGCGGTCTCGGTGCTGGTCGCCTCGCCGCTGACCGTGTCGCGCACCGTCCGCCCGCGCACCGTGCCGAGGCTGGCGCGGTGCAGCGGCCGGTTGGAGCTGTCGGCGGTCGGCCGGTGGCCGGTCGCGCTGGACGCCGTGGACATGGTGGCGGGCACCCCGACGGCCGTGGACGTGCCGCTGCTCGAACCCGGCGCCGTCGAGGCGGTCGACTACGCGATCCCGACCTCCCGCCGCGGTGTGTTCGACGTGGGCCCGCTGACGTTGCGACGCAAGGGCCTGGCCGGTCTGGCGCAGGCCAGGACCGTGCTGGGCGAGGTCGTGCAGGTGCGAGTGGTACCGCGCGTGCTGCCGGTGCGCGGCCTGCCGTCCGGTGCCCGCCGCGGCCAGGTCGGCGCCGACGAACGCGTCGAGCGCGGCGGCACGGACCTGGTGGGCCTGCGCGAGTACGTGCCGGGCGACGACCTGCGCCGCCTGCACTGGGCGACGTCCGCGCGCACCGGCACGCTGATGATCCGCGAGGACGCCGACCCCGCCCGCCCGCACCTGGCCGTGCTGCTGGACGACAACGCGTCGTCGTACGCGCAGGAACAGCGGTTCGAGGAAGCCGTCGAGGTGGCGGCGTCGCTGATCACCTCGGCGCTGGAACAAGGACATCCGGTGCGCCTGCTGACGTCCTCCGGCGACACCGATCTCGAGGAGACCCAGGACTCCGCACCGATCCTGGCGGCACTGGCGGACCTGGAGCTGCGGGACGTCGACGGCCGCCCCACCGTGCCGGTGCGCGACCTGGACGTGGTGGCCGTGATCAGCGGGACCACCGTGCCCGCGCTGGTGCTGGAGGCGGGCCGCGCCGCGTTCGGCACGGTGCTCGTGGTGGACGAGAAGCGCCCGGTGGGGGCGGCGGGCTCGGTGCTGGTGATCAGCGGCGGCCGCGCGGAGGATCTGATCGACTCGTGGAACGCGGTGGTGGCCCGATGACGCGTGGAGCGGGCACGCCCGCGCTCGGCGCTGCGGTGGCGGGCGGGAAGGTCGCCGTCCCGCCGGTGTGGGGTGCGGTTGGGCTGGTGGCTGACATCCGCCGGCGGGCTACCGCCGTGCCGGCTGTCGAGGCTCTTCGGCTTGCGCGGCCGCCGGTCCCCACAGGTCTCGCCGGAGCGCCACGGCTCGCGTGGTTGCGAGGTGCGGTGGCGTGATGAGGTACGCGTGGGTGGCCGCCGTGCTGGTGGTCGGTTCTCTGCAACTGGCCCGGGCCTGGGACGGCGCGTTCGTCTACTTCGGACTGGCGGCGTTCGCCGGGTTCCTCGCGCTGCTGCTGAAGCGGCTCGTTCCCGCCGGTCTGGCCGGGCTGGCGGTCATGGTGCTCGCGATGACAGCGGGGTTCTTCGCGGCTCGCGGCGCGGAACCGGGCCGCGATCCGGCGTGGGTGCTGCTCGACACCGTGCCGCGGCTGCTCACCGCGGCTCGTCCGGCGCCCGCGACGCCCGAGCTGCTGGTGCCCGGGCTGTTGCTGATCGTCGGGATCTCGACCGCGACGGTGTTGTCGGTGACCAAGCGCGGGACGGCGTTGTTCGTGCCGGCGCTGGGCGCGGCGGTGCTGTACGTGTCGGCGGCGCTGCTCACCACCGGGCGCGCGGACCGGTACGGCCTGGTCGCGCTGGTGCTGGTGGTGCTGCTGGCGGTGGGCTGGCTGATCATCGACCGGCGCGGGCCCGTGGTGCCGCCCGCGGTGCCGGCGACGGCGACGGCGGCGTTGACGTTGCTGGCGTTCGTGTTGCCCGCCAACGGGTTCGAGCCGCGCAAGCTCGTGCACCCGCCGATCACCAACGTGGCCATCGCGAACCCGCTGCCGCAGCTCGCCGCGTGGGCCGCGCAGGGGGAGACCGAGCTCTTCCGGATGCGCGGGCCTGAGGTGCCGGTGCGGCTGGTGACGCTCAGCCGGTACTCGGGGGCCTCGTGGGAGGCCGCGTCGACCTACGGGCCGCTGGGCGTCGTCGACCCGCCGGACCTGCCCGTCGGCGGCAAGTTCCAGGACACGACCGTCGACCTGCGGATCACCGGGTTGCAGGGCGAGTGGCTGCCGGGCGTGGGCAAGCCGCAGTCGGTGTCGCTGAGCGACGCCATGGTGGATCCGGACACCGGGTCGCTGGTCGTCGCGGAAGGCTTGAAGACCGGGCTGAGCTACACCGTTCGCGGTGTGGTCGAGACGCCGGCGGACACCGACCTCGCCGAGGCCTCGGTTCCGGGCGGCGCGACCCGGTACACCGCTTTGCCGCGCCTGCCGTTCACGCTGGCCGAGTACGCGCGGCAGGCGACGGCGGCCGCGCGCACGCCGTACGAGAAGGCCGTGGCGCTGGAACAGGTCGTGCGCCTGAACCGCCGTCCGGACGCCGAGGCGCCGGTCGGGTCGTCGTACGCGCGGCTGGAGACGTTCCTGTTCGGCGCACCGGGCGAGGCCGGCGCGGGAGCGGGGACGGCGGAGCAGTTCGCGTCCGCGTTCGCGGTGCTGGCGCGCGCCGTCGGGCTGCCGACGCGGGTCGTGGTCGGGTTCCAGCCGGTGCCGGAGCAGAACGGCGAGCGCGTGGTGCGCGCCGCGGACGCCACGGCCTGGCCGGAGGTGTACTTCAGCGGGTGGGGCTGGGTGGCGTTCGACCCGGTGTCCGGCAACGGAAGCGGGCCCAGCGCCGCGTCCAAGCGCGAGGTGCTGAACCGGCTCGCCTCCACCACCGCGAAGCCGACGCCGACCTCGCTGCCGTCCGTGCCGCCGCTGGTGCAGCCGTCCGCGGTGAGACCGGACGTGGTGGCCGCTCCGCAGCCGCCGGCCGGGTTCCCGTTCTGGGTGTTGTCGCCGGTGCTGGTGCTGGTCGCGCTGTACGTGGCGCGGACCACCCGCCGGCTGCGGCTGCGGGCCGCCGGTCCGGTCGGGGCGTGGCACGAGGTCCTGGACTCGCTGCAGCTGGCCGGGCTGAGGCCGCGGGCCAGCCGGACCGCGCCGGACGTCGGGCGGGAGTGGGGCGAGGCCGGCGTGCGGCTCGCGGCGATGGTGGACCAGGCCGCGTTCGCGCCGGAGCCCGTGCGGGCCGAGAACAGCTGGCGGCTCGCCCGGCAGGTGCGCAAAGCCGTGCGGCGCAAGGCTTCCTGGTGGCGGCGGGTGGTGTGGGCGGTGGACCCGCGGCCGCTGTTGCGGCGTTAGGGCGTGCTCGCGCAGGCTTCCACCGCCTGGCGCCGCACACCCGACCTGGTCGCCACCGCCTTCGAGCCAAGACCCTGCTCGAACAGCCCACGGCGGCCTCACACTGCTCGGCTGACAGCGAAGTCCCCGAATGCAACGTGTGGACCCTCTGATCAACCCGGCGACACTCAGGGGGGTCTGACGGTTCCGGGCTAGTTCTTGGCCGCGCAGACCTTGCCCGAGCTGCCGCGCTCGCCGTTGTACCCGAAGGCCGCGATCTGGAAGCAACGCCGGTACCCGCCGCCGTCCTCGATCACGTACTTGGTCGCCCCGCCGGTCACCCTGGTGACGGCGAGCGGTTTGGCGCCGGTCACGTCGATCACCACGAACTCGGCCTGGCCGTTGCTCGGGTCCGACCACTCCAGCTCGATCGCCTTGCCGTGGTACTCGGCGCGCTTGAGCACCGGCATGAACTTCGGGTCGGCGTTCGGGGGCGGCCCCGCGTCGGCCGACTCCGCGGTGGGGACCGGGAGGGTGGTCGACGACTGCTGGGACTGCTGGGACTGCTGGGACTGCTTGTCGTCGGTGCGGTTGAGCAGCATGCCCGCGACGAGGCCGCCGGTCACCGCGACCACGGCCAGCAGGGCGAGCACGCCGCCGCGCCTGCTCCTGCGGACCGGGGCGGTCATCGGTTCCGGTGGGGGCAGGTCGACGGTCGGCAGCACGGCGACCGGCCGGGGTGGTGCGGGCGGGGTGGCCAGGTCGGTGTGGCGGTAGGTCAGGTCCGCGAGCCGGCCCTGCCAGGAGTCGTCGGGTTCTTCCTCGGGCTCCGGTTCCGGCTCCGGTTCCGGCACGAAGCCGCGCGGGCCGAAGCCGGGTGCCTCGGTCGGGCCGTCCGGGATGAAGAACGTGCGCTCGCCCAGCATCGCCGTCGAGTCGGGGTCCACAATGGACACCGCGGTGCCCGCGCGCACGGCGGTCAGCGCGTCGCGCAGCTCCAGCGCCGAGGTGAAGCGGTCGGCGCGGTCCTTGCGCAGGCAGCGGTCGATCACGGCGACCAGCGCGGCCGGGACGTCGAAGCGGGTCAGCGTGCGGGGCTCGGCGCGGGTGACGCGGCCCACGTAGGACAGCAGCGTGTCCTCGTCCGGGTTGTCGGAGGCGAACGGGGGCTTGCCTTCGAGCAGGGTGAAGAGGGTGGAGCCGAGCGACCAGATGTCGTCGGCGAACGACGGGGTGCCGCCCTCCAGCATCTGCGGGGCCGCGTGGCGGTAGCTGACCATCTGCAGCGACGCGGAGTGGCCCGCGTCGGCGCCCCGGGCGATGCCGAAGTCGGCCAGGACGTAGGAGGTGGGCAGCACCAGCACGTTCTGCGGCTTCACGTCGCGGTGCAGGATGCCCTGGCCGTGCGCGAACGCCAGCGCGTCGGCCACCGCGATGCCCGCGGACACCACGTCCTGCACCGGCAACGGGCCCATGGCGCGCAGGCGGTCGTGCAGCGAGCCGCGTTCGTAGAACTCCATGACGATGCACGGGCGGCCGTCCGGCAGCGTGCCCGTGTCGAGCACCGTCACGATGTGCGGGTGCTGGCGGCCGAGCTCGACGGTGATCGCCAGCTCGCGGCGGAAGCGGGTCAGCGTCGCGGGGTCCGTCACCTGCAGGACCTTCACCGCGACGGCACGGCCCAGGCCGTCCTGGCGGGCCCGGTAGATCGTGCCCTCGCCGCCCTGCGCGATCACGCGGAAACCGCTGTAGCCCGGCAAGGCGATCTCGGGTGCCGGCGCCGCACCGGTGGCGGGCGCCCAGGCCATCAGATCGTCTTCCACCAACGAATCCTATCCCGCTGCGGCCGGCTCACCCGGACCTTCGGTGCGACCGCGGGAGAAGGTTCAGGTGGTCAGCACCTTCACCTGGAATCCCAGCGACTGCAGCATTCCGGTGAGCATCACGCGGGTGTTGTCCTCGGCGCGCTTGAGCAGTCCCGACTGCCGCGCCGCCTCCGCGATCTTGGCCTCGCCCGCGACGTAGAACCGTTGCTGGTCAGGGGTTTCCACCAGCGCCTGCAGGTCGTTGACCAGGCCGCGCTTCTGGCTGAAGACGTAGGACCGGTCGTGGTGCAGGTTCGGCCTGTCCAGCTGGGCCTTGGGCAACCGGAGCTCGACGGTCTTGCCGTCCGGCGACAGCACGAGGCCGTCGTCCTGCAACGACCCCAGGTCGACGTAGGCGTTGACCGACCCGGCCGCGACGAACAGCGTGCGTTCCCCGGCCAGCGCCGCGGGCACCCACTTCACGTCGTTCTCGATGTCCAGCACGACCTGGAACTCACCGGCCGCCGCGTGGTACTGGCTGAGATCCCGCACCGACTTGAGCACCGCGGGCTGGCTGCGGTCGACCGAAGTGTCGTCGAAGGGCTTGAACTGCTCGAAGACGTACAGCGCCGCACCGAGGAGAATGAAGACGGCAGCGACCAGAGCTCCACGCATCACCCAGCGCCTGTCCACCGCGTTGGAGTACCCGTGAGGTGATGCGCTCACACGGTCTGTATGGGCTAATCGACCCGAGCGGAATCAGTCCCGTGTCCATCTGGTTGGCTTTGGACGAGACTGAAACGACGGTTTTGGAGGCGTGCGGTGCTGGACCCGGAGAACCTGTACGAGGTCGACTCGGAGGTGCCAGACCTGACGGGCGCGGTGCTGCTGCACCACTTCGAGGGCTTCATGGACGCCGGTGCCGCGGGCCGTCTGCTCGCCGAGCACCTGCTGGAGACGCTGGAGAGCCGTGTCGTCGCGCGCTTCGACATCGACAGCCTGATCGACTACCGCTCCCGCCGGCCGCTGATGACCTACGCGACCGACCACTGGGAGGACTACGCGACTCCCGAACTGGTCGTGCACTTGCTGTGGGACAGCGCCGGCCACCCGTTCCTGCTGCTCACCGGCCTGGAACCGGACCGCGGCTGGGAGGCGTTCGTGCTCGCCGTCCGGTCGTTGATCGACCGCTGGGGCGTGCGCCTCACCGTCGGTTTCCACGGCATCCCGATGGGCGTGCCGCACACCCGCCCGCTCAACGTCATCGGTCACGCGACCCGGCCCGAGCTCGTGTCGGAGTACCAGCCGTTCTTCAACCGGGTGCAGGTGCCGGGCAACGTCTCGGGGCTGCTGGAGCTGCGCCTCGGCCAGGCGGGCCACGACGCGATGGGCTTCGCCGCCCAGGTGCCGCACTACCTGGCGCAGTCGCAGTACCCGACCGCCGCCGTCACCCTGCTCGACGCCCTCGCGCGGGCGACGGGTCTGGCGTTGCCCATCGGATCGCTGCTCGACGCGGCTCAGGCCGCCGACGCCGAGATCCACCGGCAGGTCGCGGAGTCGGAGGAGGTCGCCCAGGTGGTGGAAGCGCTTGAGCGGCAGTACGACGCCTTCATCCAGACTGTCGGCAACACCGACCTCCCCAGCGCGGACGAACTGGGCGCCGAGTTCGAACGGTTCCTGGCCGAGCAGCAGCGTCCGCCGGACCACCTGTAGGGAGCTTGTGATGGCCACCTGGAACGACGTGCGCCGCATCGCCACCTCCATGCCCGACGTGACGGAGCGGGTGCGGGAGGGCGTCGTCGACTGGAGGGTCAAGGACAAGCTCTTCGTGTGGGAACGGCCGCTGCGCAAGACCGACATCGCCGCGTTGGGCTCGTCGGCGCCGTCAGGGCCCATCCTGGCGGCGCGGGTGCCGGACCTGGGGGCCAAGGAGGCGCTGCTGGCCTCCGACGGGTCGGTCTACTTCACCACGCCGCACTTCCACGGGTATCCGGCGATCCTGGTGCGGTTGGAGCACATCGGCGTGGGTGAGCTGGAGGAGCTGATCGTCGAGGCGTGGCACGCGCGGGCACGCCGGCGTTAGTAGCTGACGAACCGGTAGTGCAGGCCCGAAGCGGACTCCTGCCACGCACCCACGCCGACCGGCTCGCGGTCGAGCTTCGGCGCGTAGGTGTCGCCGTCGAAGACCTCCCGCACCTCGGTCACCTCGATCCGGTCCGCGAACGGCAGTGCCGCCGCGTAGACCGCCGAGCCGCCCATCACCCACAGGTCGCCGGTGACGTCCGCGAGCGCCTTCTCCAGCGACGGGAACGTCTCGGCGCCCTCCTGCGGCGTGCGGGACAGCACCAGGTTGCGGCGGCCGGGCAACGGGCGGAAGCGCGGCGGCAGCGACTCCCAGGTCAGGCGGCCCATCAGGACCGCGGAGCCCGCGGTGATCTCCCGGAAGTGCTTCAGGTCCTCCGGGATGTGCCACGGGATCGCGTTGTCGCGGCCGATCACGCCGTTCGGGTCCTGGGCCCAGATCAGGCCGATCACACCGCCACCGGGGCCTTGATGCCGGGGTGCGGGTCGTAGCCGACGAGCTCGAAGTCCTCGTAGCGGTAGTCGAACAGCGACGCGGCGGGAGCCATCCGCAAGGTCGGGAACTCGCGCGCGTCCCGGCCCAGCTGCAGTTCGACCTGCTCGACGTGGTTGTCGTAGATGTGGCAGTCGCCGCCGGTCCAGATGAAGTCGCCGACGCCGAGCCCGGTCTGCGCGGCGATCATGTGCGTCAGCAGGGCGTAGGAGGCGATGTTGAACGGCACGCCGAGGAACAGGTCCGCGCTGCGCTGGTAGAGCTGGCAGGACAGCTTGCCGTCGGCGACGTAGAACTGGAAGAACGCGTGGCACGGCGGCAGCGCCATCTGCGCGATCTCGCCCACGTTCCAGGCCGACACGATGATCCGCCGCGAGTCCGGGTTCTCGCGCAGGGTCTTCAGCACCTCGGCGATCTGGTCGACGTGACCGCCGTCCGGGGTGGGCCAGGAGCGCCACTGCACGCCGTAGATCGGGCCGAGCTCGCCGCTCTCCGGTGCCCACTCGTCCCAGATCGTCACGCCGTGGTCCCGCAGCCACTTCACGTTGCTGTCGCCGCGCAGGAACCACAGCAGCTCGTAGGCGATCGACTTGAAGTGGACCTTCTTGGTCGTGATCAGCGGGAACCCGGCGGCGAGCGGGTAGCGCAGCTGATGGCCGAAGATCGACCGCGTGCCGGTGCCGGTGCGGTCCTCCTTGTGCACGCCCTCCTTCAGGACGTGGCGGAGCAGGTCTTCGTACTGCGTGTCGGCCATACGGCCGAGCTTAGTTGACTCAGAACCGGCTCATGTCCGGCTGAAGGCCGAGTCGCAGCATGGCGTACGTCTCGAACAGCCGCCGCGACACCACGGTGTGCTGGGCGGCCACGTGCGCGTCGCGCAGGCAGCGCTGCAGGGCCGACGACTCGAACACCGAGCTGCCGCCGCCCGCCGCGAACGCCTTCTGCGTCACCTCGGTGGCCTCGCCCGAGGCGAACGAGCAGGCTAGCCTCAGCCGGGCCTTCACCGGGTCCGGAGCGGGCGTGCCGTGCACCGCGAGGTCCCAGGCCGTGCTCAGCGCCTCGTGCAGGAACGCCGCCGCGGCCGACAGCCGTGCCTCCGCCGAGGCGAGCTCGATCTGCAGGCCGGTCTGCTCGGCGAGCCGCGTCGTGGTGTGCTGCGGGGTCTTCGCCACGGCCAGCGCCTCGATCTCGTCGATCGCGCGCCGGGCCACGCCCAGGCACACCGACGCCACGCCCGCGGCCAGGAAGCTGAAGTACGGGAACACCGTGACCGGGCCCTCGATGCCGGGAGTGCAGCCGATCGGCCACACGGCACGGCGATACGGCAGAAAGGCGTCCTCAAGAGAGAACTCGTGCGAACTGGTGGCACGGAGACCTGCGGCGTGCCACGTGTCGTGGATCGTCACGTCCGCACGCGGGTACACGGCCAGACGCGGACCTTCCGGCGTGATGGTGCCGCCGATGACCCACTCGCAGTGGGTGACGGCGCTGCCCCAGCCCCAACGGCCCGTGACGCGGTAGCCGTCGTCGGTCGCGACCGCTTTCCCCAACGGCGCGGCGGTGCCGGCGATCAACGCGCGCGGGTCGCCGAAGATCTCGTCGGCGGCGTCGGACGGCAGGTACCAGGCCAGTGACGACGAGATCGTGGTCGTCATCGCGGTCCAGCCCGCCGAGGCGTCGGACCGCGAGAGCTCCTGGATCTCGCGGCTCCACTCGGGCAGGCCGAGCTCGGCGCCGCCGTAGCGCTTGGGGGCGATCAGGCGGTGCACGCCGTGGTCGACGAGCGCGGTCACGACCGGGTCGGTGAGCGCGCGCTGCTGTTCGGCCAACGGCGCCTCGGCGCGGATCAGGGCGTGGAGATCCATGCGCGCGATCTTGCCCATCGGGCTACAGCTTGGCGAGCGCCTCAACGAGTGGCTTGAGCTCCGGGATGCCCTCGGCCTCGTCCAGCGACTCGGCCAGCGCCCGGTCGTGGGTGGGGCGGGCGAGCGCGAGCAGCTCGTGGCCCTTGTCGGTGACCTCGGTGTAGATGCCGCGGCGGTCGGTGGGGCACAGGTAGCGGGCGAGCAGGCCGCGGTCCTCCAGGCGCGTGACCAGGCGCGTCGTGGCGGACTGGCTGAGCACCACGGCGTTGGAGAGCTGGTTCATCCGCAGGTGGAAGCCGTCCTGGCGGTTGAGGACGTCCAGAACGGTGTACTCGCTGACCGAGAGCTCGTGCGCCCTCTGCAGGGCTCTTTCGAGGCGGTCCTCGATGCGCGCGTGCAACGCCGCGAGCGTGCGCCAGCCCTGAGCGCGCGCCTGGACGGCGTCGTCGTCCAGTGACATAGGTCAATTCCCCTCAAATAGACAGCGTGTGCAACTATTGCGTACGCTTGTTACCGTCTTCAACAAGTCTACCGGGGAGAGACATGGATCTGTCGGGACGCACGGCCCTCGTGACGGGCTCCACCTCCGGCATCGGCTTCGCCACCGCGGAAGCGCTGCTCAAGGCCGGTGCGGCCGTGGTCGTCACCGGTCGCAGTCAGGAGCGCGTGGACGAGGCGGTGGCCAAGCTGGACGGCGAGGCTCGGGGCGTCGCCGCGGACATCGCGACCGCGGAAGGCGCGTCCCACCTCGTGAACCAGGTGCCCGACGTGGACGTGCTGGTCAACAACATGGGCATCTACGGCGCGCAGCCGGTGTTCGAGATCGAGGACGCCGAGTGGCAGCGGTTCTTCGACACGAACGTCATGTCCGGCGTACGGCTCTCGCGGCACTACACGCCGCGCATGGTCGAACGCGGCTGGGGCCGGGTGATCTTCGTGAGCAGTGAGTCGTCCGTGTTCACGCCCACCGAGATGGTCCACTACGGCATGACGAAGACCGCGCAGCTCGCCATCGCGCGCGGCATGGCGCAGGCCGTGCAGGGCACCGGCGTGACGGTGAACTCGGTGCTGCCCGGCCCGACCCTCACGCCCGGCGTCGAGGAGTTCATCCGCGACCGCGTCGGCGACGGCGGCGAGGCGGAGTTCGTCCGCACCGAACGCCCCACGCTGCTGCTCGGCCGCCTGATCCGTCCCCACGAGGTCGCGAACCTCATCACCTACGTCGCGTCGGACCTGTCGTCCGCGACGACCGGTGCCGCGTTGCGCGTCGACGGCGGCACCGCACCGACGCTGATCCCGTAACCGTTCTAAGGACTGGTTTTGCACACACTCAAGCTCAACAACGGTGTCGACATGCCCCAGCTCGGTTTCGGCGTCTGGCAGGTGCCGGACGCGGAGGCCACGCCCGCCGTCGCGGAGGCGCTGAAGGCCGGTTACCGCAGCATCGACACCGCGGCCATCTACGGCAACGAAAGCGGCGTCGGCGAGGCCGTCGCGAACTTCGACCGCGAAGAGCTCTTCATCACGACGAAGCTGTGGAACTCCGACCAGGGCTTCGACTCGACGCTGCGCGCGTTCGACGAGTCCCTGCGCAGGCTCGGGCTCGACGTGCTCGACCTGTACCTGATCCACTGGCCGACGCCGGCCCGCGACCGCTACCTCGACACCTGGAAGGCGTTCGCCCAGCTGCAGAAGGAAGGACGCGTCCGCGCGATCGGCGTCTCCAACTTCCAGCCCGCGCACCTGCGGCGGTTGATCGACGAGACCGGTGTCGTGCCCGCGGTCAACCAGATCGAGCTGCACCCGTACCTGCAGCAGGCCGAACTGCGCGAGTTCCACGCCCGGCACGGCATCGCGACCGAGGCGTGGTCGCCGCTCGGCCAGGGCGGCGAGCTGCTGAAAGACCCGGTGGTCGCGAAGATCGCCCTGGCGCACGGCCGTTCCCCGGCCCAGGTGGTGCTGCGCTGGCACCTGCAGCTCGGCAACGTCGTGATCCCGAAGTCCGTGACGCCGTCGCGGATCCGGGAGAACATCGACGTGTTCGGCTTCGAGCTGGCCGCCGCCGAGATGGCGGCTCTGTCCACTCTGGACCGCGGCGGCCGCATCGGCCCGAATCCGGACGAGTTCAACCAGGCCTGATCAAAAAGCACGGAACACGAAGCCCCGGACCGCTGTACTCGCGGTCCGGGGCTTCGCCGGCAACGGGCCTCGCCTCTAGGCCCGCATGACTGTGGCGATCGGGATCCGCGCCGCCCGGATCGCCGGGATGAGCCCGCCGAGCACACCGGCGACCAGACCCGCGATCACGCCCGCGACCCCTGCCTCCCACGGGAAGGTGGTGCCCTGCAACGACGGGAAGCGGTGGCCGAACAACATCAGCGCGACCTGCAGGCCCGCCGCGCCCGCGCCGATCGCGAGCGCCGCGGTCAGCAGGCCCGTCAGCAACGTCTCGGCGAGCACGATGCCGGCCAGCAGCATCCTCGACATGCCCACCGCGCGGCGCAGCGCGAACTCCTCGACGCGTTCGCCGACCGTGGCGAGACCGACGTTGAGGATGCCCGCGACACCGATCAGCAGCACCAGGAACGCCATGCCGAGGAAGATCAGCCGCATGATCTTCAGCTCGGACTGCATGCGCTCCTTGGAGTTCACCCGCTGGAAGTGCAGCTGGTTCTGGTCGATCCCGGCGCCGACCAGCTTGGCCTTCAGCAGGTGCTGCAGGTCGTCGGAGCCCGGCTGCAGGTAGACCTCGAGTCCGGTGCCCCCGCCGCGGAACCTGTTCAGTTCGTTGGTCTGCGGCGCCGCGGGCATCCACGTGCGCAGCTCGTCGAGGCGCAGGTAGACCTTCGGCTGGATGTCGCCGTCCTGCACCACGCCGACGATCTGCGGCGTCACGTGGTGGGTGGCGCCGTCGATCATCATCTCGCCGGGGACGCGGTACTGGCGCAGGCCCTTGGCGGCCTCCTCGTTCAGCACGATCCGCGGCGCGAGCGACGGGGCGGAGGTGAAGTCGAGCCAGCCGCCGGAGACCGGGCGGAACGGCTTGAACGGCCGGACGTCGCCGGTCAGCGCGACCATGCTGACCTCGATCGCCTGGCCGTCCGGCTTCTTCTCCTGCGGCTTCTGCTCCTGGCACACGCCGTTCGAGTCGCAGATCATCTGCGGGCCGGAGTAGTAGTCGCCGCCGCGGTTGGCGTACTCGAACGGCATGCCGCCCTCGTTGATCGGCCGCACGCCCGGCTCGCCGATGACCGCCTTCGAGCTGATCATCGCGACCGCGTCGGCCCGGCCCTTCAGCGTGGCCTCGACGATGCCCGGCGCGCCCTTCTCGCCGGGGATGTAGCCCGTGATCGTGCCGTCCTTGCCCGCCTGGAGCTCGACGTCGGTGAGCATCGCGCGTTCGGCGATCTCCGACCCCGCCTGCACGGCCACGACCGCGAGCACACCGAGGAACAGCGAGACCATCGACAGGAACGTGCGCAGCTTGCGGGCGCGGATGCCCTGTCCGCCGATCACCAGGGCGGACCGCAGCTTGCCGGAGAACATCAGTTGAACCGCCCGTCGCGCAGCTCCAGCACGCGGCCCATCTTGCGCGCGTGGTCGTGGTCGTGCGTGACCAGCACGAGGCCGCAGCCCTGCCTGGTCGTGTTCAGCAGCACCTCGACGACGAGGTTGCCGGTCTCGGTGTCGAGCGCGCCCGTGGGCTCGTCGGCGAGGATCACGCGCGGCTGCCGGACGAGCGCGCGGGCGATCGCCACGCGCTGCTGCTCACCGCCGGAAAGCCTGGCGGGCTTGGACTTCGCGAGGTGCGCGATACCGACCTGCTCCAGCGCCTCCATCACCTGCTGCCTGCGCTTGCGCCGCGACGACCAGCCCTGGCCGTTGACCAGGGCCATCGCCACGTTCTGCGCGGCGGTGAGGTGCTTGAGCAGGAAGAAGCGCTGGAACACGAACCCGAACTCCGCGCTGCGCAAGGCCGCGGCCCTGCGCTCGGGCAGCTTCGTGATGTCGTTGCCGTGCAGGAGGTACTGGCCTTCGTCGGCCCGGTCGAACAGCCCGATCAACGACAGCAGCGTCGACTTGCCGGAACCGGACCGGCCGAGGATCGCCACGCTCTGTCCAGGATGGACGGTGAGGTCCACACCGGACAGGATGGTGCGCGGTTCCTCCTGGCCCTTCAGAACCTTCGTGATGCCGTTGAGCTGCAGCAGCGGCGCCTGCGCCTGGGGGACGGTCATCACGGTCCCGTCGGCTTGGACTGGTCGCCGCCCTGCTGCGCCTCCGGCAGGTTCGGCCCCGGCACGGCGAGCTCCTCGTCCCCGGTGAGACCCGACTTGACCTCGACGACCTTGCCGTCGGTGAGGCCCAGCACCACGTCGGTGGTCTTGCGCGAGCCGTCCGGGGAGAGCACGTCGACCTTGCCCTTGCCCTGCTGCCCGGCGACCGCCTCGACCGGAACCACCAGCGCCTGCGCGGACTTGCCGGTGGTGACCTCGATCGACGCGCTCGCGCCGTTGATCATCTGCACGTCCGCGGGCGCGGTGCACACGATCCGCAGGCCGGTCGAGGAGCTGGGCTGCTGCGGCTGCTCCGGCGTCTTGGGCTGCTGCTGGCCGGCCGGCGGGGTCTTGGTGTCCGGCGTGACCGGCGGCTTCTCCGGGATGGTGCCCTGCGGCAGCGCGGCGATCGTGCCGAGCACCGTGCACGGGAACGGGCCGGGACCGTTCTTGATCTGCACCGTCACGTCGGTGAGCGCGCCGCTGATCTTGTACGCCTGCGCACCGTCGATGTCGCCGACGATCGCGTAGCCGACGTGCTTGCCCGACGCGATCGGCATGCCCGCCGTGACGGTGGCCTTGTCGTCGACGAGCCGGCCGCCGAACGTGGCACCGGCCGGGACCTCGACGTAGTTCGGCGTCCCGTCCTTCCACACCGTCGCGACCCTGGTCGGCTTGGTCGGCGTGCCGTTCGGTGCGGGGACGTCGAAGTAGCGCACCTGGCCCGCGACCGGCGCGACGAGCCCGAAGGTCGGGTTCATCTCGACCTTGCCCGAGATGCTCAGCTTGGTGGTCAGGTCCTGCCTGGTCGGCTTCACCTTGGTCATCGTCGTGCCGCGCGGTGCCAGCTCCGGGTTGGCCTGGTCCGGACCTGACGGACTGCACGCCGCCACGGCGACCGTGACCAGCGCGCACAGCGGCGCGAGAAGAATATTGCGCACGAATGTCCCCCATGTCGTTTTGACCAACCTACCGATAAGGACACCGCACGCGCCGAGGAGGTTGCATCGGACTTTCGGCCGATCCGGCATCGACCTGGTGGTCACGGGTATCCGGGGTGTTGACCGGAAGGAGATGACCTGTGAATGCGCTTGCCGTGGTGACCGGTGCTTCCAGCGGAATAGGTCACGAACTCGCGAAAGTGCTCGCGGACAACGGCTTCGATCTGGTGGTCGCGGCGGAGGACGAACGGATCGACGAGACGGCCGCGCAGATCGCGTTGCGGTGCGAGGGAGTGAGCGTCGATCCGGTGCGCACCGACCTCTCGACGTACGAGGGCGTCGAGGCGCTGGTCGCCGCCGTGCGGGCGGACGGACGCCCGGTGGACGTGCTCGCGGTGAACGCGGGCGTCGGCGTCGGCGGCGACTTCGTGCGCGACACCTCGCTCGACGACAACCTGGAGATCGTGGACCTCAACGTCCGCTCCTCCGTGCACCTCACGCACCGGCTGCTCACCGACATGGTGGACCGCAAGCAGGGCAGGGTGCTCTTCACCTCGTCCATCGCCGCGACCGCGCCCGGCCCGTTCCACTCGGTCTACGCGGCCTCCAAGGCGTTCCTCGCGTCGTTCGGGCAGAGCCTGCGCGAAGAGCTGCGGGACACGGGCGTCACCGTGACGACCCTGATGCCGGGGCCGACGGACACGGAGTTCTTCGAGCGCGCGGGCATGCAGGACACCAAGGTCGCGACGGGCACCAAGGACGACCCGGCGCAGGTCGCGAAGCAGGGCTTCGAGGCGTTGATGAAGGGCGACGACCACGTGGTCGCGGGCTCGCTGAAGAACAAGGTCCAGGCGGTCGCCGGGAAGGTCGCGCCGGACCCGGTGAAGGCGAAGATGATGCGGTCGATGACCGAACCCGGTTCGGCCGAGTCCTGACGGGTACTCGCGCCCCATGAGCCAACCGAACCCCATCCAGATCCAGAAGAGTCTCTCCGGCGTGGACTACCCGGTGTCCAGGCAACAGCTGCTGGACAAGGCCCGCGACAACGGTGCCGGCGACGACGTCATGGCGGCGCTGGAGAAGCTGCCCGACCGCGAGTACAACGGCCCGAACGCCGTGAGCGAGGAGGTTTCCCGGGCGTGAGCCGTTCCAACGGAAGTGCCCAGATCCGCGGCTACCTCTTCGCACTCGGCAGCTACGCGGTGCTCGCGGGTGCCGTCTCGGTGGCCGGGCGCCTCACCGGCGTCCGGCTGCCGGAGCGGTTCTCGCTCGCCGACACCGCGCTCGTGGGCGTCGCGACGCACAAGGCGAGCCGGTTGCTCACCAAGGAGGCGGTGACGCGCCCGCTGCGGGCACCGTTCACCGTCTACGAGGAACCGGCGGGGCACGCGGAGCTCAAGGAGTCCGTGCGGTCGGACGAACCCGCGAAGCACGCGATCGGGGAGCTGCTGACCTGCCCGTTCTGCGCGGGCGTGTGGATCGCGAGCGGGCTCACCGCGGGGCTGGTGTTCGCGCCGCGGCTCACCCGGCTGGTGTCCACGGCGCTCAGCGCGGTGGCGGCGTCCGACGTGCTGAACCTGGTGTACGACAAGCTGAAGTCATGACGCGTGGCGGCCGCGCCGGCTGCCCTCGTAGGCCTGTTCCCGCAGTGCCGCGAGCCAGCTCGGCGCGAGCTCCATGTCCGGTGGCCGGTTGAGCACCGGGTCGAACGCGACCGGTGCCGCCGTCCGGTCCGCGGGATGCAACGTCACAGTGGCGACCTGGCGCCACTCGGCGTCCTTTCCGGACACGTGGAGCGTGAACCGCGCCGGTGGCTCGCCGCCGTCGGGAACGGCCATGAACCACAGCAGCTCACCGCGGTACCGGTAGGGCGCGAGCGTGCCGAGCCGGGCGTCGCGCCAGTGGCGCACGAACTTCGGCAGCAGCCGCGTCTGCCGGCCGGTGCCTGTGCTCGACAGCAGCAGGTCCCAGTCACCGGACTCGGTGGGCACGCGCAGCGCGATGCCGAGCACGTCCGGCTTTCCCGGCCCGGTACCGGCCCCCTTGGACAGGCGCACGGTCACGGTGGCCGTCGCGGGGAAAGGTGGGGTACCGGTCAGCTCCCCGGTCGTCTGGACGCCGCGCGGATGCAGCGCGCGAGCGTGCCTGGCCTTGGCGAGCAGGTGGAACACCGTCGTCAGCACCTCCCGCGAGTACCCGTGGAAAACGCCGGAAAACGCGGTGTTTCAAGGTCTTCTGGCGGGGGACTCTGCCTCCATGAGGCTGCTCAGGGCACCGGGCGTGTACACGCCTCAGGACGACACGGCCCTTCTCGTCGAGGCCATGCACGCCGCGGCGATCCCGGCCGGTGCACGCGTGCTGGACATCGGCACCGGCACGGGCGCGCTCGCGATCGCGGCGATCCGGGCCGGTGCGGCCGAGGTGACCGGGGTGGACGTGTCCCGGCGTGCGGTGTGGACCGCGCGGGTCAACGCGGCCCTGCGACGGTTGCCGTTGCGGGTGCGGCTCGGCAACGCGCTGGAGGTCGTCGGGGACGAGCGCTTCGACCTGGTGCTCGCCAACCCGCCGTACGTGCCGGCCGCCGGTCCCTGTGCGGCGAGCGGGCCGGCGCGGGCGTGGGACGCGGGGCTGGACGGACGTCAGTTGCTCGACCCGTTGTGCGCCAGGATGATCGACCTGCTGGTGCCGGGCGGCGTGCTGCTGATGGTCCACTCCGCACTGTGCGGAGTGAACACCTCGTTGCGGCAGCTGCGGGACAACGGCCTGAAGGCGTCGGTCGTGCACCGGCGCCTGGTGCCGTTCGGGCCGGTCATGAACGGCCGGATCGGCTTCCTGGAACGGCACGGGCTGATCGAGCCGGGCCAGCGACACGAGGAACTGGTGGTGATCCGCGGTGATCAGCCGGAACGCATCCAGCACCGCACGCAGGGTGACGGTGGTGCCGAACGGCCCGGTGCTCGTTGAGGGGCCGGTCGAGCTCGTCACCGACGACGGCGTGACGCACACCAGCGACCGGTTCGTGGTCGCGGTGTGCGCGTGCCGCCGCAGCAAGCGCTACCCGTTCTGCGACACCAGTCACCGCAAACGCGTGCGCAGCGACGACTGCCCCGAGCGCCAGGACGACAGCAGGTGATCGGCCAGGCGTGCCTCCAGCAGCTCGGTGGCCTGGATGCCGAACACCACGTCCGCCCGCAGTTCGGGTTCCCGCTCCAGCAGTGAACCGATGACGTCGCGCCGCATGATCTGCTCGTGCACGGCGTCGGCCTCGATGTGCTCGGTGAAGAACTCGACGCACCGGGGGTCGGCGTCCAGGCGGGTCAGCGCCTGCGTCATCCGCTGGGCGCTCGGCGCCGTGGTGATCTCCGCGGCGGCGAAGTGGCCGACCAGCGCGCCGCGCAGCGACCGGTGCAGGCCGAACAACGACATCATGTTGACGATCGCGATGGCCGGTGCCGGCACGTCGTCGAGGTAGTGCAGGTAGTCCGGGGACATCCCGGCGCCTTCGAGCAGGTCCGCGTACAGCCGGGAGTGCATCCGGTCGGCCCGGCCGCCGCCGAACTCGTCGAACTCCACCGCGACCAGCGCCGCCTTCGCCCGGCCGCGCAGCCGCGGGATCACCCACGCGTGCGGATCCGCCTCCTTGTGGTGGTACACCGAGCGATGCGCGAAGTACTCGCGCATCTCGTCCCAGGTCCCGTTGTCCCGCAGGTGATGCGAGACACCGTTGCCGGGCACGTGCTCGACCAGCAGCTCGTCCAGCGCCGCGGTCAGGTCGTCGCCGCCGTCCACATCGGACCGCAGGGCGGCGAGGAACGCGATCTCGGCCTGGGCGCGGAACTTCAGCAGCTCCGGGTCCCACTCCCACGCCGGGTGCACGCCGTCGAAGCCTTGGTAGTGCAGCTCGTAGAGCAGGTGCAGGGCGAGGGTGAGGTCCTCGCCGTACGGGTCGGCGTCGATGAACGGGACCGGCCGTCCGTCCGGATCGCCGCTCAGCGTGGCGACGACGGTCTCGGACAGCGGTCCGCGGGGTGCGGGAAGCTTCACCACGCTCTCATACCCGCCGGTCGACGAGGTCATGCACCAGGGCGAGCTCGCCGCGGTCCGCCAGCGCCGGCGTGACGTGCTCCAGCAGCCGTTCGAGCAACGCCGTGGCGGGCACCCGGCACGCGCGCCACGGGTCGACCCCGGGACCGTCCAGGCCGTACCGCGAGGCCGCCCAGACGGCCGCCGCGCACACGTCGTCGCGCACCGGCGGTGATTCGTCGCCCAGGCACGCCGTGTGGACGAGAGCGCGGGACAGGGCGGCCTGCAGCATCGCGTCCTCCACGGTGGCCGCCGCGTCCGCCACCCGGAACTCCACGGTCGGCAGCTTCGGCGACAGGCGGGCGAGCCAGAACGACTGGGCGCGGTCCACCAGCGTGCCGCAGGCGACCATGCGCGCGACGTGGGCGTCGTAGTCGTCGGCGTCGAGGAAGACCGGCGGCACTCCGGAACCGGGGAAACGCGACTGCTCGACCATGCGCCAGCTCGCGTAACCGTGGTCCGGCGAGTTGGCCGACAGCGCGAGCAACGTGGGCAGCCACGGCCGCACGTGGCCGAGCACCCGGACGCCGGTGTCGCGGTCCGGAACACCCACGTGGACATGGCATCCGCATGCCTCGTAGTGCTCCACCACGCCCGCGTACGTGTCGAGAACGCGGTGGAACCGGGGATGGTCGCGCGACACGATCGGCCGCGGCGACGGTTTCACCGGCGTGCCGCGGGAGATCAGGCCCAGCCCGACCTCCTCCGCCGCCTTGGCGAGCGTGGTGCGGGCCTGCCGGAGCGCGTCGCCGAGGTCGGCGACCGACTCGCACGGACCGGTCGCCGCCTCCACCTGCGTGGCCGCGAGCTCGGCGTGGAACTTGGTCAGGCCGGTGTCGCCGACCCGCGCCAGCACGGCGTCCGCCCGCACCGCGGTACGTCCGGACGCCGTGTCGACGAGCAGGAACTCCTCTTCCACGCCAACGGTGTCAGCGCACTGCGGCACGCCGGCCAAGTGCGACTCCCAGTCCGATCATGCCGAGCCCGAGGACGAAGTGCAGCCAGTCGTCCGCGCTGTTGAGCGGCACGAAGTTGGCGTCGCTCATCTTGTCGATCACCAGTCCGTACAGCCACAGCACGAGGTAGATCGCACCGCCGCCGATCAGGAACGCCCGCGCGCCCGCCGCCGTGCGCGAGGCCAGGAAGCCCACTACGCCGAACAGCAGGTGCACGATGTTGTGCAGGATCGACACCATGAAGATCCCGAGCAGCATCGCACCGGACTGGTGACCCGCGAACGTCATCCGGTCGTAGTCGGTGGTGATGCCTGGGATGAAGCCGAGCACGCCTACCAGGGCGAACACGGCCGCGACGACGAGCGCGGCCTGCTGTACCCGCGTGCGGGTGGTGACGTCGACCATCGAACTCACCTCAAGAGTTTGGTCCTGAACGCGGTCGATCGACGGCTACCCGGCAGGGATGGGGGCAAACGCCCCGAAAGCCCTGTGAACGTCAGCGGCTCAGCGTCGCCGCGTACGCCGACAGGGACTCCCGGTCGGGCTGACCCGTCTTCGCGATCAGCGAGGCCACGTGCTTTTCCACCGTGCGGGGCGAGATGTGCAGGCGGGTGCCGATGGCCTTGTTGCCCATCCGGTCGGCGAGCAGCACGAACACCTCGAACTCCCGGACCGTCACGCCGTGCCCGCGCAGCTGTTTGGGCACCTGGTCGGTACCGGTGCGGCGTTGCTGCACCGGTGCGCCCGCCTGCCGCAGCAGTCCCCGGCACGCCGACGCCACCGCGGTGATCCCGGCCTGGTGGAAGTGCTCCTCGGCGGCGCGCAGCCACGTCACCGGATCACCCCACGCCCGCGCTTCCGGCGCGACCAGCCGCAGCCCGAGGTGCCGGGCCATCGGGTAGAGGGCCGCGGCCTCCTGTGCGCGGTCGAACGCCTGCCGCGCCTCGGCGTGCCTGCCGTCGCGGCCGAGCAGGACGGCGTGGGCGAGGTCGGCGAACTGGCGGTTCCAGCGCATGCCGGCGGCGCTGGACTTGGTCAGCACCTCGTAGTCGGACCAGCCGAAGCGGCCGTCCAGCACGGCCAGCAGCACCCGCAGGCCGTGTGCGCCGGAGAGGTGGAACGTCGTGGGGTTCTGCGACTCCTTCGCCTCCGCGACGTCGAGCTCCCGCGTGGCCAGCGCGCGGTCTTCTTCCAGCAGGGCGCAGAACGCGCGGGCGAGTCCGTAGCACAGCGGGATCTCCTGGGCGCCGCCCTTCGCGACCGCCTCGAACTCGCTGACGGCGTCGTCGGTCTCCTGCCGGTTGCCGCGGTGCGCGGCGAGTGCCGCCTTCACCATCAGCAGGTAGCGGGTGAGCGCGTGCAGCTGCAGCCGTGCGGTGGCCTGCAGGCAGGTGGCGACCTGCTGCTCGGCCTGCGCGTAGGCACCGGTCAGGACGTGTTGCAGGGCCAGGATGGCGTCGACGTTGTACGCCACCGTGATCGCGCCCGCCCGGTACGCCTCCTCGTGCGCGCGGTCCAGCGCGGCGGTGCTGCCGGACGCGAGCCAGTCGTTGCCCGCCAGGCGGACCAGCGCGTAGATGTGCTGGATCGGCATCTGGTGCGCGTCGGCGAGCGCGCGTGCCCTGCCGAAGCACCGGTTGGCCTCGTCGAGGTCCTGCTCGCGGGCGATGATCCCGAGCAGCTGCCACGCCTCGCAGGCGACCGCCGGGAGCTCCGCCCGTGCCGCCGCGTCCGCCGCCTGCCTCGCGAGGCTCGCCGCGGACTCGATCCGGTCGGCGCTCGGGGTGTTCAGCGCGAGGTACGCGGAGTTGACGTCCAGCTGCGCGGTCAGCCGGTCGGGCGCGTCGGGGCCGAGCAGCGCGCGGGCGACGCGCACCTGCTCCACGCCGTCGGTGAACCGGCCGGCCAGGTGGGCGACGCGGGCGAGTCGCGTGTGGAGCTTGGCCCGTCGCCACGTGTCCAGGCCGGTGAGGTCGGCGATCTCCTGCTCCAGCCGGAAAGCCCGTTCGAACTCGCCGGTCTCCGCGAGCGCCGGGAGCAGGGTGTCGAGGACGTCGGCGCGCGCGTCGCCGGTGAGCAGCTGCTGGGCGCGGTCGAGCAACGTGACCGCGGAGCCCGCCGCACCGTTGCCCAGCGCCCGCCGTCCCGCCTCGGCGAACAGCTCTCCCGCTCGGGCGGGACAGCCGCCGTCGAGCCGGAGCTTCGCGACGAGCGGGCACCAGTCGCCGGCCAGGCCGGGGTTCAGGTCCTCGATCGCGTCGGCCGTGCGCAGGGAGAGCTCCGCACGTTCGTTCGGCGTGAGCTGGGCGAGCAACGCATCCGCGGTCAGGGGGTGGCGGAACGCGTACCAGTCCGGGGCGGGCTCGTCCGGTGTCACGAGCTGCGCGGCCACGCCCGCGTGCAGGTGGCTGAGCAGCTGGCGGTCGTCGGTGCCGGTCACCCGTTGCACCACGGAGAGCGGGAACCGGTGGCCCAGCACCGCCGCGATGGACAGCACCTCACGGCCCTGCGGTCCCAGCCGGTCGGTCCGGTGCGCGACGCTGCGGGCGAACGCGGCCGGCACCGGGAGCTTGAACTCGCCCAGCACCTGCCAGCCCTGCGCGCCCGCGACCAGCAGGCCGCTGCTCACCATGCCGTGCAGCAGTTCCTCGACGACGAACGGGTTGCCGGCGCTGTCCGTCCACAAGCGACCCGACAGCTCGGCCGGGATCTGCTCGGTCTCCAGGCAGGCCGCGGTCATCCGCTCGACCTCCGGCCGGGTCAGCCGGCGCAGCTCCAGCTGGGTGGCCGCGCCGCGCTGGACGATCCGGTGGACCAGCTCCAGCGCGTTGCCCGGCTCGGTGCGGATCGTGGCGAGCAGCAGGACCGGCTGGTCCTCCAGGTTGTCCGCCAGGTACTCGACGACCGCGAGCGTCTCGGCGTCGGCGTCGTGCAGGTCCTCCAGGACCAGCAGGCACGGCGTCCTGCGCGCGACGCTCGCCAGCAGCCGCAGCACCGCCTCCGCGAGCACCACGACGGACTCGGTCGTGGACTGGTGGTCGTGCCACTCCGGGATCAGCGTGCCCAGCACGGGTTTGTACGGGCCGAGCGCCGAGTCGTCCGGCGGGTCGCCGCGGAACAGGGCGAGCAGCGCCTCGGCGATCGGCCGGAACGGCACCATCGGGCCGATCGTCGTGCCGCGGCCCTTGAGCACCCGGACGCCCTGGTCGTACGCGTTGCCCGCCGCGTACCGGGCCAGCCGGGACTTGCCGATGCCGGCCTCACCGGTCAGGAAGATCGCGCCGCCGCGGCCCTCACGTGTTCGCCCGAGTGCCCCCGTGAGGGCCGCGACCTCTCGGTCGCGGCCGACCACTTGGGGCGCTCGGGTCTGCATGGCAGGACCTTAACGGCCGGGCACGGCCGGTCGGATCGGCTGCTCAGGCGTATTCACCGTCGGAAGTCCGACCAATTCCGGCCGATCAGGAGAGGATCTTCCCGCGATCAACGAGGCCCGGACCTCAGACCACGCTGACGGTCGTCTCCGACATCGCCGGAGTGATGGCGACCACGGCTCCCACCGCGAGGGTCAGCCCGGCCAGCGCCCGTGCTCTCGCACCGGCCCTCGACCGCGGGGTGAGCTCCATCTCCCCGATCACGTGCTCGACCTGCTCGACCTGCTCGGGCAGGGCGGCCGGGCGGTGCAGGGACTCGTTCATCAGACGCACTCCTCAGGTGTTCGGTGTGGGGTCGAGCAGCAGGACCGATGGCACCGGGAAGCCCCGGCGCAGCAGACCGTGGCCGATGCCGGCCAGACCCGTGAGCAGGCCGGGCGACGGCACGCCGCCCGGCGTGGCGCAGCGGGCGCCGTGTTCGTCGAGTGCTCCCAGCAGCTGTGCCGTGCGACGGCTCGCGGCCGCCGGGTGCTGCGCCGACAGCGCTTCGACGACGCCCAGTTCGCCGTGGCACAGACTCATGTCCCGCAACGGTTCCCGGGCGGCCAGGGCCTCGCTCAGCCGGTCGTCGGCACGGGCCAGGACCGCGCCGGCCAGACCGGAGCACCAGCCGGTGTCGGTCGGGTCGAGCGCGTCGTTCTCCAGGAACGCCAGTCCTGCCACATCTGATGACTCGTCACGAACCGTGGCCGCGTAACGCCGCAGAGCCCATCCGATTCCCGCATGGCCGCGGGCGAATCCATTAGCCGAACAAATCGCACCACGTAGGACGGTCGCGTAGTGGTCGGCGAGCGCGAGAGATTCAGGTGTGCGCACGGCGAGCATGGCGGCGAGCGACCCGGCGACGCCGTCCACGACGTTGAACGACGTGTCCTCCAACGGCATCAACGACACCGCCGCCGACAGCAGGCCGGGGTCCAGGCCGAGCAACGGGGTCAGGCGCGCCAGGCCGTAGCAGATGCCGCCCAGGCCGTGGACTCCGCCGCCGACCGCCGCGACCAGCTCGGGTGACTCGGCGAACGCCGACAGCAACGACGGCAGCGGGCGGACGGCGTCCCGCGCGAAGTCGACGTACCGGGCGGCACCGGTCAGCGCGCCCAGCTCGGCCAGGAACAGCGCCACACCCGTGTAGCCGTTGGACAGACCGGCGCCGAGCGGCTGCACCGCCCAGTGCCGGTCGTCGACGAGCTCCAGGCCCAGCCAGTTGACCCGGTCCGGGCCGGTCACGGCGTGCGCGAGGATCTGGTCCGCGATCCCGCACGCGGCCACCAGCAGCCGGGCCGGATCCGGGTCCACCGCGGCGACGTGACCGGGCAGCGGCGCGCCCGAGCGGTGCGAGACGGGCCGCGGCCGCGACGCGAGCGCCGCCGCGATCACCCACTGCTGGTCGTGCCGGTCGACCTCGCTCATCGCCGCGATCTTGCGTTCGACCGCCTGCAGCCCGGGCTCCGGCAGCATCCCCGGCAGCCGGAGCCCGGACGTGGTCCACAGGTCGCGCGACCCCGGCCGGCAGGTGAACAGCGGCACGTCACCGCGCCACAGGTCGGCGACCTCGAACGGCACCAGCCGGTCGAGCAACGGGTCGTCGACGACCAGCACCCCGAACGCCAGATCGCGGTCCATCGCGTCGACGAGCACTGACGGATGCGTCGACTCGTCCAGCAACAAGGCGTACTGACGCGTCGCACGTGCCACGAACCGCACGTCGTCGTCGGCGCACGCACGGACCAGGCGCAGCAGCTCATCCCGGTGCGCCACGATCGCGTCGTAGCCCGCGCGGAACCCGGCCAGCAACGAGTCCTGGTAGTCGGCGGGCTCGGCCGGTTCGGTGCCCAGCAACGGCCGGTTGAACGCGCCCGACGACTCGCGCGGCCGCCGGACCAGCCGCATCCGGTCCGTGCCCGCGTCGGCCCAGTGCACGACGTTCAACGGCGACAGCACGCCTTGGTCGCCGCCGACCCCGGACACGTCCAGGACGCCGTTGTCGCCCAACAGCACGTGGGGGAGCAGGGCGGTGCGGTGCACGGACCGCGCCAGCGCGTGCGCCGCCGGGTCGTCCGACGAGCCGGGCGTCGGGTGGAACAACGTCTCCACGTCCACCAGCACCGGCTGGTCCCCGGCCGCGATCAGGTTCTCGTAGTGCATGTCCGTGCCGTCGACCGCGTAGAGCAGCGCCAGCAACGCCCCGAGCCGCCGGTAGAACTCGGCCACCCCGGCCACGCCCGCGCACGGCTCGTGGCGCACGAACTCCAGCCACCCGTACCCGTCCCGCACCACCAGCCGCGGCGTCCGGAAGCTGATTCCGGTTCGCGTGGAAAGCCAGTCCAGCTGGGCGACGAAGTGCACGTGCAACCCGACCGGCCGCGGCCGGTACACCAGCCGTTCGCCGGAGGAGAAGGTCAGCACCGCGACCGTGCGGCCCTGCTGGTGCGGATCCCCGCGCCCGGTCTCGATGGAGGTCAGCGCGCCGGGGTCCAGCCCGCCGAAGATCGTCCGCACGATCTCCGCGCGGTCGCGGGTGAACCGCGACGACAGCTCGTGATGCGCGGAAACGGCCTGCTCGCAGGCCTGGGCGAGCAGCCGCGCCAGCACCGGGTAGCGCGCGAACAACGCCTCCAGGTCGAGCGTCCGGGTGAAGTTCGTGAACCGCTCGGCCCCGGTGTCACCGGCCAGCGTGCCGCGCGCGTTGTGCAGCTCCAGCACCAGCGTCCTGGCCGCGATGGCGACCAGCCGGCGGCCGAGCTGCTCGGCGAACGCGGCGTCGAACGGCGGCGCGACCTCGAGGCGGGCGGCGTCGATCAGCGGGCGCAGGGCGTGGGCGAACGCCGCCGTCCAGCTCTCACCGGTGGTCGTCTCGGCCGCGGAGGTCACGCCGGACAACCTCGCACGCGCGCCCGTGCGAGCACATGGGGGTGAGGCCCCCAGATTTGTGCTGAACGTGAATATGGGGGATCGCCCCCCATGTTCCGCCGCTCTCGCGGCCCGAGACTCCTCAGCAGAGGAGGGAACGAGCATGAAGGAGTTCGGGGAACTACCGCGCACGGCCTCGATGCCGTCGCTGCCCCATCTGCCTGAGGTTCGGGGCATGAGGGTGCCGCCGCGCCGGCCCGAGATGGTCTCGCCACGTCACCTGGGCGGGATCCACGCGCGGAAGGAGGCCGCGGCATGAGGGAGTTCGGCGAGCTGCTGCGCCGGCACCGCATCCGCGTCGGCCTCACCCAGCAACAACTGGCCGACTTCGCGATGGTGAGCGTGCGCGCCATCCGCGACCTGGAGTGCGGCCGGACGAGGTCACCGCGCGCCGAGACGGTGCGGCTGCTCGCGGACGGGCTGCGGCTGGACGACGACAGCCGCGCGAACCTGCAGGAGGCCGGGGGACGGCCCGCCGGGCCGGTGTCGGTGCCGCCGCCCGCCCCGTCGGCGGCGATCGTGGGCCGGGAGAACGAGGCCGCGGCGCTGGTCGACCTGTTCGTCGACGGACGGCGGCTGGTCACGGTCACCGGGGTCAGCGGGGTGGGCAAGACGCGGCTCGCGCTGGAGGTGGCGGGGGAGCTGCACTTCCGGCTCGGCTGGTCGGTGGCGTGGCTGCCGTCCTCGCGCACACCGGCGGTGGACGACAACCAGGACACCGTCCTCGTCACCGACCACAGCCCCGACACGCGGCTGCTGGAGGCGCATCCGCGGTTGCGGATCATCGTCACCTCGCTGGCCCCGACCAGAACGCCCGGCGAGCACGTGTTCCCGTTGGCACCGCTGGAGGACGAGGCCGCGGTGCGGTTGCTCGTCACGCACGTGCGCCGGGTGCGGCCGGGGTTCCGGCAGGAGGCCGCGAACCAGGCGGCGCTGATGGGGCTGGTGCGGGAGCTCGACGGGCTGCCGTCGGCGCTGGAGTTCGCCGCGGGGTGGTTCATGGTCTACTCGCCGCAGCACCTGCTGGAACGGCTGCGGACCAACCCGCTCGACCCGACGTCGGCGCACCTGCGCGACTCGCTGCGACTGTCACTGTCCACCTTGGACGGTGAGGAGCGCGACGCGCTGGTGCGCATGGCGGAGAGGGGTTACGTGGACAACGAACACGTCGCGCGCGCCTTGAGCGTGCGCGGACTGATCCGGCGCGCCGGACCCCGATACGAGGTGCTCAACCTCGTGCGTGCGGCGGTGCTGGAACCGGTGTCAGGGCCACACCTGACTGGGGGTGTGGCCCTGACCTGGCCCTGCTAGAGATCAGAACTGTGCCAAATCAGAACTGGGCCGTGAGGCAGGCGAGGCGGTCACCGGCGGTGCCCGCCTTGCCGTGCTCGGTGCTGGTGTGCGCGGCGTGGACGACCACGGCGTTCGCCTCGCCCTTGCGGAACTCCCACTTCACCGTCGCCGTGCCGGTCGCGGCACCGGCCGCGTCGGTGGTGAAGTCGAGCCAGATCTCGTTCTGCGTGTTGGCGTACTTGGGGTCGACGCTCGGCGTGACCGGGTCCTTCTCGTTCTGGTAGTGCGGGCCGGAGTCGGCGGGCTTGGCACCGCACGGCTTGGTGTGCACGTGCGAGCCGTACTTGGTGTTCGGCAGCAGGCCGGACACCTTCAGCTCGACCGTCGTCTGTCCATTCGCGACGGACGAACCGGCGGACAGCTTGGCGCCCAGCGGAATTCGCTGCACGTCGTAGGTGACGCCCTTCGGCTGCTCGCCGGACGCGGCGGGCGCCGCCAGCGCGGTCTCGGCCACCGGCCTGATCGCGGGGGACGGGGTCTCGCTCGAACAGGCGGCCAGGCCACCGGTGAGCAGCACGGCACCTGCGAGGGTGGCCACGGTCGTGCGCATGATTCTCCTTGAGTCAACTGCGTTCCTGGTTCCCACCCCCTGCACGTCCGTCGCCGGGTGAGTGGTTCAGATCAATTGAGACGAGGTCGCGGAACGCCTGCCGGTACGCGGCGCAGTGGTGGTAGCCGCTGTGAGTCTCCACTTTGTCCGGTGAGCCGTCCGTCTCGTTCGCGCGGCGGTCGACGGAGTTGGGCGCCCAGCCGTGCACCGGGAAGCCGAGGTAGTCGGTGCGCCGCCACAGGTTGATCCAGTTGTCTCCGAGCAGCACCGCCAGGCCGCCGTCCGGTGTCGCGCCGGGCTGCCGCTGCCACGGGTCGAGCGTGAACATCGCGCCCGCGCGCACGTCGGGCGTGCCGAGCACGGCGGGGCCGAGCAGCTCGGGGAAGATCCGTCCGAAGTACGGTCGCAGCTGCACGCCGTAGGTCAGCAGCTGCACCCGGCGCAGGTATCCCTTCGGCAACGCGTACAGCGCCGCCACGGCCAGCACGGCGCCCAGGCTGTGCGCCGACAGCACCACCCGGTTGTCCTCCGCCTCGTCCAGGAACTCGCGGGTGCGGTCGGCGATCTCCGGCACCGCGCGTTCCGCGTAGCACGGCGGCGCGAACGGGTGCGCGGTGCGCGGCAGGAAGCACATCAGGTCCCACACCAGCCCGAGCGGACGGCGGTTGGTGAGCATCCCGGCGCCGACGAACGACCCGATCACCGCGACCCCGGCGAGCCCGGTGACCCAGTCCCCCTTGCCCACCACCCACGTCACGCCCCACCAGCGGCTCCACGACGGCGTGGCGAACGTGAGGTAGCAGGTGAGGGCCAGGGCCAGCACGCTCAGCGTGGACAGCACGCCGGCGAAGTCCTCGGCCCGGTGCGTCACCGCGACCACGTGCCGCACGCGCATCACGAGCACCTCGGCGTCGTCGTCCAGCGCGACGGGTTTCGCCAGCCGCGACAACAACATCACGGCCTGCGCGAGCACCAGCAGCACCAGCGGGACCAGCGCCGTCGCGAAGGCCGCGCTGAACCACGGGTAGAACGACGGCGCGCGCAGCCCGGTCCCGACCCAGCCGCGGAACGTCAGCACCAGCACCGTCGACAGCGTCACCGACGAGGCCAGCGACAACCCCAGCAGCACACCGGGCCCGGCGCCGCGCCAGGCCTGCCACTCGTCACCGGCACGCGGCCGGGCCCGCCACGCGAGCACCCCGCCGAAGACCGCGGCACCGATCCACGCGAGCGGAAACCAGTGCGCGGCAACCATGAACGCCGCGAACAGCACCAGCAGGAGCAAGGGTCCCTTGGCGTCGTCGCGCCGCCACGACCACGCCGCGAGCACCGACCCGAGCAACGTCACGGTGACCACCGGCGGACCCCACGACGTCAGCCACAGCGGCCCGTCGAACGACGGCTCGATCGCGTACAGGCCGAACCCGTGCGCCACCAGCACGAGCATCGACGAGATCATCAGCAGCCACGACCACAGGCCGCCCTTCTCGGTCGACGGCACGTCCGGGCAGTCCGCCGTGGTCACCACGACGCGCCCCGTCACCACCGCCAGCAGCGCGCCCGCGAGCACGGTGAGCACCAGGAAGAACACGTGCTGCGACTGCTGGACGCCGGTCGCCAGCACCACCACGCAGCACCCGGCCGCGAGGTGCAGCCGGGTGAGGCGGCGGATCCGCGGGCTGCCCTCCCACATCGACGACCGGCTGAGCAGCACGCCCTCCCGCCGCAGCGGCGCGCGGCGGATCGTCGTCATCTCGTAGCGGCTGCGGGACAACGAGGTCAGCGCCATCAGCCCCAGCAACAGCAGCACCGGCACCGCGGACGCGGCGAGCACCCGCACGTGCCGCGGGGGATCGCCGAGCAGGTCCAGGAAGTCCGGCAGCCGCCTGCACACCGCGCCCGGCAACGTGCACTGGATCGCGTAGAGGTCGATCGACACCTCGCACACCGCCAGCACCAGCAGCACGGTGAGCCCGAGCCCGAACAACCGCGTGCTGGCCGCGCCGCGCCCGGCGTTCCACCACACCATCCGCTTCGCCGCCGGTGCCGAGTCGTCGGGGAGCCTGCGCGACCAGTAGGCGACGTTCGCGAGCCCGAACGGCAGCAGCAACGCCCATCCGATGCGCCCCAGCACGTTCGCGAGCACCGACGGCACCCCGCTGCCCGGCACACCGGGGCTGCTGCGGGCCATGCCGCCCCACGAGTAGGCCTCGCGCCGCACGTCCGGCGGTACCTGCCCGGGGTGATCCGGCGGCAGCTCGGCGAGCTTGTCCGGCAACGGCTGCCAGAAGCTGCCGAACCGGTCGCCCCGGAACTGCTCCACCGCGGGTTCGGGGAGGGCCAGCATCGCGTACGGGGGCGTGTTGTTGACCCCGTGGATGCGCAGTTCCAAGGCCTTCTGGCTCATCGCGGCCTCCCTTTACTCCAGTTGTCGTCCCCGAAACTGCTCCGGTTAGCGGCCGAACGGGTGAAAAGGGTGTATCCAGCCGCCCTGGAAAGCCTCTACTGGGCAAGGAGGCCCCACCATGACCACAACCGCTCACCCGAACGCCGCGAACTCCGTCGGACTCGCCGAGTTCCTCGCCACCGCGGGCACGCTCACCCTGGCGCAGCGCAAGCTCCTCGTCGACCAGGCGCTGGTCCTGCTGGAGCAGAACTACGCGCACCTGCCGCTCAAAGTCGCCATGCACGCGGTGAACCCCGTGCAAAGACTCAGGGTCCTACGCGCGAGACTCGAACGACAGACCGACGCCACGGCCGAACCCGAGTGGCAGTTCCACCGCGAGCTGTCGGGCACCTTCCTCTCGGTGCGCGACCTGCACACGAACTACCTGCTGCCCGCCCCGTTCGCCGGCAAGATCGCCTTCCTGCCGTTCCAGCTGGAGCGCTGCTTCGCCGAGGACGGCGCCGAGCAGTACCTCGTCTCGCGCACGGTCGCGGACTTCGCCGGCCTCACCGTCGGCGCCGAGGTCACGCACTGGAACGGCATGCCGATCGCCCGCGCCGTCGCGGTCAACGGCGCGAACTTCGCGGGCAGCAACACCGCCGCGAACCTCGCCCGCGGCCTGGAGTCGCTCACGTTGCGCCCCTTGGTGATCCAGCTCCCGCCGGACGAGGACTGGGTCGTCGTCACCTACCGCGCCGAGCGCGGTGCCACGACCCAGGAGGTCAGGGTCGACTGGCAGGTGACCGACAACCTGCCGCCGATGACCGACGCCGACGCGCTGTCGCCGGCCGCCGCCGCGCAGGGCGTGGACCTGGACTCCGACGAGAAGGCACGCGCCAAGAAGTTGTTGCACGCGCCCAAGGTCGTGGCCGCCGAGGCCACCGGCGAGGCGGTCGCGATGAGCATCACCGACATCCCGACGACGATGCCCGGCGTGTTCCGGGCGCGTCCGGTCGTCACGCCGTCCGGCACGTTCGGGCACCTGCGGATCTTCTCGTTCAGCGTCGACGACCCGGACGCGTTCCTGAAGGAGTTCGTGCGGCTGGCGGCTTTGCTGCCGCAGAACGGGCTCATCGTCGACGTGCGCGACAACGGCGGCGGGCACATCTTCGCCTCGGAGTTCCTGCTGCAGACGATGACCCCGCGCCACATCGACCCGGAACCCGTGCAGTTCCTGAGCACGCCGCTGAACCTGCGGATCTGCCGCCGCCACGCGGACGACCCGACCGGCCGGATCGACCTCGGCCCGTGGTTCCCGTCGCTGGACAGCTCGACCGAGACCGGCCAGGCGTTCTCCTGCGCGCACACCATCACGCCGGTCGACGGCGCGAACGCCGTGGGCCAGACCTACCACGGCCCGGTCCTGCTGATCACCGACGCGCGCGTCTACTCCGCCACCGACATCTTCGCCGCGGGCTGGGCCGACCACGAGCTGGGCCCGATCCTCGGCGTGGACGACAACACCGGTGCCGGCGGCGCGAACGTGTGGACGCACGGGCTGCTCATGCAGCTGATGCAGATCCCGGCGCCGGGCGATCCCGAGTCGCCGTACCGGCCGTTGCCCAACAAGGCGAACATGCGCGTGTCGATCCGCCGCACGTTGCGCGTCGGCAAGCTTTCCGGCACGCCGGTGGAAGATCTGGGCGTGCGGCCGACGCACCAGCACCAGCTGACGCGCGCGGATCTGTTGGAGGGCAACGTGGATCTGCTCGCCCGCGCGGGCGAGCTGCTCGCGGCGCTGCCGGTGCGGCGCCTCGGCGTGGCGGTCGCCGGGACGACCGTCTCACTGGACACCGTGAACCTCGACCGGGTGGACATCTACGTCGACGGCCGCCCCGCCACCTCGCTTGACGTGACCGACGGCGCGCACACCGCGACGTTGAGCGCCACTGGCGGCGAGGTGCGCGTCGAGGGGTTCGCGGACGGACAGCTGGTGGCCGCGCGCAAGGTCGCCAGCTGACAGAGCGGGCGCTTTCGGTGATTCCAGCACCGAAAGCGCCCGCTCGTTTTCCCGCTACTTCTTGGTGAAGGTGAAGGCGCGGTCCTCGGCCAGCTGCGCGAGCTGCTTCTCGGTGCCCTGCGTCCAGCTCTGGACCCAGACGACCTCACCGTTCGGGCGCCAGTTCCGCGCCGCCACGATGCCCCACTGGTCGAGCTTCTCGAACACGGTCACGCCACCGCGGTGGTCGCTGACGATGGCGGTGCACGTGGAGGTCTCGCAGAACTCCTTGGGCGACGCCTTGAGGAAGCCCGGTGCGTTGACCTGCGTGAACGTGTTGACCTTCTGGCCGTTGTAGGTGAAGGTCACCCAGTTGCCCATGTACTGCATGTCGTCGAACACGCCCTCGGCCTCGCCGCCCCAGTTGCCGGGCGCGACGTCCTTCGCACCGCGGAAGGCGCGCGGGAACGCCTTCTTCTGGTGCGCGGAGAACTCGTCGGCCTGCTTCTGCAGCTCCGCCTTGGTCTTGTGGACCGGCTGGACGTCCTTCGGCGGCCACGTGAAGTCCGTGGATGCCGATGCGGAGCTCGCGAATCCGAGGAGTGCGAGGCCCGCAAGGGCAGCCGTCATCACGTTGCGCATGCGCATTTGATCCCCCTGGTGAGTAACAACCTCTCACCCCCAGAGACGCCGCATGATCACCGGAGGTTGCACACGACTTTCGCGGACTTACAACCAGCCTCGCCGCATCGCCTGCACGCCGGCCTGGAACCGGGTCTGCGCGCCGCACCGGTCCATCAGCTGCCGCACCCGCCGTTGCACCGTTCGGGGCGCCAATCCCAGCTGCCGTGCGATGGACTCGTCGGTGAGCCCGGCGGCGAGCAGCCCCAGCAGGTTCGGGTCCACATCGGCCGCCGCCGCGTAGATCCCACCTGGACTGAACGGGATTCCCTTGTCCCAGTACAGCTCGAACGTCGAGCGCAGCACGTCCAGCAACGCCGACGGGCGGATCAGCAGCACCTTGTCGACCACGTCGCCGTTGGCCACCGGCAGCACCGCCGCGTGCGTGTCGATCACCGCGAGCTTGAACGGCAGCGTCGGCGTGACGCGGGCCCGTTCGCCCGCCGCGACCAGTTCGATGATCTCGGTGACCCGGCCGGGAAGGTCCACAGCGGACCGGTCGTAGACGACGCGCCACTGGACGTCCCGTTCGCGCGTCTCGTCCTCCAGCGCGACGTGCTCGCCCAGCGGCGTCACGTACGGCGGCTGGTCGAGCACGCAGACCTCGTTGCGCGCGCCGCGCAGCAGCGCGTGCCACAGCTCGCGCACCGCGGCGACGCCGGAGACGACCTCGACGACCGCGCTGTCGGCCAGCTCCTCCTCGCGGTTGCGCAGGTAGAGCTCCATCAGCGGGCCGACGTCCGCGCGGGCCCTGCGGTGCGCCTCCTCGCGGGCCGCGATGAGCGCCTCGACGGCGAGGTCGGGCGCGACCGCCTGCCACACGTCGCCGGGCAGGTGCCGGACCATGCCGAGCTCCCGCATCCGGTCGAGCAGCTCGGGCGCGACGCCGATCTCGGCGGTGGTGCGGCTGCCGCCCGTGACCAGCAGCTCGTAGACGGCGGTCTGCTCCGGCGAGACGCCCAGATGTCCGAACACGACACCATTGTGCGCCATTCGGCCCAGTGCTTCTGTCGTGAACACGTCAGTGTCGCCATTCGGCCTCCGCCAGACCTGTTTTCGCAGGTTCAGCGCGATTTACGGTCCTCGTCACCTCCGCAGCCGGTTCAGAACCCTGACGCCCTCCACGGCAATGCGGTGGCCCTGTGTGGAAGGACCCTGTCTCGTGAACGGATTGCGACGCACGAGCCTGTGCGCCGCGGCAGTCTCCGCCGCCGTGCTCAGCGTTGTCTCACCAGTGAACGCTGCTCCTTCACAGATCCAGTCCCAACCGGACTCGACTCACGTGAACCGCCCCTTCGAACGGCTGATCGTCGGCTACAAGCCCGGCACCGCCGAAGCCTCGTCCGACTCCGCTGCCTCGGACGACGTGAAGAGCAAGGGCAAGTCCCTGCACCGCCGCATGGCGAGCGGTGCGGTCGTCGTCGACCTCGGTTCGAAGACCTCGAACGCCGACCAGGCCATCAAGGCCTTCAAGGCGGACCCCGACGTCGCCTACGTCGAGCCGGACCTGCTGATGCAGCCGTTCGCCGACCCGAACGACACCGAGTACTCCCGGCAGTGGGACCTCTACGAGGCCACCGCGGGCATGAACGTGCCCGGCGCGTGGACCAGCTCCACCGGCGCCGGCGTGACCGTCGCCGTGATCGACACCGGCTACGTCGCGCACAGCGACCTGGCCGCCAAGATCGTGCCCGGCTACGACTTCGTCTCCGACGCCTCCCGCGCCCGTGACGGCAACGGCCGCGACTCCGACCCGTCGGACAACGGCGACTGGATGAAGGCCGGTGACTGCGGCACCGACGCGTCCGGCAACCCGTCCCCGCCGTCGGACCAGAACTCGTCCTGGCACGGCACCCACGTGGCCGGCACCATCGCCGCGGCCACCAACAACGGCAAGGGCATCGCCGGCATCGCCTACGACGCCAAGATCCAGCCCGTCCGCGTGCTGGCGCAGTGCGGTGGCTCGACCTCGGACATCGCCGACGCCATCACCTGGGCATCCGGCGGCACGGTGGCGGGCGTCCCCGCGAACCCGACCCCGGCCAAGGTCATCAACATGTCGCTGGGCGGCCAGTCGTCCTGCTCGACGACCTACCAGAACGCCATCAACGGTGCCATCAACCGCGGCACCACCGTCGTCGTCGCGGCCGGCAACTCGAACGCCAACGTCGCCAACTTCACCCCGGCCAACTGCTCCGGCGTCATCGCCGTCGCGGCGCTGGGCCGTGAAGGCAACAAGGCGTTCTACTCGAACTACGGCGCCCGCATCGACATCGCGGCCCCCGGAGGCGAGACCCGCCGCGGCACCGACACCCCCGGCACCATCACCACGCCGCAGAACGGCATCTGGTCGACCCTGAACGACGGCGCCACCACCCCCGGTGCCGAGACCTACAAGCCGTACCAGGGCACCTCGATGGCGGCCCCGCACATCGCGGGCCTCGCGGCACTGCTCGTGGCGAAGAAGCCGTCCCTGACCCCCGCCCAGGTCAAGGACCTGATCAAGAACAACGCCCGCCCCGTCCCCGGCACCTGCTCCGGCGGCTGCGGCGCGGGCCTGGCCGACGCCACGAAGGCCGTCAACGCGATCGACACCACTCCGCCGCCCTCGGGCGCCCTGGAGAACACGACCGACGTGGCCATCCCGGACAAGGGCGCCGCGGTGACCTCGTCCATCGTCTCCACCCTGGCGGGCAACGCCTCGTCGGCGGTGAAGGTCGGCGTGAACATCGTGCACACCTACCGGGGTGACCTGGTGATCGACCTGATCGCGCCGGACGGCACCGCCTACCGGCTGAAGAACTCGTCCTCTTCGGACAGTGCCGCGAACGTGGTGGCGACCTACACGGTCAACGCCTCGTCCGAGGTCGCGGCGGGCACGTGGAAGCTGCGGGTCCAGGACGTGTACTCCGGTGACACCGGGTACATCGACTCCTGGAACCTGACCCTGCAATAGCTCCGCGGGTTCGCCGAGGGGCGGCGCCTTCCATCCTGAGGAAGCGCCGCCCTTTCACATCGCCACGAGCTTGCGGTTCCGCTGCACGATCCGTTCCAGATATCCCGCCACGGCCCGGATCGACGGCAACCCGAGGATGTGCCGTTGTGCTCTGCGCGCGCCGTGCCTGATGGTCTGGTCTTCAAGCGCTTCCCGGCAGGCGGACGTGACCGCGTCCGGGCAGAAGTCGTGCACCCGCACACCGATCCGGAGCTCGCTGACCCGGTGCGCGTTGTGCATCTGGTCGTGCAACACCGGGAGCACCGCGATGGGGACGCCGGCCCGCATGGCCTCGCGAACCGAGCTGTACCCACCGTGCGACACGAGCAAATCCGCCGCCTGCAACAACAACGCCTGCGGCAACGACTCGACGAGGTGCACGTTGGACGCCTGCGCCTCCACCGGCAGCCCGCCCGTCAGCACCACCGCCTCGCAGTCCACTGCGGACAGACCGGCGACCAGGGTCTCCAGGTGCGCCAAGGGGGAGTGGCGCAGCGCCTGGTCGGGGATCGCGTCGAAGTCGAAGAGGCGCAGCGCGGACTCGCTCGCGAACACCCCGCCCGAGGTGCTGGTCGACGCGACCACGAGCGGCCGGGACGGGTCGAGGTCGGCCACCCACTGCGGCAGCCGCTCCCCGGGACTCTGGTGCGGCGGCTGCTGGTAGGCGAACGCGGCCGGCATCGGCTGGCGGGCGAAGGAACAGGCCGGCGGCACCGCGTCCAACCGGCCGTACCGGTGCGCCGAGTCGAGGGACTCGTGCAGCGGCAGGCGGAGCTCCGCGCGTCGTTCGTTCACCGCGTTCAGCAACGTCAGCCGGTCCATGTACTGGCCGACCCCGGACGGCGCGGACACGTGCGGCACGCCCAGGCGTTCGGCCACCAGCAGTCCCGCGAACTCGATCCCGTCCCGCAGCACCAGATGCGGCCGGAAGTCGGCGGCCGCGGGCAACAGCGACTGAACGGCGGCGCGGATGTGCGGTCCCGCGGCGAACTCGACGATCATCTCGTCGGCGAACGGGTCGTAGTCCGGCGGCAGCGCGAGCACCTCGCCCTGCAACAGCTCCGCCAGCTGGTCGCACACCTCCGGCAACGCGGCCGCGGTCCGCACCGGCTCGTCCGCGAAACCCCGCAGCACCGACGCCGGCCCCGCCACCAGCACCTCGTGCCCCAGTTCGGTGAGCATCGCCGCCAAGGGCAGCAGGGTTCGTGCGTGGGCGGTCGAGAACGCGACCGTGCACAACACGCGCACGTCAAACCTCCCCTGCGGCCCTAGGGTTGCGTTCCCCACCGTAGGCAGCGGCAAGGGACTGGGGCGATTGGGAAGTTCCATTCCCGGGTAACGTCGCGGACATGGGCACACTGGTGACGTTCCACGCGCATCCCGACGACGAGTGCATCGTCACGGGCGGCGTGATGCGCAAGGCGTTCGAGGAGGGACACCGGGTCGTGCTCGTCGTCGCGACCCGCGGCGAGGCAGGCGAGACCCCGGACTTCCTGGAGCCGGGCGAGGAACTCCGCCAACGCCGGGTGGCGGAGACGCACGCGGCCGCCGACCTGCTGGGCGTGGCCCGCGTGGAGTTCCTGGGCTACCTCGACTCCGGGATGATGGGCGACGAGCTGAACGCGCGGCCGGGCTCGTTCTGGACCGCGGACGTCGAGGAGGTGGCCCAGAAGCTCGCGGCGATCCTGCTCGAAGAGGACGCCACCGCGTTGACCATCTACGACCGCTTCGGCGGCTACGGCCACCCCGACCACATCCAGGTGCACCGGGTGGGCAAGCGTGCCGCGGAGATCGCGCGGACCCCGGCGGTGTACCAGGCGAAGGTGCGCGAGACCCGCCTGCGGGAAGCGATGCGACGGGCAGGCGAGGAGCCGTCGCCGCTGGGCGACGAGGCCGTGCCGGACTCGGAGATCAACGTCAGCGTCGACGTCGCGAAGTACCTGGACGTGAAGCGGGCGGCGATGCGCGCGCACGCCTCGCAGATCCCGGAGGACTCGTTCTTCCTGAAGCTGGACGACCAGACCTTCGCCTACGCCTTCGACACGGAGTGCTTCATCCGCCCCGGCCACGGCCAGTCGTCCACTTTGGACCTGTGAGGCGCGGGGACGGCCTGCAGGACCGTCCCCGTTCTCTGCTCGGCTACTTCACGCGCTGCGGCGGCGGCGCAGGAACAGCAGGGTGCCGGCACCGGCGCCCACGAGACCCAGACCCGACAGCAGCAGCGCGATCGGGGCGGCACCGGTCGCCGCGAGCGGCGGTTCCGGCGTGCTGCCACCGGGGGCCGGCGGCGTGACGGAGGACGAGGGCGCCTCCGACGTCGTCGTCGTGGTGGTCGTCGTGGTCGTGGTGGTCGTCGTGGTGGTCGACGTCTTGTCGCACACCTCGGTGGTGTAGACGAAGTGCTTGTCGAAGTTCCGGTTCTTCGACTTGTCGGTGTCGTACGCCTTCACGTCGACGGTGAAGGTGTGTGCGACCTTGCCGTCGAGGCCCTTCTTGTCCACGCTCCACGTCGAGCCGAACTTCTCGGTGGGGACCAGGACGTTGTTGCCGTCCGTGATCACAACCGTGTTCCTCTGCTCGGGCGCGAACTGCGTGAGGTTCACGTGGAGGATCGCGTCCTTCCCGTCGCACTTCGCATACCCGTCAGCGGTGTGCGCGCTGGCAGGGGTGGCCATCACCAAGGTGGCCAGTGCGGCGGTGGCAGTCACCGCGAACGCGCCGAGAACTCTACTTGCCAACTGACTTTCTCCTGCTCTGGTGGGTGCGCGGCGGATCGAGCACATTCACGTTCTTGATCACCCGACCGGGTGAACCGCGTCAAATTAGCAACCGAGAGCGGTGGAAAGGTCACTGTCCGGCAACACTTGTATCGTCACGTACGGAATTTCTTCACACGTTCGAGGAGGCCGAGCATCCCGGCCACCAGACGCATCTGCTCGACCCCCCGGACGTCGGCGTCCAGCAGCCGCGGCGAGCAGATCATCACGGCGAGCACCTGGGCACGTGACAGTGCCACGTTCAATCTGTTACGTGACAAAAGAAAGTCCAGGCCACGCGGCAGGTCCACGGTGGACGACGACGTCATGGACATGATGACCGCAGGTGCCTCCTGCCCCTGGAACCGGTCCACTGTGCCCACCCGCGTTTCGTCGAACCCCGCATCGGCCAACCGCCTCCGGATGACCCTGACCTGCAGGTTGTACGGTGCGACCACCAGCACGTCGGCCGCGGTCAGCTCACGCGTCCGCCCGTTGTCCGTCCACCTGCGACCGACGATCCACCGCACGGTGTCCACCACGGCGTCGGCCTCCTCGGCCGACGACGTGATGTTGTGCCGGTGATCGACCTCACGCAGGTGGATGCCGGGCTCGATGCCCTCGATGGAACGGTTATGGGCAGTTTCGTGCGAATGGAGCAGTCCCGCGTACGACAGCTCCGACACCGGCCGGCACACCTCCGGGTGCATGCGGCGCGTTTCGGCCAGAAAGTAGCCCAAATGGTCAGGGATGACGTCCGCGTCACCGAGCAGGTGCCCGAGCGCGGACGCGTCGGAGCCCGGCGGGTGCACGCCCTGCACGACCTGCGGCAGCTGCTGCGGGTCACCCAGCAGTACGAGGTTCCGCGCCGCCGTCGCCACCGCCACCGCGTCGGCGAGCGCGAACTGGCCCGCCTCGTCGATGATCATCACGTCGAACGGCTGGGCCTTGATCACGGCGTTGGCGAACGTCCACGCGGTGCCGCCGACGAGGTGTCCCTCTGGGTGCTCCTCACGCCACCTGGCGAGCGCGCCGTTGTCCTTCGGCTGGTCCCACGGCACGTCCTCCTCGGGCTTTCCCTTGGGGCGCTTGGCCATCGGGATGTCCGCATCGACCGAGCCCAGCACGTTCTCGACGGCCTTGTGCGACGTCGACGTCACCGCGACGGTCTTGCCCTGGTCGATCAGGTGCCGCACGAGCTTGGTGGCGAGGTACGTCTTGCCGGCACCGGGCGGCCCCTGCACGGCGAGCGTGCCGCCGTCGAGCTGGTCGACCGCCTTGATCACGGCCTGCACGACGTCCGGGTGCTGCGGCAACGGCCCCGGCGGCGTGCGCAGCAGCAGGTCGATGCCGGGGTTGCGGGGGAGCAGCGGCAGCAGGTGCACCGCCTGCTCGGCCAGCTCCGCGACCGCCTCGTCCTTCGGCGCCGCCGGGACCGGGCTGCCGGGCAGCACCGCGATGGGCAGTTCGGCGTGCTCCTGCGCCGCGCTCTCGGTGATGATGAGCTCGTACGGGTTGTCGTCCGACACGACCGCGTTGCGCGTGACGTTGCCCGGATACAGCAGCCTGACCTGCTCGTCCTTGCCGAACGGATGCGGCCGCTCCGGGTCGATCCGCGCGTGCACCTGCCGCTTGTGCGTGCGCACCCGCCCGCTCGGCGGCACCCAGTCCTCGGTCCTGAGCGTGATCGGCACCGCGCAGTTGGAGTCGGTCTCCAGATCCGAGATCGGCGCACTGGCCTGCCGGAAGAAGTCACCCCACGCCGGACTCGCCTCCCGCCGGTGATAGCCCACGGTGGCCGCGAACAACGTGTGCCCCTCGGCGATCAACGGCTCGGTGAGCGCGGCCATCCGGCGCGCCCGCTCCGCCGCCTTCTCCAGCGCGGCCTCGTCGCGCTCTTCGCGAACCGCGGTCTCGACACCGTGCTCGCGCTTGATCCTCTCCAGCAGGTCCCGCACGCCCCGCGTCGGAACCTCGTCCTGCACCAGCGGTTTCAGCGCCGCCAACGTGTACTCGCGCGTCGAGATCCTCAACGCCCGCCGCGTGAGCGCACCGAGATCCACGCACCGCTTGACCAGTTCGTCCACTTCGGACTCTTTCGTCGCCGTGCGCGCGGCCCGGGCGGCGAGGTCGTGCGGCGTGAAGTGGTAGACGGTGCCCGTCGGCGTGCGGTCGACGAACTCCGCGAACGTGCCCTCCCAGCCGGGCGTGCGGAACGTGTCGCCCTCGACCTCCAGGAAGACGTCGTCCTCCTGCGGCTCCGGGAGGTGCTGCAGCGCTTCCGGTACCACGACCTCGTAACTGATGACGCCCGTGCGCTCCTGCTGCACCTGCAGCCGGGCCTGCGCGGTCAACGCCGTGAAGCTCGCGGGCGACAGCGTGGCGGGTCGCTCCTCGGTGGTCGCAAGAGCATCGATGGTTTCAATGCCGACCGAAACCAGCTTTCGCCGCTGGTCCGCCCTCAGCCCGGCGACCAGCGACAGGTCGCGGGCCTCTTCGCGGCCCGCAGCACAGTGCCGGGCGAAGCGGCACCCGTTGCACGCGGCCCTGACGTCACCCCACGACCGCGTCGGGGCCGGTCCGGGGTTCGCGAGCCGGGTCTTGAGCCTGGTCAGCAGCGGGGTGAAGTCGGCGGTGCGGAACGTCGTGCGCCTGCCGTCGACGACCAGGTGCGCGCGTTCGGCTCCGATGGCCTGCGCGGCCGCGGTCAGGCTGAGGACGGTGAGCGGGGTGGCCTCGGCGGTCTCGTCGCACGGTTCGTAGCCGGCGGGCGTGCGGACGAGGGTCTGCGCCGAGCAGTGGAACTCGCCGTCGAAGAAGACCGCGTTCTCGATGATGTCGTGCTGTTCGCGCATCCTCGCGGCGGTGCTCTCGGCAGCCGCGCGCAGTTCGTCCGGATCGCCCTGCCGGTCCTGTCGTCCGAGATGGCCGCGGTGCTCGCACTCGAGCAGGTCGACGAGGTCGGACGGGCTGGCGAGCATGGACAGTGATGCTAGTGTCCGACTCAGCCGCCGCCCGGCACCCCTGGAAGGCGTTTCATGCTCCCCCTGCTCCTGGCGGCCCTGCTCATCGCACCCCCTCCCGGCGTGGACTTCCAGAACGAAGGCACCCTGAACGGCTGGGACTACCACTACACCCAGAAGAACGGCGTCATCCGTGACGTCACGAACGTCGCGTACAAGGGGTCGACGGCCATCGAGGCCAAGCAGACCTACATCGGCGAGACCGGCGGCTACCACTCGGAGACGATCGACCGCGGCGCCCAGTCGGTCGGCGAGGACCGCTACTACGGTCAGGCGGTCATGCTCCCGGCGGACTGGCGGTACCACGACCAGAACGTGACGTTCCAGCAGTGGTCACCGGAGGATCCCGAAGGGCCGTGGCTGCTGATGTTCGTGCAGAACGACGAGATCCGCTACGGCGGCTCCGGCGGCATCTCCGGGACGGCCGGCAAGATCAGGCGCGGCGAGTGGACCCGGATCGTGACGCGCTTCAAGCTCGCGAAGGACAGCGGCAGGTTCGAGGTGTGGATCAACGGGCAGAAGGTCGTGTCGCGCACGCAGACCGTGCTGCCCAAGACGTCGAAGACCATGCGGTGGTCGTCCGGCATCTACTGCACGGCGTGGCGCAACGGCAAGCCCGCCGGTCAGTCGACGTTGTCGATCTATCACGACCACCACCGCGTCGCGACGAGCTACGCGTTGGCCGAGCCCGCCAACTGGTAGTCCCGCAGGCACGGGCGGACGACCCGCGTTCATCCCCGTCACGCGGGTCGTCCGCCCGCACGGCTAGACGTTCGCCTCGACCAGGTGCAGCAGGGCCTCGTGGTAGTTGTTCGGGTAGTCGTGCGGCTTGAACGGCCGGGTCTGCGCGCGCACCAACGCCGCCGCGGCGGCCAGTTCGCCGGTGCGGACCTCCGTGTCGCGGTGCAGGAACGCGAAGTGCGGCTCGCGGACCTCGTCCGGCCACAGCAGGGTGTGCAGGACGATCACCCCGTGCTGGGGGCGCAGGGCGGCCAGGGTCTCCTTGCCGCGCAGGCCGAACTTCACGATGGCGGCGGTCTTGGTGCGCTCCAGGGTCTCGCGCAGCAGCACGTAGGAGCGGACCGCCAGGTCGTCCGGTTCGACGTAGTAGCTGCGGTGCAACGCGATCGGGTCCAGGTCGGTGACCGGCGCGAACTGCTGGACGTCGATGACGCCGTCCTCCGGGGCCGGCAGGTCGCGCGGGTCGATCTGGACGATGCGGCCGTCGTCGAGCTCGTAGCCGCGGCCTATGTCGTCCGGGGTCAGGCGCAGCGAGCACTCGCCGCACACCTGTTGGTGCCGCACGCGGCCGCTGTCCTCGCGGTGCACCAGGTGCACTCTGCCGCGGTGTTCCGTCGACGCGGACACCAGCCGCACCGTCATCGTCGTCATGCCGAACCGAAGTGCTCCCCGCCACACAGTTCTCATGACAAATGGGTACGTCAAACGCAGGCCGTGTTCACCCAGGGCGTGACGAAAAGGCTCGTTCGGGTGCGTCCGACGGGTACCTCGGACACGTGCGTCGGCACGGCACCCCTACCAGGCGGCCGGCGAGTAGTCCTTCAGGAAGCAGCCGTACAGGTCCTCGCCCGCCTCGCCGCGCACGATCGGGTCGTACACGCGCGCGGCCCCGTCGACCAGGTCCAAGGGTGCGTGGAAGCCCTCGTCGGCCAGGCGCATCTTCAACGGGTGCGGGCGCTCGTCGGTGATCCAGCCCGTGTCGACGGCGGTCATCAGGATGCCGTCGGTCTGCAGCATCTCCTCGGCGCTGGTGCGCGTCAACATGTTCAGCGCGGCCTTCGCCATGTTCGTGTGCGGGTGGCCGGAACCCTTGTAGGCGCGGGAGAACTGACCCTCCATTGCGGACACGTTCACCACGTACTTGCGCCTGGCGGACGACTTCGCCATGGCCGGGCGCAGCCGCGAGATCAGCAGGAACGGCGCGGTCGAGTTGCACAGCTGCACTTCCAGCAGCTCCACCGGGTCGACCTCGTCGACGTTCTGGATCCACGAGTTCACCGCGGCGGTGTCGGGCACGAGGCCGCCCGCGTCGATGTCCTTGGAACCCGCCATCAGCGCCAGCGTCGTCACCGAGTGCGCCTCGGGGACCGCGGTGCCGGGCAGCGCCAGCTGGCCGTGGCCGCCGAACGAGATCAGCTCGGGGCGGCGGGCGTCACCGGTCAGCGCCTCGTGCTCGGCGGCGGCCAGCGGGGCGTAGGCGCCGGGGGAGCGGCGGACGGTCTGGGCGGCGTTGTTGATGAGGACGTCCAGCGGGCCTCGCAGGGCCACCTCGTCGGCCAGCGCGAGCACCTGGGCCGGGTCGCGCAGGTCGATGCCCACGATCTTGAGCCGGTCGATCCAGTCGGCCGCGTCGGGCATGGAGGCGAACCGGCGGGCGGCGTCCTTCGGGAAGCGTGTGGTGATCGTGGTGTGCGCGCCGTCACGCAGCAGGCGCAGCGCGATGTACATGCCGATCTTCGCGCGGCCGCCGGTCAGCAGGGCGTTGCGGCCGGTCAGGTCGGTGCGGGCGTCGCGCTTGCCGTGGTTGAACGCGGCGCAGGACGGGCAGAGGTTGTGGTAGAAGGCGTCGACCTCGACGAACCGCCGGCGGCACGTGTAGCAGGACCGCGCGCGCATCAGCGTGCCCGCGGTGGCACCGGTCGCGTTCGACACGAGCGGCAGGCCCTGCGTCTCGTCGTCGATGCGGTCCGGCGACCCGGTGGCGGTCAGGGCGGTGACGGCGCGGTCGTTGGCCGTGATGGCGGCCCGGCGTTCGGTCTTGCGGAACTTCTTCGCGGCCTTGAAGATCTTGGCGGTGGCCCGGCGGACGCGCACCGCGTCCTCGTGCTCCGCGGGCAGGTCCTCCACCTGGGCGAGCACGCGCAGGCAGATTTCCAGCTCCGCGGGGTCGATCGAGGTCATGAGCAGGCATTTTACGGGTTGTGGGGTGATGGTCCGATGACCGGGCCCGAACTGCTGGTGCTGTGGGACATCGACAACACGCTGATCTCGGCGCGCGGCTTCGGCAAGCTGATGTACCGCACGGCGTTCCGGTCGGCGTTCGGCAGGGAGCTCGAAGGGGCTCCGGACCTCGGCGGACGCACCGAGCTCGACGTCATCGCCGAGCTGCTGCACCGGCACGACATCGAGCACACCGAGGACTCCTCCCGGCTGCTCGCCACCGCGCTCACCGACTCGTTCCACCGCCGCCGCCACGACCTGCCCGGCCACGCCGAGGTGCTGCCGGGGGCGCTGGCCGCACTGCGGCACTTCGCCGCCGACCCGCGGGTGCACCAGGGCGTGCTGACGGCGAACCTCAGGACCGTCGCCAGGATCAAGCTGGAGGCGTTCGAGCTCGCCGATCTCGTGGACTGGGACGTGAGCGCGTTCGGCGACGACCACGCCGATCGGGCGGAGCTCGTGACGTTCGCGCGGGAGCGCGCGCAGCACATCCGGTTCTTCACACCTGACGAGGTCGTGCTCATCGGCGACACCCCGCACGACGTCTACGCCGCCACCAAGGCAGGGGTGCGGCTCGTGGCCGTCGCGACCGGGCGCAGCAGCAAGCAGGACCTCCACGAAGCCGGTGCGGAGATCGTGCTCGACGACCTGCGCGACCTCGGCGAGCTGACCCGGCAGGTGTGGAGAACGGGCAGCACGGGAAACCGCACCGCATGAACCCCGAAGCACCCGACGCGGACGTGCAGGAGCAGCAGCGCGAGATCGTCCCGCAGGAGCCGATCGAGACGCCGGACGTGCCGTTCGAAGCCAACGAGGCGGATGCCGTCGAACAACAGCGGGAAGTCCCGCTGGACGACGAGGATGAGGTCTAACGGGCTCTGGTCTGGCATCGATCACGGCGTTATCGTGCGCGGCATGCCCACAGCAGGCGGCCCGACAGTCAAACGGCTGTCCCAGCCGGACGCCGACATCAAACCCAAGGCCCTCGGCTTGCCCCAGGGACGCACGGTCATCTCGGTCTTCGGCTCCACTCAAGACATCGAGACGGATCTCGCCGCGAAGTTGTTGCCGGTCCTCAGATCCGTCGTGGTGACCGCGGCGCGCAACAGCGCGGTGTTCGTCACGGAAGGCACCGACAGAGGCGTGGTCCACTTGCTGGGCATGGCTTTGCAGGCCTGTGAGCAACGCTGGCCCGTCGTGGTCGGGGTCGCGCCCAGCAGCAAGGTGCACGACCTCACCGAGACCTCCACCAACGGTCAGGTCGCGCTGGAGCCCAACCACAGCGTCGCCGTCATCGTGCCCGGTTCGGAGTGGACGGACGCGACGCCGGTGCTGTTCCGGACGATCGACGCCGTGCGGCACAAGAGGCCCGTCATCGCTCTCGTCGTCGGAGGCGAGAGCGAGAGGGAGATCATCGACCACCTCAGCGGCGACAACCCGCTGCTGGTGCTCGCCGGCACGGGTGGCCTCGCGGACCGCATCGCGACCGGTGACCTCACCGGTGACCTCGCGGTGCTGGTGCGCAGCGGCAAGATCTTCGTCGTCCACGTCGACGAGGGCGCCGGCAAGGTCGTCACCGCGCTGGAGAGGTTGCTGGGCAAGGAGAAGCCCGTCAAACCGCCGAGGATCTGGCCCAAGGTCCGGTACCGGGCGCCGGAACCCCGGCCGTTGATCGACCCCGGTTTCGTCGTCGCCTACCCGTTGCTCGCGGACGCGATCCACGACGCCAACGCGGTCGTCGCGCCGGCGTTCCACGAACTGGACGCGCAGGCCGACGTCGAGCAGAACCGCTACCGGCTGATGGCCGTGCTGGCCATCGCGGGCGGGCTCACCACGACGGTGTTCGGCGCGCTGCAGACCTGGCTCGAGGACACGCCGTGGCCGGGCGTCCTGGTGGTCGCGGGCGGTGCGTTCGCCGCCGCCATCACGATCGTGGCGCGCAAGCGGGAGTCGCTCGACAAGTACCTGACCGCCCGCTACCGCGCGGAACGCCTGCGCGCGCTGTACTTCGCGCACCTGGCCGCCCCCGCGCCGAGCACGGAATCCGAACGCCAGGACAAGGTGGCGGACCTGGAGGCCGCGGTCAGCGACCGCAAGCACGAGGTGGTCAGGACATGAGCGACAAGCAGCGGCAGGCCCAGTTCGTCGAAGCCTATCTGCGGCACCGGTTCTCCGATCGCCTCGACCACTTCGAACGCGGCCGCAGGCGGTACGCCGGCGCCCGGACGTGGACGGTCGCGATCGCCGCCGCGCTCTTCATCGCCGCGGCCGCCGCGGCGGCGGTGGGCATGGCGGACGGGCCACGCCGGGCCCTGTGGGGTTTCGCCGCGACGACGCTGGCCGCCCTGGCCACCGCGGTGTCGTTGTACGAGGCCACGTTCGGGTTCCGCCGCCTGGCGCGGGAGAACGCCATCACGTCCGTTGCGCTGCAACGGCTCGCGGTGGACGGTCCCACGCCGGACGATGTGGACGATGAAAGGCTCGTCGCATTTGTGACCGAAGTGGAGTCGGTGCTGCGGTACGGGCGGTGAAGCGAATTTCTGGAGACAATCGATCAACGCCGGTGCCCGGAAAACGCTATCGCCATTGAACGCACCGCCCCACGCTGTGTGGGTGGCCGATTACGCAAAGCACTAGATCTGGTGTTTCGGCCACCCCCCAGTCATGATGACCTCATCCCCCGATGCGGAAGCAGGCACGACATGACTTGGGCGCGTCCCGCGATCGCCGAGCCGGAAACCGGCACGTTCGCCGAGGCAAAGGCTCTGGAAAAGGAGCACAGCACGATTCAGAACAGCAAGGCGGCACGCACCGTGGCCTGTCACGCCACGGACGCGCTGGACTGCGCTGATCTGCTGGAGATGCTGGGCCTCAGCGCTGAGGAGGGCAAGGCCCGGGTGTAGCCCCGGGACTGGATCCACCACTCGGCGACCAGCAGGTTCACCACGAACGACAGCCAGTTCGCGGTGGCGAAGACGACCAGCCCGTTCCCCTCGGGCAGCAGCGAGCCGAGCAGCAGGCCCCACAACCGGCCGGTCACGGCGGCACCGGTCAACGCGAAACCGCGGATCATCCAGATGCGGTGTTCGCCGAACCGGCGCCGCCTGGCCGTCCGCAGGCCGTGCACCGCGCTCACGAACCACAGCACGGACAGGACCGTCAGCGGCGCCGATGCGGCCAGACCGTTCAGTGACAACTGAGCGCACACGATGCCGAGCAACGACGACGGCAGCACGCCGGCGAAGTACACGCGGCCGAGCACCCGGTGCACCCGCGGATGCCGGGCGCGCAGGCGCGGCCAGAACTGCGAGACACCCGCCAGGATCGCGGCCGTTCCGGTGAAGATGTGCGCCACCAGAAGGCCGTAGTGCACCGGCCCGTGCAGATCCGGCCGGGCCTGGCTCATGTCCAGGGTCACGTAGGCGCTCGCCGCGAAGATCGCTATCGCGACGCAGACCACTCCGGACACCGCCAACCAGGCTACGTACCCCCAAGAAGTTTTCATGCCCATAAGGCTGGCAACGACTTCACCCGAACGCTCTGGTGTGCGCCCCCGAGCAAGCGGTGGGGTTCGCCCTACTGGGATGATGTGGCGCATGCGGACGGTCGAGATCTCCGAAGAGCCGATCAGGCTAGGGCAGTTCCTCAAGTTGGCTGCGCTGGCGGAGGACGGCGGGCACGCCAAAGAGCTGATCGAGGACGGGGAAGTCCACGTCAACGGCGCTGTGGAGGTGCGCCGCGGCGCCCAGCTCCGAAACGGTGACATCGTGGTCGTCGAAGGCGACGAGGTCCGCGTTTCCGTTCGGTCGTAGGACATTACTCCGTTCAGCGGTAAGTACATGCACAAACGCAGACGACAGGACTAGGGTCTGAAGACCTGATCTGAACGAATCGCCCACCGCGCACGTAACCACTATGTCCCTTGTGGACATGTGGAATCGTCTTGCGGGGCCGTGGTTTCCAGACGGTGAGACGTGGGTCACGTCCGATATTCGGGCAACGGAAAAAGTTTTTCCCGGAGCCTGTAACGCGGATGCCGGACCGGGCGAATCACCGGTTGCGAGCTTCGGGTGTGGCGCCTGTGCAGGGCGTGACCGGAGGTCGAAGATTCAAGGTCTTCGGGGTGACCTGCGCACGTGCATGTCCGGAATCGCCGCTGAGCCGGGGAGATCAGAAACGATGAGTGAGCAGGTCCGCGCTGCCCGTGACGTCGACGGGCTGCGCTCCACGCTCAATCCGCTGTCCGAACACAGACAGACGCACCCACCTGTCGCCCGTTGGGAAAGCCGCTACCGCTACGCCGTGATCACCGCCGATGTGCTGACCGTTGCCCTGGTCGTCGTCGGAGTCGGTGCCGTCATGAGCGTCCGCCACGCCGCCTTCGGCCCGCTTTCCCTTGCCCTGCTGGACATACTCACAGTAGTCGTCGTGGTCGGCTCGCTCGCGATCAACCGCGTGTGGACGCCGACCGTCCTCGGTCAGGGTGCCGAGGAGTTCCGAAGACTCGGCCGGGGTTTGTTCGGTGCCGTCGTGGCGCTCGGTCTCGGAGCGCTCGCCGTCGACATCCCCGGCGCCCGCCTGTGGGTCTTCGTCGTTGTCCCCGCGATCGCCCTGGTCGCCTTCCCCATGCGCTACCTGCTGCGCCGCCCGTTGCACCGCGGCCGCAAAGAGGGGCGCTACCTGCTCTCCGTCCTCGCCGCCGGCAACCTGGACACGGTCGAGGACCTCATCCACCGCACCAAGCGCGTCGCGCACCTGGGCTGGCGCGTGGACGCCATTTGCACCATCGACGGCCGCGGCCGCTCCGGCACCGACGTCGACGGCGTGCCCGTCGTCGGCCAGCTGCGCGAGCTCGCCGATCACGTCCGCCGCGGTGGTTACCGCATCGTCGCCGTGACACCCGACGCGTACTGGACGCCCCGCCGGCTGCAGCAGCTCGCCTGGGCGCTCGAGGGTTCCGGCGCGGAAATGGTCGTCTCGCCCGGTCTGATGGAGGTCGCGGGCCCGCGCCTGCACATGAGCGCCGTGCTCGGCATGCCGCTGCTGCGCGTGAGCGAACCGGCACTGAGCGGCTTCCGCCGTCTGGTCAAGGACGTCGTCGACCGCGTCGGCGCGTTCCTGCTGCTGATCCTGCTGGCGCCGCTGATGTTCGCGGTCGCGGCCTTCGTGATGATCGACAGTCGTGGTCCCGTCTTCTACCGCCAGAAGCGGGTCGGCAAGGGCGGGCAGCCCTTCACGATCATCAAGTTCCGCACCATGGTCACCAACGCGGACGCGTTGCGCACCCGGCTGGCCGCCGCCAACGAGGGGCACGGCCTGCTGTTCAAGATGAAGAAGGACCCGCGCATCACCAAGGTCGGCTCCTTCCTGCGCCGGTACTCGATCGACGAGCTGCCGCAGCTGTTCAACGTCCTGACGGGCACCATGTCGCTGGTCGGCCCGCGCCCGCCGCTGCCGGAGGAGACCGCGAAGTACTCCTCCGACGTGCGGCGCCGCCTGCTCGTCAAGCCGGGTCTGACCGGGTTGTGGCAGGTCAGCGGACGCAGCGACCTGTCGTGGGAGGAGTCGGTGAGGCTCGACCTGCGCTACGTCGAGGACTGGTCGCTCGCCCTCGACGCCGTGATCCTGTGGAAGACGTTCCGCGCCGTGTTCGGCGGCCACGGGGCCTACTGATGAGGAATGAAGACTTGATCGGCATCGCCGTCATCGGCGCCGGGTACTGGGGGCCGAACCTGGTCCGCAACGCCCAGGCCACCCCGCAGCTCAGACTCCGCCACCTGTGCGACCTCGACGTCGGCAAGGCGCAGCGCGTGCTCGGCGAGTACTCGACCGTGCGAGCCACCTCGTCGCTGGACGAGGTGCTCGCCGACCCCGAGGTCCAGGCGGTCGCGATCGCCACGCCCGCGGCCACCCACCTGCCCGTCGCACTGGCGGCGCTGGAGGCCGGCAAGCACGTCCTGGTCGAGAAGCCGCTCGCGGCGAACCTGGAGGACGGGCTCAAGCTGGTCGAGGCCGCGGAGTCCCGCGGCCTCACGCTGATGCTGGACCACACGTTCGCCTACACCTCGGCCGTGCAGCACCTGCGTCGGATGATCCGCGGCGGCGAGCTCGGCGAGATCCAGTACATCGACTCGGTGCGCATCAACCTCGGTCTGGTGCAGCCGGACGTGGACGTGCTGTGGGACCTCGCCCCGCACGACCTGTCGATCTTCGAGGCGATCCTGCCCGACGACGTCCGTCCGGTGGAGGTCGCGGCACACGGCGCGGACCCGATCGGCGCGGGCGTCGCGTGCGTCGGCCATCTGACCGTCCGGCTGTCCAACGGGGCGATCACGCACGTGCACGTGAACTGGCTGTCGCCGACGAAGATCCGCACGATGGTCATCGGCGGCTCCCAGCGCACGGTCGTCTGGGACGACAACAACCCGGCGCAGCGACTGTCCATCTACGACCGTGGCGTCGACCGTTCCGAGGAGCAGCAGAAGATCTCCTACCGCACCGGCGACATGGTGGCGCCGGCGCTGGTGGAACGCGAGGCGTTGCGCACGATGATGGCCGAGTTCGCCGCGTCCATCACCGAGAAGCGTCCACCGCTGACGGACGGTCGCGCGGGTCTGCGCGTGCTGGCCGTGCTGGAGGCGGCGTCGGAGTCGCTGCGCTCCGGCGGGGTTTTCGTTCCCGTTCACCAAGTCGAAGGCAGGGTTTCGTAAATGACGGCACAACCGATCAGCGGCCAGCGGGCGCTCGTCACGGGCGGCGCGGGCACAATCGGGTCGTCCGTGGTGGATCAGCTCGTCGAGGCCGGTGCCGCCGAGGTCGTCGTGCTCGACAACTTCGTGCGCGGCCGCCGGGAGAACCTCAAGGGCGCGCTGGAGTCCGGCGTCGTGAAGATCGTCGAAGGCGACATCAACGACAAGGCGCTCGTCCGCGAGCTCACCGAGGGCCAGGACCTCGTCTTCCACCTCGCCGCCATCCGCATCACCCAGTGCGCCGAACAACCGCGGCTCGCGCTGGAGTGCCTGGTCGACGGCACGTTCACGGTCATCGAGGCCGCCGCGGCCGCCGGCGTGAAGAAGGTCATCGCGTCGTCGTCCGCGTCGGTGTACGGGCTCGCGGAGTCGTTCCCGACCACCGAGCGGCACCACCCGTACAACAACGACACCTTCTACGGCGCCGCGAAGGCGTTCAACGAGGGCATGCTGCGCAGCTTCAAGGCCATGTACGGCCTCGACTACGTGGCGCTGCGCTACTTCAACGTGTACGGCCCGCGGATGGACGTCCACGGTCTGTACACGGAGGTGCTCATCCGCTGGATGGAACGCATCGCCGACGGCAAGTCGCCGCTGATCTTCGGTGACGGGGCGCAGACGATGGACTTCGTGCACGTGCACGACATCGCCCGCGCGAACATCCTCGCCGCCAAGGCGCCGGTGACGGACGCGGTGTACAACATCGCGTCCTCGAAGGAGACCTCGCTCAAGGAGCTCGCCCTCGCGCTCCTCGCCGCGATGGACTCCGACCTGCCGCTGGAACACGGCCCCGAGCGCAAGGTGAACGGCGTCACCCGCCGGCTCGCCGACATCAGCGCCGCGGCCACCGACCTCGGCTGGAAGCCCGAGATCGAGATGGACGGCGGCCTGCGCGACCTGGTCGCGTGGTGGCGGGCCGAGAAGACGAGCTGACGGTGAAGACGGCCTGACTGTCCGAAATCAGGCCGTCTCATCTGGTCGCACTGGTTTAACTCTGAGTTACCTGACAACGGAAACCCTTGGGCCCGTTGAACTTTTGGCCTAATCGAGACCCCAAAACCTGTAACGAGGTGTGGTCGCGCCTCGACGTCCCATGTGGAATGTCGTCGGCGCGCCCCGCTTCAGGGGAGATGCAGCGCGCGTAGCTCGGACGACGACCACAAGCTGGGGTCGCAGGAGCGGCGCGAGAGGAAGAAGACGACACATGACCGCCCCAAGGGGTTCGAGAGCCAGATCCCACCCGTTTCTGGCGCGAGCACTGGCGCTGATCGGATTGCTGGCCGGGACACTGGTCCCGGCCGTTGTGTTCGGGCCCGTCGCGGCAGCGGCCCCGTGTGACGCACCGGTGACCAACCCGGTGCTCTGCGAGAACTCCAAACCGGGTGACACCAACTGGGACGCGACCGGTGGCGGCGACCCGAGCATCGAGGGCTTCGCCACCCAGATGTCGGTGAACCTCGGCCAGACCATCAAGTTCAAGGTCAAGACCTCGGCCCCGTACCGGATCGACATCCTGCGCCTGGGCTACTACGGCGGTGCCGGCGCGCGCAAGGTCGACTCGATCACGCCGACGCCCCGCGTGCAGCCGAACACCTGCAACAACGACCCCAACACCGGGTTGATCGACTGCGGCAACTGGCTGGAGTCCGCGTCCTGGACCGTGCCGACGAGCCTGGTCTCCGGCGTGTACGTCGCGAACCTGCAGCGGCTCGACCAGGACGTCAACAACCACATCGTGTTCGTGGTGCGCGACGACTCCCGCAGCTCGAAGATGGTGTACCAGACCTCCGACACCACGTGGCAGGCCTACAACACGTGGGGTGGCAACAGCTTCTACGGCGGCCAGCCCGCCTCGCGCGCCTACAAGCTGAGCTACAACCGTCCGTTCTCCACCCGCACCGACGTGCCGGACGGCCGTGACTTCGTCTTCGGCTCCGAGTACCCGATGATCCGGTTCCTGGAGCGCAACGGCTACGACGTCAGCTACATCTCCGGCATCGACTCCGACCGCTCGGGTTCGTTGCTGCTCAACCACAAGGTCTTCCTCTCGGTCGGGCACGACGAGTACTGGTCGTCGCAGCAGCGCGCCAACGTCGAGGCCGCCCGCGACGCCGGCGTGAACCTCGCGTTCTTCTCCGGCAACGAGGTCTTCTGGAAGACCCGCTGGGAGAACAGCATCGACGGCACCAACACCCCGTACCGGACGTTGGTGACGTACAAGGAGACCCACGCGAACGCCAAGATCGACCCGAACCCGGCGTGGACCGGCACGTGGCGCGACCCGCGCTTCAGCCCGCCCGCCGACGGCGGCCGGCCGGAGAACTCGCTGACCGGTCAGCTGTGGACGGTCAACTGCTGCAGCTACGCGATCCAGGTGCCCGCCGAGGACGGCAAGATGCGCTTCTGGCGCAACACGTCCGTGGCGAACCAGTCCGCCGGTCAGGTCGCGACGCTCGCCCCCAGCAGCCTCGGCTACGAGTGGGACGAGGACGTCGACAACGGGTTCCGCCCGAACAACATGATCAGGCTGTCCAAGACCACCCAGACGGTCGCCGCCAAGATCCAGGACTACGGCACGAACGTCGCGTCCGGCGACGCCACGCACCGCATGACGCTGTACAAGGCGCCCAGTGGCGCGATCGTGTTCGGTGCCGGCACCGTGCAGTGGTCGTGGGGTCTGGACGACCAGCACGACGGTGAGGCGGTCAGCACCGACGCCCGCATGCAGCAGGCGACCGTGAACCTGTTCGGGGACATGGGAGTCCAGCCGGGCAGCCTGATGGCCGGGCTCGTCACCGCGGGTCTGTCGACCGATGGCACCGCGCCGAACACGACGATCACCTCGCCCACCGCGGGCAGCACCGTCCACAGTGGAGACACGATCACCGTCACCGGCACGGCGTCCGACGTCGGCGGCCGCGTCGGCGGCGTCGAGGTCTCGCTCGACGGCGGCACCACGTGGCACGTCGCGGACGGCAGGGAGAGCTGGACCTACACCGGTTCCATCCCGCGCACCGGATCGCTGAACATCCAGGCGCGGGCGACCGACGACAGCCTCAACACCGACGCCAGCCCGGCGACGGTCGGGGTGAACAGCACCTGCCCGTGCACGATCTTCCCGGACCTGTCCACACCGAAGACCGTGTCCAACAACGACGCCAACGCGATCAACGTCGGCACCCGCTTCACCACCGACGCGCACGGCTGGGTCACCGCGGTCCGCTTCTACAAGGGCACGGGCAACACCGGTTCGCACACCGGTGGCCTGTGGTCGTCGAGCGGTCAGCTGCTGGCGCAGGCCACGTTCCTCAACGAGACCGCGAGCGGCTGGCAGATGGCCACGCTCAACCCCGCGGTCGAGGTGCAGGCGAACACCCAGTACGTGGTGTCGTACAACGCGCCGAGCGGGCACTACTCGTCCGATTCGGACTTCTTCCGCAACAAGTCCTTCGACGCCGCTCCGCTGCACGCGCCGGCGACGACGGACAGCGCCCCGAACGGCATGTTCGGCTACGGGTCGTTCGCGTTCCCGACGAACACCTACCAGGGCGGCAACTACTGGGTCGACGCGGTCTTCGACACGGTCGCGCCGCCGGACACCCTGGCGCCCACCGCGACCCCGCAGTCGCCGCTGAACGGCAGCTCCAGCGTCTCCCCGCAGGCGACGCCGAGCGTGCAGTTCAACGAGGCCGTGCAGGCCGCGACGATCAACTTCACGCTGAAGAACGCCGCGAGCCAGGCGGTCAGCGGCAGCGTGGCCTACGACGCCGCCAACAAGATCGCGACGTTCACCCCGACCAGCGCGCTGGCCGGGAACACCACCTACACCGCCTCGGTGACGGGCGCCAAGGACACCGCCGGCAACACCATGTCCGGCACCACGTCCTGGAGCTTCACCACGCAGAAGCCGGCCACCCCCGGTGTCTGCCCGTGCAGCGTGTGGGACGAGAGCGCGGCGCCGCAGACCGTCACGGTCAACGACGCCACCGCGGTCGAGCTCGGCATGCGGTTCCGCTCCGACGTGAGCGGCAACGTGACCGGCGTCCGCTTCTACAAGGGACCGCAGAACGTCGGCGCGCACACCGGCCGGCTCTGGTCGAACACCGGCACGCTGCTCGCGACCGTCACGTTCGGCACCGAGTCCACCGCGGGCTGGCAGCAGGCGCTGTTCAGCACCCCGGTGCACATCAACGCCAACACGACGTACGTGGTCTCGTACCAGACCTCGGGCTTCTACTCGGCCACGAACGGCGGCCTGAACGCCCAGGTGGCGAACGCGCCGCTGCGCGCGCTCGCCAACGGCACGGACGGTGCGTCCGGCGTGTACCGCTACGGCACGGGCGGTGTGTTCCCGACCAACGGCGGTGGCAACAACTACTGGGTCGACGCGGTGTTCCAGCCGGATCCCGACCTGACCCCGCCGACGGTCACGTCCACGTACCCCGGCTACGACTCGCGCAGCGTCCCGACCACCAGCCAGGTGACCGCGACGTTCAGCGAGGCGATCAACCCGGCCACCGTGCAGTGGACGTTCTCCGGCGGCACGGCCGTCACGGGAACGGCGTCCTACGACTCGACGACCCGCACGGCGAAGTTCCAGCCGTCGAGCCCGCTGAACGCGGCGAAGACCTACACGGTCACCGTGAAGGCTTCGGACACCGCCGGCAACGCGATGCCGCAGGCGAACAGCTGGTTCTTCACCACGTCCGGCATCGGCGCCTGCCCGTGCACGCTGTTCAACGACAGCGTGGTTCCGGTCAGCGCGTCGGTGAACGACACCAACGCGGTCGAGCTGGGCATGCGGATCACGCCGGACACCAACGGCTGGATCACCGGTGTCCGCTTCTACAAGGGCACGGGCAACACCGGCACGCACACCGGCAGCCTGTGGTCCACCACCGGCACGCGTCTCGCCACCGGCACGTTCACCAACGAGACGGCGACCGGCTGGCAGAAGCTGACCTTCGCCAACCCGGTGCAGGTCACGGCGAACACGACCTACATCGCGTCGTACTACGCGCCGAACGGGCGGTACGCGGGTGACGTCAACTACTTCACCGCTGACGTCGACAACGCGCCGCTGCACTCGCCGGCGAACGGGTCGTTGAAGAACGGTCTGTTCAAGTACGGCGCGGGTGGCGGGTTCCCGGTCGACTCGTACCAGGCCGGCAACTACTACGTGGACGCGATCTTCACCAACACCGCACCGCCGGACGTCACCGCGCCGACCGTCGTCTCGACGGTGCCCGCCAACGGCGTCACGAGCGTTCCGACCACCACGTCGGTGTCGGTGACGTTCGACGAGGCGATCGACCCGGCGACGCCGTCGGTGAACCTGGTGCCGGTCGGTGGCGCCGGTGCCTCGGTCGCGGGCAGCCCCGCCTACGACCCGGCCACCAGGACGTGGACGTACACGCCGGCTTCGCCGCTGGCCCCGGCCACGAAGTACCAGGCGACCGTCTCGGGTGCGAAGGACATCGCGGGCAACCAGATGTCCGGGTCGGTCAGCTGGACGTTCACCACGGCACTGCCCGACTCGAGCGGCTGCCCGTGCACCTTGTTCGCCGACTCGGCGACGCCGGTGGTGAACAACGCCGACGACAACGGCCAGGTCGAGCTCGGCGTCCGGTTCTCGGTGGACCAGCCGGGTGTGGTCACGGGTGTCCGGTTCTACAAGGGCACCGGCAACACCGGCACGCACGTCGGTCACCTGTGGACCTCGACCGGCACGCTGCTCGGCACGGTGACGTTCTCCAGCGAGAGCGCCGGCGGCTGGCAGCAGGCGAACTTCGCCACGCCGGTCTCGGTCGCCGCGAACACGCAGTACGTCGTCTCGTACTACGCGCCGAACGGGCACTACTCCGTGACGCGCGGCCAGTTCGAGTTCAACGGCGTGGACCGCGGTCCGATGCACGCGCCGAAGACGCAGGCGGGCGCCCCCAACGGAACGTACGTGTACGGCTCCGGCGGTGGCTTCCCGACCAGCGGCAACGACGCGAACTACTGGGTCGACGCGGTGTACTCGCCCTCCAGCGGCACGCCGTCGGCGGCCTCGGTGCGGCCGGTGTCGTTCGGCAGGACCGCCACGCAGGTGGCTCGGGCAGCGGGCGGCCGGATGCTCGCCGTCTGGTAAGCGGAACGGAGGATGAGGTAGGTCGTGACTCCTTTGCTGGTCATGATGTCGGGCAAGCCGTGGGACGGAGTTCGTGGCGCTGACCGGCAGCAGGCAGAACAACTGACCAGGTACGCCGATGTGCTGTGGGTGGATCCGCCGATCTCGCCGGTGACACCCGCCCGGTACCGGCCAGGTGTCGGCAGAGGAGTCCGGCCTCGCCTCGGGGTCACCCCCGAGGGCATCACCCGCCTCACCCCCGTCGCGTTGCCGGGGCTGTCCCGCCCCGGCATCCGCGCCACGACGTGGCCGCTGGTGCGCGCCCAGATCCGCTGGGCGTTGCGCCGGTTGAAGCGCTCACCGCACGCCGTCGTGTCGTTCTCGTTCGACGACGTGCTGGGCATGTGGGACGACTCGGTTCGCACGGTGCTCTACGGCACGGACGACTGGGTCGCCGGCGGTGAGCTGATGGGACTCGACCCCGGCTGGCTGCTGGGGGAGGAGCGCAGGGCTCTTCGCCAGGCGCAGCACGTGTTCGCGGTGACGCCGGAGCTGGTCCGCAGGTGGACCGGCCTCGGCGCCCCCGCCCAGTTCCTGCCCAACGGCGTGCACGTGGACGCTTACTCCACTGTGGACGCTGCTGAGGTACCCGCCGCGGTGTCCGGGCTGGACGGTCCGGTCGCCGGGCTCGTCGGCCGGATCACCGCGCGCATCGACATCTCGTTGCTGGAAGCCGTGGCGGACACCGGGATGTCGCTGCTGATGGTCGGGCCGCGCGATCCGGCGTGGGAGCCGGAACGCTGGTCCGCGCTCGTCGCCCGCCCGCGTGTCGTGCACGTGGACGAGGTGCCGTTCACCGAGCTTCCCGGTTACTACCGGAAGATCGACGTCGGGCTGACGCCGTACCACGACTCCTCCTTCAACCGGGCGTCGTTCCCGTTGAAGACGCTGGAGTACCTCGCGGCCGGTCGTCCCGCCGTCTCCACCGATCTGCCCGCCTCCCGCTGGCTCGCCGAACAGGCCGCCGGCATGGTCACCATCGCGGCGCCGGGGGAGTTCGCCGCCGCGGTGGCCCGGGCGGCAAGCGTTGAACGCACTGCTGCGGCTGTTGCGTCCCGGCAGCGGTTCGCTGCCGAACACTCGTGGCGTCGCCGCAGCGACGCGTTCGCGGAGGCCATCGGCCTCTCGGAGAGGGGAGCTTCCGTGTCCGTCGAGACCGCTCGTGGGGGAGACCGATGATCCCGGTGATGCGACCGCTCATGGGCGAGGAAGAGGCCCAGGCGGCTGCCGAGGCCGTGCGTTCCGGCTGGGTCGCGCAGGGGCCGCGGGTGCGGGCGTTCGAGGAGGCCTTCTCCTCGCGGGTCGGTGCCGGGCACGGTGTCGCCGTGTCGTCCTGCACGACGGCGCTGCACCTCGCACTGCACCTGCTGGACGTCGGTCCGGGCGACGAGGTCGTCGTGCCGTCGTTGTCGTTCATCGCGACCGCCAACGCCGTGCGGTACTGCGGTGCGACGCCGGTGTTCGCCGACGTCTCCGCGGAGACCGGGAACCTGACGGCCGAGACGGTGTCCGCTGTGGTCACGCCCAGGACGCGGGCCGTGGTGCTGGTGCACCAGGGCGGCGTGCCGGCCGACGTGAAGTCCTTCGAGGCCCTGGGCCTGCCGATCGTCGAGGACGCCGCCTGCGCGGCCGGGTCGACCTACCGCGGCGGGCCGGTGGGTGCCGGTGCGACGCTGGCCGCGTGGTCGTTCCACCCGCGCAAGCTGCTCACCACCGGTGAGGGCGGCATGCTGACGGTGGACGACGAGGCGCTGGCGATGCGGGCCCGCCGGTTGCGCGAGCACGGGATGAGCGTGAGCGCCGCCGACCGGCACGCCGGTGGTGGCGTGGTGCTGGAGGAGTACCTCGAAACGGCCTTCAACTACCGGATGACCGACATCCAGGCCGCCGTCGGCCTGGTGCAGCTGGGCCGGTTGGACGCGATCATCGCGCGCCGCCGCGAGCTCGCGGCCCGCTACCACTCGCTGCTCGCCCGGATCCCCGGCCTGCGCGCGGTGACCGACCCCGCCCACGGCACCACGAACTACCAGTCGTTCTGGGTCGAGCTGCCGCCGGACTGCCCGGTGGACCGCAACGAGGTGCTGAACCGGTTGGCGGCCAAGGGGATCTCGGCGCGGCGCGGGATCATGGCGTCGCACCTGGAGCCCGCCTACGCCGGTCACCCGCACGCGCCGCTGCCGGTGACCGAGCGGCTGACGTCGCGGACGCTCATCCTGCCGTTGTTCCACGAGCTGACCGAGTCCGAACAGGACCAGGTCGTCGACGCGCTGGAGCTCGCGTGTGATGCGCGATGACGCCGTTGCTGCTGATCGGCGCCGGCGGCCTCGCGCGTGAAGCGCTCGCCACGATCGCGGCGGTGAACTCGGTGCGGCCCGCGTTCCACGTGCTCGGGCTGCTCGACGACGCGGCCGGGAAGCACGGCAGCGTGGTGGACGGGTACGAGGTGCTCGGGCCGGTCGACCTCGCTCGTGAGCACGCCGACGCGCAGGTGCTGATCTGCACGGCGAGCCCGGCCGGGCGGGACAGCCGGATGCGGATCTCGCGGCGGCTCGGCTTCGACGACGCGCGGTACGCGACGCTGGTGCACCCGCAGGCCTCCGTCGCGGCCGGGGTCGAGCTGGGTGTCGGCACGATGGTGTTCGCCTGTGCCGTGATCACGGCGCCGCAGCAGGTCGGCCGGTTCGTGCTCGCGATGCCGCACGTGCTGCTGACGCACGACGACTCCGTGGCCGACGGGGTGACGCTGGCCGGTCGTGCCGCGCTGGCCGGTGGGGTGCGGGTCGGGGAGAGCGCGTACATCGGGTCCGGGGCGCTGGTGCGCGAAGGGCTGACGATCGGCGCGGGGGCGTTGGTGGGCATGGGAGCCGTGGTGCTCAAGGACGTGCCGGCCGGGGAGACCTGGGTCGGCTCGCCGGCGCGGCCGTTGGGGGTGGCGGTGTGAGGGAGCCCGGGTTCGTTTCCCGCCCCGGCCTCGCGCGGCCGGTGGTGAGGTGGGACGAGGTCGCTCGCCGCCCCGAGCCCGCGCGGCCGTGCGAGGTGACGGCATGAAGGTCCTCGTCTTCGCGCACCGCCTCGAACTCGGCGGCACCCAGACCAACGCGATCGAGCTGGCCGCCCGCATCCGCGACACCTACCACCACGACGTGGTCCTGTTCGCCGCCCCCGGCCCCGCGGTGGCGCTGGCCGAACAACGCGGCCTGCGCCTGATCGAGGCCCCCGACGCCACCCGGCACCCGTCGCTCAGGGTGGCGAGGGCGTTGCGCGCGGCGGTGAAGGCCGAGCAGCCCGACCTGATCCACGTGTGGGACTGGCCGCAGTGCTTCGACGCGTACTACGGGGAGCACCTTCTCCACGGGATCCCGTTGTTCACCACGATGATGGGCATGGTCGTGCCGGGCTTCCTGCCGCGGCACCTGCCCACCACGTTCGGCACCAGGCAGCTGGCCGAGGACGCCGCGCGGATCCGGTCCGGCGCGGTGGACCTGCTCGAACCGCCGGTGGACGTGGACTTCAACGCTCCCGGTGTGGTGGACCCGTCGCCGTTCCAGCAGAAGTACGGCCTGCTCGACGGCCGGACCAACCTGGTCACGGTGTCGCGGCTGACCGAGTGGCTCAAGCTGGAGAGCCTGCTGCGCAGCATCGAGGCCGTCGACCTGCTCGCCAAGGAACGGCCGGTCCGGCTGGTCATCGTCGGTGAGGGCACGGCGGCGGTGAAGGTCGCGGAGCGGGCGGAAGAGGTCAACGACCGGCACGGTGCCGACGTGATCGTGCTCACCGGCGGCCTGGTGGACCCGCGGCCCGCGTACGAGGCGGCGGACGTGATGCTCGGCATGGGCGGGTCGGCGTTGCGGACGCTGGCGTTCGCCAAGCCGATCGTGGTGCTGGGGGAGAAGGGCTTCTCGCTGCCGTTCACCCAGGAGACCGTCGGGTACTTCCGCCGGCACGGTTACTACGGCCTCGGCGAGGGCACCGAACCGGTCACGCTGCTGGCCGACCAGATCCGCCCGTTGCTCGACGACGCCGGACGTCGCGGCGAGCTCGGCGCGTTCGGGCGTGAGGTCGTCGTGGAGCACTACGGGCTCGACCCGGCCGCGCGTGTGCTCGAACGCCTCTACCAGCGGACCGTAGCGGAATCGACGTCCAGAGCGACGTCCGTGAGGGAAGGCGCGCGGACGGCGGCGATGCTGCTCGCCCGCGGACTGCCGGAGCCGGTGAAGAACGGCCTGCGCACTGTCAGGCGGAAGCTGTCGTGAACGAGAGGGCAATCCCTGTGAACATTCCGCTGGTCGATCTCGGCCTGCAGCGCGACCGGATCGCCGCCGAGGTCGAGGAGGGCTTCGCCAGGGTGCTCGCGAAGACCGCCTTCATCGGCGGCCCGGACGTCACGGCGTTCGAGGAGGAGTTCGCCGCGTTCACTTCAACCGCGTACTGCGTGGGCGTCGCGAACGGCACCGACGCCATCGAGCTGGCCCTGCGCGCCGCGGGCATCCGCGACGGCGACCAGGTGGCGTTGCCCGCCAACACCTTCGTCGCCACCGCCGAGGCCGCGGTCCGCGCGGGCGCCGTGCCGGTGCCGGTCGACGTCGACCCCGCGCACCTGCTGATCGACCCCGACGCGTTCGCCGAGATCGCACCGCGCTGCCGGGCGGTCCTGCCCGTGCACCTGTTCGGCCAGCTCGCGCCGATGGCCGCCATCCGCGAGGTCGCCGCGCGGCACGACGTGCTGGTCGTCGAGGACGCGGCGCAGTGCCAGGGCGCCACCCAGCACGGCACCGGCATGGGCGGCTTCGGCGTCGCCGCCGCCACGAGCTTCTACCCCGGCAAGAACCTCGGCGCGTTCGGTGACGCGGGCGCCGTCGTCACGCAGGACGAGGAGATCGCGCGCAAGCTGCGGCTGCTCGCCAACCACGGCAGCGACCGCAAGTACTCGCACCCCGAGCTGGGCTTCAACTCGCGCCTCGACACGCTGCAGGCCGTCGTGCTGCGCGCCAAGCTCAAGCAGCTCGACGCGTGGAACAAGGAACGCGCCGTCGCCGCCGACACCTACGCCGAGCTGCTCGCGGACGTGTCCGAGGTCCGGCTGCCCGGTGTCGCCGAGGGCAACGAGCACGTATGGCACCTCTACGTCGTGCGTGTGCGCAACCGCGACATGGTGTTGCAGCACCTCAACGACAACGGCGTGGGCGCGGGCATCCACTACCCGACGCCGGTGCACCGCACGGGCGCGTTCGCCAAGTACGGGCGGCCCGAGGGCTACCCGGTGGCCGAGCAGGCGGGCGAGGAGATCCTGTCGCTGCCGCTGTACCCGGGGATCACGCGGGCGCAGCAGGAGCGCGTGGCCGAGGTGCTCAAGGAGGCGGTGGTGGCTCATGCCTAGCGTGCACCCCTTGGGCCTCAACGAGTCCGAGAACGTCGGTGAGGGCACCCGCGTCTGGGCCTGGGCGCACGTCCTGCCCGGTGCGGTGGTCGGCAGGAACTGCAACATCTGCGACCACGCCTTCGTCGAGGGCGGCGTCGTGCTCGGCGACCGCGTCACGGTCAAGAACGCCGTGCTGCTGTTCGACGGCGTGTCGGTCGGCGACGACGTGTTCCTCGGCCCCAACGTCGTCTTCACCAACGACATGCGCCCCCGCGCGCACGTCAAGAAGGGCCCGGAGGCCCTCCTGCCCACCCTCGTGGAGAACGGCGTCACGCTCGGCGCCGGCACCACCGTCGTGTGCGGCACCAAGATCGGCGCGTACGCGTTCGCCGCCGCCGGTTCGGTGATCACGAAGGACGTCCCGGCGCACGCGTTCGTCGCGGGCAACCCGGCGAAGGTCCGCGGCTGGGTCTGCGACTGCGGTGACCGGCTCGCCGACGACCTGAGCTGCGCGTGCGGCAAGGCCTACCAGAGAGCGGGCGACGGGCTGGTCGCACGATGACCGCCACGGTCGGCGCGCCCGCACGCACCCGTCTGTCCTTCTTGGACGGTGTGCGCGCGCTGGCCGCGGTGTACGTGGTGCTGCACCACATCTGGTTCACGGTCTACCCGGCCTATCCGGTCAACACCGGGCCGCTCGTGCTCGGCTGGCTCGTCTACGGCCACCTCGCGGTCGCGGTGTTCATCGTGGTCAGCGGGTTCTCGCTGACGGTCGCCCCGGCGCGCCGCGAGTACGAGCTGGGCGGCGTGCTGAGGTTCATCCGCAGAAGGGCCTGGCGCATCCTGCCGCCGTACTGGGCGGCACTGGCGCTCAGCGTCGTCGTCTTCGGGCTGGTCACCCCGGAGCTGACCGGCCGGGCGATCACGCTCAAGGGCGTCGTCGCGCACTTCTTCCTCGTGCAGGACGTGGTCGACAGCCCGAAGCCCAACGGCGCGTTCTGGTCGATCGCCATCGAGTGGCAGATCTACTTCCTCTTCCCGCTGGTGCTGTGGTTGCGCAGGAAACTCGGTCCGGTGTGGATGGTCGCCGTCTTCACCACCGGTGTCGTCGCGTCGCAGCTCCTCGCCGAGAACGTCCACCCGCTGCACGGCCTGCTCAACTTCACGCCGCAGTTCCTCGCGCTGTTCGTGTTCGGCGTGGCGGCGGCGGACGTCGTCAGGTCCGGCGAGGTGCCGCGCTGGATCGGCTGGGCCGGTGCCGCCTGCTACGGCGCGTTCGTGCTCATGGCGATCACGATGGGCTCGGTGTGGGTCGACCACGCCTACTTCTGGATCGACCTGCTGATCGGCGCGGGCACGGCCGGCGTCCTCGCGGCGCTCGCGGGCGGCCACTTCGAGCCGCTGAAAACGCTGCTGGCGCACCGGGTCTTCAGCGGCGTCGGCCTGTTCTCCTACAGCGTTTACCTGGTGCACCTGCCGTTGCTGTGGCTGACCGACCACTTCGTCGTGGCGCACCTCGTCAGCGACGTGTTCGCCCGGTTCTGCCTGCTGCTCGTGCTCGGCCTCGCGGCCGTGCTCGGCGGTTCGTACCTCTTCCACCGCGTGTTCGAACGGCCGTTCCTGGAGAACCGGTCGTGGGCGGCCCTCAAGACGTCCCTGAAATCGGCACAGCGAGGCGCCAAGTGAGCACGGAGGAGAACCTCGGCACCCTCGTGAAGAAGGGGGTGCGCTGGAGCTTCGCCAGCACGCTGCTCTCGCGCCTGGCGAACCTGGTGTCCGGCATCATCCTGGCGCGCGTGCTGACCCCGAACGACTACGGTCTGTTCGCCGTCGCCACGGTCGCGCTGGTGTTCCTCATCAACCTCAACGACCTCGGGCTCGAACAGGTCCTGGTCCGCTGGCCGGGTGACGTCTCCCGGATCGCGCCGACCGCGGTGACGGTGATCTTCGGGTCGAGCTGCGCGCTGTTCGCCGTCTTCTTCGCGGGCGCCGGCGTGTTCAGCCGGTCACTGGGCGCACCGGAGGCCGCGGACCTGGTCAAGGTCCTGTCGTTCGCGATCCTGATCAACGGCGCGCTGGCCGTGCCGTCCGCCATGCTCACCCGCAGCTTCCGGCAGGACCTGCGCACCTACGCCGACCTGACCGGGTTCGTCGTCACGACGGGGCTCACCCTCGCGCTCGCGCTGACCGGGTTCGGCGTGTGGAGCCTGGTGTGGGGGCGGCTGGTGGGCAACCTGGTCAACGGCCTGCTGCACCTCGCGTTCACCCCGGTCCGCTACAAACCGGCGTTCGACCCGAAGGTGGCCAAGGAGCTGCTCAGGGACGGTCTGCCGCTGGCCGGGGCGACGATCCTCGCGGTCGCGATGGTCCAGGTCGACAACATCGTCGTCGGCCGCCTGCTCGGACCGGAGACGCTCGGCCTGTACGTGCTCGCGTTCAACCTGTCGAGCTGGCCGGTCACGCTGCTGTCCATCCCCGTGGCGCGCGTGAGTGTCCCGGCGTTCGCCCGGCTGCAGCACGACCTGACGTCGTTGCGGATCGCCTTCGCGCGGTCGATGGGGCTGCTGATGGCGGCGGCCGTGCCGATCTGCGGCCTGCTGGCGCTCATGGCGGGACCGGCGATCCGGGTGCTCTACGGCGACAAGTGGTCGGCGGCGTCCACCGCGCTGATGTTCCTCGCCGTCCTCGGTCTCGCGCGCGTGGCGCTGCAACTGTGCTTCGACGTCCTCATCGCCGTGGGCAACGCCCGGCAGACGCTGGCGCTGCAGGCGCTGTGGGTCGCGGTGCTCGTGCCCGCCCTGGCGCTGGGGGCGTACTCGGCGGGCGTCATGGGCGTCGGCATCGCGCACATGGTCGTCGCGGTCGGGGTGATGCTGCCCGCCTTCCTGTTCGCGCTGCGCGGCCTGGGGGTGCGGCCGGCGAGCCTCGCCCAGGCGGTCGCGAGGCCCGCGCTCGGCGTTTTCGCGCTGTGTCTCGTGCCACTGGTCGTGACGCGCGTGCTGCACCACGACCTCGCGATCCTGCTGGTCGGCGGCATCGGCGGCCTGCTGCTGTACCTGCCGGTCGTGGCGCCGGTGCGGCACTCGTTGCAGGACTTGAAGAACCTCGAACCCGCGAGTCCCGCGCCCTCCTGATCCCACCACGTGGCACGACTCACCCTGTGCGCGTGCAAATGTTTGTCGATGTACTGGTCACGAGGAATTCAAGTCAAGAGCGCTGCGAGAAGGTCAGATCATTTTCTGTGCTGACCTGCGGTCATTCTGGAAATAGATCAACCCGATCAGGTGATGGCAATTTCGGAACGACAGCGGTGAAATGGCCGTACTCGGCCGAACGGCCTAATGCACGCCCTTCGGCGCTGGGTTACCGTCCCCCTGCCCAAAACGGTAACCGCCAGATAACGAGATCGTTTGAGGATGTCCCGGCCGCGGGAGCCCCGCGATCGACGTAGGCGGCCCGAACTGAAAGGTGGCATCCCCCGTGCTTCACCGCACCGCCACGCCCAGTGGCAGCGCGAGACAGAACGAACGCCGTGCTCCCCTTCGGCAACGGTCCTCCCGCATCGCATCCTTCGCCGCACTCGCCGCAGCCGTCGTCGCAGCTCTCGTCGCCTGTTCCCCCGCGGGCGCGAAGTCCGGCGACGCCCAGCCGGCCACCACGACGACGTCCGCCACGTCGAGCAGCGCCGCGGAGTCGTCGAGCGCGGCGCCCTCCTCCAGCTCGGTCGCGCCGACCACGACCACCCCCAAGCCCGCGCCGCCCGGCATCCCGAAGCCGCCGACGCAGCCGGGCATGTCGGGGTGGCCGAACGCCGGCAACACCGGCGTCAAGAACGGCAACCTGCGTCCGCTCAGCGGCGACCAGCTGATCGACGTCCGGTGGCTCAAGGACCACGGCGCGCGCGGCTCCGGCAACGCGGGCGACCCGTTCGTCTTCGAGAACTACCAGGTCGACGGCCTGGTCCACATCAACGTCCCGGACAGCGTCCAGGTGCTCGTGCAGCAGACCCGCATCTTCGGCGGCTCGAACCACGCCATGTGGATCGAGAGCGGCACGGTGACCGTGCAGGACAGCACCATCGCGCCGCAGAGCGGTGGCCTGTCCGGCAACGGGATCTTCGCCTACAACCGCGGCACGTTCCTGCGCAACAACATCTGGGGCTTCAACATCCCCATCATCATCCAGGGGCAGGGCCCGTACCTGATCCAGGACAACTTCCTGCACGACATCTGGTTCAAGGCCGGTGACCACACCGACGTCGTCAACATCAACCCGAACGGCTCCAACGGTGTGATCAAGCACAACTACATCGACGGCATCCGCTCGGACGGCCAGTACACCCACAACGGCATCGGCATCTACAACGACGCCAACGGCGGTTCGGGCAACGCGGTCAGCAAGAACTGGACGATCGACGGCAACTACATCACCCGGTCGAACCACCTGATCTTCGCCGCCGCGTCGCCGCCGTTCGTGATCAAGAACAACGTGCTCACGACCGAATTCCAGTACGCGCCGTTCCACAACGCGCTGGGCGGCGCCACCGACGGTGGCGGGAACGTCGACCAGAACGGGAAGCCGGTCAAGATCGAGGGATGACCGAATTCCAACCGTTGGTGCGAAAACGGTGAAAACACTGAGGGCTACCCCGGCGACACCTTGTGTTGCCGGAGTAGTCCTCAGGCGTTTCTCAGGTCGACGGAACGTAACGGCGGGACAGGAGTCCTCGATCTAGGGGGAGTAGACATCGCGGCCGGATTCCCGGTCGCAGCTCGCTCCCGGAGGACCCAGCTCGTGGATTCACTTCCCGCAAGACCTCTGGCCGTCGTGATCGTCACCTACAACAGTGCGAACGTCATCGGCGGCTGCCTGGAGGCCCTGCCGGTCGCGCTGAGCGGGGTGGCGGACTGGCAGGCCGTGGTCGTGGACAACGCGTCCGCGGACAACACCGTGGAACTGGCCGAGGCTGCGGGCGCGAAGGTCGTGCGGCGGCTGGGCAACGACGGTTTCGCCGCGGGCGTGAACGCGGGCATCGCCGCGGCCCCCGGCTGCGACGTGCTGGTGCTCAACGCGGACATCAGGCTGGAGCCGGGCGCGGTCGCGACCCTGCGCGCGGCGGTCCGGCCCGGTGTCGGGATCGTCGCGCCGAAGCTCGTCGACCACAACGGCGTCGTGCAGCACTCCGTCCGCCGTGAGCCGACGCCGTTGCGCGTGCTGGGCCAGGCCCTGCTCGGCGGCACGACCGCCGGCCGCTACCCCGCGCTGGGCGAGATCGTGACCCGGCCCGGTGAGACGGCCGACTGGGTCACCGGCGCGGCGTGGCTCGTGACCGCCGAGTGCGTCGATCGCGTCGGGGTGCTCGACGAGCGCTACCTGCTGTACTCCGAGGAGACCGAGTACATGCTCCGCGCACGGGACCAGGGCTTCGCGATCCGGTACGAGCCGGAGGCCGTCGCCGTCCACCTCGGCGGCGAGTCCGAGACCTCGGCCCGGCTGTGGGCGTTGCTGCAGGCGAACCGGGTCCGGCTGCACCGCGAGCGGCACGGCCGGGCGCAGTCCGTGCTGATGTGGTTCGCGGTGGCGTTGAACGAGTTGTTGCGCATCCACCGCCCGCGGCACCGTGCCGCGCTGCGCGGTCTGATCGGCATGCGGGAGTGGCCGGAACCGTTGGACACGAACAAGAACACCGCCGCATACCTGTGCTTCTCGGCCCAGGACTGGTGGTACCACAACCGGGCGCACTCCGACTTCCAGCTGCTGCGCCGGGTCGCTAAGCACCGGAAGGTGTTGCTGGTCAACAGCATCGGCCTGCGCATGCCGCTGCCCGGTCGCAGCACCCAGTTCCTGCGGCGGATCCTCCGCAAGGCCCGCAGCGTGGCCATGCTGGTGCGCCGCCCGATCCCGGACACCCCCGGTTTCCACGTGATGACACCGCTTCCGCTGCCGTTCTACGGCAAACCATGGCTGCGCAAGCTGAACTCGGTGCTGGTGCGCGCGCAGGTCCGCGCGGTCTGCCTGGCGCTCGGCATGCGCGCCCCGGTCGTGGTCGCGACCATTCCCACCTCGTGGGACGTGATCAAGCCGATGCCGCGCGCCTCGTTGGTGTACAACCGTTCGGACCGGCACTCGGCGTTCCCCGAGTCGGACCAGGCGACCATCAAGGCGCTGGAGGACGAGCTCCTCGCGCACTCCGACCACGTCCTGTACGTGAGCCGCGCGCTGCAGGACGAGGACGAGCCCCAGACCGGCGCCCGTGGCCACTTCCTCGACCACGGCGTCGATCTGGACCACTTCCGCCGCCGCGACGAGCTGCCGGCGGACCTCGCGTCGATCAAGGGCCCGGTCATCGGCTTCTTCGGCAGTCTCGACGACTACCTGGTGGACTTCGACCTGCTGGAACGGGTCGCGAAGGAGATCCCCGAGGCGCACCTGGTGCTGATCGGTGACGCCACCTGCTCGATGGAGCGCTACGAGAAGTACCCGAACGTCACGTGGCTGGACTTCCGGCCGTACGAGCAGATTCCCGCGTACGGCAGCGGGTTCGACGTCGCGCTCATGCCGTGGCTCGACAACGACTGGATCAAGCACGCCAACCCGATCAAGCTCAAGGAGTACCTCGCGCTCGGCCTGCCGATCGTGAGCACCGACTTCCCCGAGGTGCGGCACTACCTCGACCGCGTGCGGGTCGCGAACGACCCGGCGGACTTCGTCGAGCAGATCCGGCTGACGCTGAAGGACGGCGGCATCGGCACGCCCGAGCTGCGCCGCCGTTCGGTGCTGTCCGCCTCCTGGGACGCCCGCGCCCGCGACCTGATGCGTCTCGCCGAGGGAGAAGCCTGATGTGCGGCATCGCCGGAGTCCGGCGTTTCGACGGCGTACCGGTGGACCCGGCGCTGCTGCGGGCCATGGCGGCCACGCTGCACCACCGCGGCCCCGACGACGCCGGGACCTGGGTGAGCCCCGACGGTTCCACGGGATTCGCGCACACGCGGCTCTCGATCATCGACCTCGCCGCGTCCAGGCAGCCCATGGCCACGCCGGACGAGCGGCGGCACATCGCGTTCAACGGCGAGATCCTCAACTACCGCGAGCTGCGCGGTGAGCTGACCTACCCGTTCCGCACCGACGGCGACACCGAGACGCTGCTCGCGCTGTACGAGCAGCACGGCGTGGACGGCGTGCGCAAGCTGCGCGGCCAGTTCGCCTACGCGATCGACGACGCCCAGACCGGTGAGCTGCACCTGGTCCGCGACCGGATGGGCATCCTGCCGCTGTACTACTACGCCGACGCGAAGGTGTTCGCGTTCGCGTCCGAGATCAAGGCGCTGATCCCGCTGATCGGCGACCGCGGCGTCGACCACGCCTCGCTGCACGACTACCTCGCCCACCGGTCGGTGCCCGCGCCCTACACGCTGTACGACGGTGTGCGGAAGGTGCTGCCCGGCCACCGGCTCACGGTCTCGCGCGGTGGTCACGTGCACGAGACGCCGTACTGGGAGCTGCCCGCCCAGGGGCTCGTGCGCGCCTGCACGCCGGAGGAGGCCGTCGCGCTCGTCCGCGAGGCGCTGGAACGGTCGGTGCGCGACGCGCTGGTCGCGGACGTGCCCGTCGGCGCGTACCTCTCCGGTGGCGTGGACTCCAGCCTGATCACCGCTCTCGTGGCCAAGGCGCGGGGCGGCGGCGAGCTGCACACGTTCTCCGCCGGCTTCGGCGATCCGCGCGTGGACGAGCTGCACTGGGCCGAGAAGGTCGCCGCCGAGGTGGGCAGCGAGCACCACAACGTGGTCGTGACCGCCGAGGACTTCCGCGAGAACTGGGGCAGGCTCAGCCGGCACCGGGACGCGCCGCTGTCCGAACCGGCCGACGTGGCGGTGTTCAAGCTCGCCGAGCTCGCCCGCCGCCAGGTGAAGGTCGTGCTGTCCGGTGAGGGCAGCGACGAGCTGTTCGGGGGCTACCCCAAGTACCGCTTCGCCCGCGCGACCCGGTGGGCCGGTGTCGTGCCGGCCTGGCTGCGGCACGCGGCGCTGTCCCGGCTGGAGAACGCCCTGCCCGCCAAGGCCGCCCGTTTCGGCGTGGCGCTGCGGGCCATCGCCGAACCGACTGCGGCCGACCGCATGCGCGGCTGGTTCGCCCCGTTCACCACCGCCGAGCGCCAGGCGTTGCTCGGCGGCCCGGCTGTGCGCGGCATCACAGCCGCCTACAGCCGTGGACGCGGGGACGCCCTGCGGCGCATGCTCTACGCCGACTCGCACGCGTGGCTGGCCGACAACCTGCTCGAACGCGGTGACCGGATGTCGATGGCGGCCTCGCTGGAGCTGCGGCCGCCGTTCCTCGACCACCGGGTCGCCGAGCTCGCCTTCACCCTGCCCAGCTCGGTGAAGGTGCGGCGCGGCACGACCAAGTGGGTGGTCAAGGAGGTCGCGCGGGAACACCTGCCCGCCGACGTCGTGGACCGTCCGAAGTCGGGGTTCAAGGTGCCGCTGGACGCCTGGTTCCGCGACGGGCTTCGCGACATGGCGCACGACCTGCTCACCGGGCCGTCCTCGTTCACCGGGGGTGTACTGGACCCGGCAGGCGTGCGAAAACTGCTGGCCGAGCACGACTCCGGCGGCAGGAACGAACAACCGCGCTTGTGGACCCTGCTCTCGCTCGAGGTCTGGCACCGCGAGCAGGCGAGGACCTCGGAGGTGGCGGAATGAGCGAGGCGACGAAGCGTTCGCGTAGGCTCGTGCTGACTGGGGCACGGGAAAAACCTGGGGCGGACGTGGATTTCGTTAGCGCGCTGAAGGTGTTGCGCAGGCGCTGGGTGACCGTACTGGTCGGAGTCGCGATCATGACCGCCGCGGGGATCGGCATCCTGATCGCCGTGCCGCCGACCTACCAGGTCAAGGCCTCCGACGTGCTGCTGGTGCCGGCCCAGGTCGGGTCGTCGCAGGCCGGTCAGGCCAACCCGTACCTCGGGTTCGGCGGCTCGCTCGGCATCGTCGCGCAGATCACCGCGCGCAAGATGAACGACTTCACCACCGTCGAGCTGATGAAGACCTCCGGCGCGACGGGGGAGTACCTCGTCGACATCGTGCCCGGTGAGGCGCCGATGCTGCAGGTGACCGCCACGTCGAAGAACGAGGCGGAGGCGCTGCGCACCGCGCAGGTCGTCGAGAAGGCCATGACGGACAACCTGCGGCAGAGCCAGGTCGACCTGAAGGCGCCGCCGCAGTTCCTCATCACGACCAACCCGATCACGCTGCCCAGCCACGCGGAGATCCAGCGCGGCAGCCAGTTGCGCGCGCTCGCCGGCATGCTCGTGGTCGGCCTCGCGGCGACCGTGCTCGCGGCGTTCGTGGTGGAGAGCGTGAAGACGCGCCGCCGGCAGCGGGCCGTGATCGAGGAGTCCCTCGTGGACAGTCCCGACCTGCCGCCGGTCGTGGACAACGCGCCGCCGAAGCCGCCGGTCGCACGGCCAGCCACGCCCGCGCGCCCGCCGGCCGCGGGACCTCCGCCCGTGGTGCACAAGACGGGGTCCGAGGAGACGCACCGGTTCCGGCCGGTGCAGGTGCCGAGCGTGAAGAACGGCCAGTCCGGCCAGAATGGACAGTCCGGGCAGAACGGCGAGGTCCAGTGGCCCAGCGAGGAGGGCCCGAAGCCCGCCCCGCAGTCGCGGCGCGAGTGAGCGATGCTCGACTTCCTCCGCCGACCCGAGCCCGGTGACGCGAGAGGCCTGCTGACCGTCTACGCGGTGCTGCTGTTCTGCCTGCCCGCGCAGATGATCATCGGGCCGCTCGGCGCCAGCGGCACCCCCGCGGGTGTCGTCGGGATGGGCATGCTGCTGTTCTGGCTGATGGTCCGGATGCTGCCCGGCAACGGCGTGAAGACGGGCCTGCAGCCGATCAGGCTGGTGGTGCTCGCGTTCGCCGGGTCGATCCTGCTGTCCTACGCCTGGGGCGTGCTGCACCCGTTGCCGCCCGACCAGGTCTCCGGCGCCGACCGGGCGATCCTGACGCTGCTGTCGTGGTGCGGCATTGCGTTCGTGGCCACCGATCTGTTGCGCACGCGCAAGAGCGTCGAACTGCTGCTGCGCACGCTCGTGATCCTCACGGGCATCATCGCCGTGATGGGGTTGCTGCAGTTCGCGACCGGCTTCAACATCGCCGAGCTCTACCACATCCCCGGACTCAAGATCAACTACGTGATCGGGTCGGTGACGGACCGGTCGAACTTCCGCCGCGTCTCCGCCACCGCCTCGCACGCCATCGAGTTCGGCGTGGTGCTCGCGATGATGTTCCCGATCGCGCTGCACCAGGCGTTCTACGTCAAGACCCACCGCTGGCTGTGGCTGAGCCTCGTGGCGCTCATCGGCCTGGCCAGCCCCATGTCGGTGTCGCGGTCGGCGACGCTGGGCCTGTTCGTCGCGTTCATCGTGCTGTTCGCCGGCTGGTCCGGCATCCGCCGCGCGGTCGCGCTGCTCGTCGCGCCGGTCGCGGTCGTCGTGCTGCGCGTGCTGATCCCCGGTCTCGTCGGCACGATCACCGGTCTGTTCACCGGCTGGCAGGACGACCCGAGCATCCAGGGCCGCACCGACGACTACGCGGTGGTCGGCGACTTCATCGACAAGTCGCCGTTCCTCGGCCGCGGGTTCGGGACGTTCCTGCCCAAGACGTTCATCACTTTGGACAACCAGTACCTGGGCCAGATCGTGGAGACCGGGTTCATCGGCCTGACCGCGCTGATCACGTTGTTCGTCGTCGGCATCTTCTCGGCCCGCGGCGTGCGGGCGCGCGCGATGGACGACGAGATGCGGCACCTCGGCCAGGTGCTGTGCGCGTCGATCGCGGTGGCGGGCCTGTCGTTCGCGACGTTCGACGGCCTCGGCTTCCCCATGATCAGCGGCCTGGTGTTCTTGCTGCTGGGCATCATCGGCGCGCTGTGGCGGCTGTCGCGGCGCGCGCTCGACGACCCGCCCGCGGTCCGGCCGGAACGGCAGAAGGTGGCGCTGTGAAGCTCGGATTCGCCTGCAGCTGGGACCCCGTGCCGGAACCGACGTGGTCCTACACGCCGTGGAACCTCCGTGCGGCCCTCCGGTCCGTTGTGGACGTCGTGGACCTCGGCGTCTCGCATCCGTCGTTGGTGCGGCTGGGCTTGAAGGCCGCGCACGCCCGCCGGGTCGACGGTCACTGGGTGTCGATGTGGCGGCACTCGCGCCAGGCGCGCTGGTACGAGGAAACGGCGCTGCGCAGGGCGTGCCGGTCGCTGGCGCCGGACGCCGTGCTGCAGATCCAGGACCTCGCGGTGCTCGACCGGCCGTACTACCTGCTGCAGGACCTGAGCTACGACGTGCTGCTGGAACTGCTGGCGCGCGAGGGTTCCCTGACGCACTTCCCGTCGCTGACCGAGTCCTCCGTGCGGTGGTCGGCCGAACGGCAGCGGCGCGTGTACGCGTCGGCGGCCGGGGTGTTCGCGATGTCGCGCTGGTTCGCCGACCACCTGGTGTCGGTGACCGGACTGCCCCGTGATCGCGTGCACGTGGTGAACCCCGGCATCTCCGCGGTCTCGTCCGTGGTGGCCGACGAGGTGTTCGCGCGGCGGCTGGAGTCGCGGCGCAGGCTGCTGATGGTGGGCAAGGACTTCCACACCAAGGGCGGCGACCAGGTGGTGCGCGCGCTGGCGGTGCTGCGGCGCGAGGTCGACCCCGAGATCACCCTGACGGTCGTGGGCCCGGCGCAGTGGCCGCTGCCCGGTCCGGTGCCGGACGGCGTCACGTTCCTCGGGCGGCTGCCGGTGTCCGAGCTCGCCGCCCTGTACGACGCGCACGACCTGTTCGTGCTGCCGTCGCGGTTCGAGGGCTTCGGCATCGCGTTCGCCGAGGCGTTGTCGCGCGGGCTGCCGTGCGTGGGCCGGGACGCGTTCGCCATGCCCGAGATCATCTCGGTGGGGCGGACGGGTGACCTCGTGCGGTCGGAGGATCCCGAGGAGCTGGCGAAGGTGGTCGCGTCGGTGCTGCGGGACGACTCGATCTACCGGACCACGTGGGAGTCCCGGGAGGACGCGGCCCGGCACTACTCGTGGGAGCGCGCGGCGGCGGACGTCGTGCGCATCGCGAGCGCGGACCAGGCGTGACCGTGGCGCCGAGAACTGCGGGCGGGCCTCGCGTCCCGCCCCGCCGAAGCCGCGAACTCCGACCCGTCGCCAGGAAAGGATGATCTGTGGCGCTCTCCGTCGCGACCCGGCGTTTTCTGCGCAGGTCCGCCGACCGCGTGCTGTTCCCCGTGGGTTCGCTGCGCGGCGGCCGCACGCAGGACCGTCTCGTGGCCCTGACCTACGACGACGGTCCCGACCCGGTCGGCACCCCGGCCGTGCTGGAGGCCTTGGCGTCACTGGGACTGAAGGCCACCTTCTTCCAGCTCGCCTATCGCGCCGAACGCCACCCCGAGCTCGTCCGCGCGGTCCTCGACGAGGGTCACGAGATCGCCCTGCACGGCGTCGACCACACCCGGCTCACGACCGTCCCTCGCGGCGAAGTGCGGTCCCTGCTGGAGGACGGCCGCATCCGGCTGTCCCGGGTGGCCGGTCGGGACGTGCGGATGTTCCGCCCGCCCTACGGTTCCCAGTCACCCGCCACCTACGCCGCCACCCGGCGCGCGGGCCTCATGCCCGTCGTGTGGGGGCCGAGCGTGCGGGACTGGGTGGACGGTGCCGCCGCGGACGTCGCCGCGCGCGGCCTGGAGGGACTGCACCCCGGGTCGATCATGCTGATGCACGACGGGTTCGAGGTGCCGCCGGGCGACACCACGCCGGAACCGACGTTCGACCGCGGCGACGTGACGCGGGAGCTGGTGGCGGAGCTGCGGGCGCGCGACTACCGGCCCGTGTCGGTGAGCCACCTGATGACGCACGCGAAACCGTGGCGCTCGGCCTGGTTCAGGGACTAGCGACTAGGGCATCGGCACCGGTGACGACGCCTCCGTCGCCACCAGCGAAGGCTTGCCGGAGCCGTCCGCCGGCACCTGGTACACCGAGCTCTTGCCCGTGGAGCCGGAAATCGCGCCGTACGCCAACGTTTCCGCGTCCAGCCACGCCGCCTGGTCGTCGATCCCCGCCGTGTCCGGCAGCACGCGTTCCTGCCCGGAGGCGAGGTCGAGCACGGCGAGCTCCCACCGGCCCACCCACCTGGTGGTCTTCTTGTACGCGAGCCGCTTGCCGTCCGGGGAGAGCGACGGGCACTCGGGTCCGATTCGGACGGTCTCCAGCGTCCGCGCGGTCAGGTCGCCCTTGACCAGCCAACGGCGGCCCGCGCCGAGGAACGTCGCGTAGAACGTGCGGTCGTCGGAGCCCACCGTCAGGCCCCAGTAGTTGGCGTCGGCCGCGGCGTACGGCTTGCCCTCCACCGTGGCGCCGAAGGTCTCCAGCGACTCGACCACGGTGTCCGTGCGCAGGTCGTAGAAGCCGGTGCGGGTGGAGAAACCGCCGGCCGAGACGTAGGAGTCACCGGACACGAACACCGTCCACGACACGACCTTGCCGGAAGCCGAGACGCGGGCCCGCGACGGCACACCGGGCAGCGGGATCGTCTTGAGCACACGGCCGGACGAGTCCAGCACCGCCGCCTCGAACGTCGGGCCGACGCCCGCGAGGCGCAGGCACACGGTGGTGCCGCCCGCGGTGTAGACCCGTTGGCAGCGCAGGCCCGTCGGGGTGCGTGCACCGTCCGATGTGGACAACTCGGCGGTCGACACCGCGTCGTTGCCGTTCCGCTGGTCGATCAGCGTCAGCAGGCGTTCGGAGCGGGCCTGCACCTGCTCGACCGGCCGGGCGGCGGTGTGCCAGACGTAACCGCCGGTCGCGAGCACGACCAGCGTCACCAGGGCCACTCCGATCACGACGCGGTACCTGGCGAACCAGGACTTCACGCGGCAGCTCTCCTTCTGACGAGCAACACGACGAGCAACGAGACGGCGAGCCCGCCGCACGCGACGGCGACCGCGGCGAGCACGGACGCGTACTGCAGCAGGAAACCGAAAGCGATGGAGGAGACCAGCTTCGCGAGCGCCTGACCGGTCTGCACGACCGCGAGGCCCGACCCGCGCAGGTCCTCGGGGATCATCGACCCCGCCCACGCCGACAGCACGCCGTCGGTGGCGGCGTAGAAGGCGCCGTGCAGCAGCAGAGCAGCGATCGCGACCGGATAACCACCGCTGGGGGCCAGCAACAGCAGGTACACGGCGAGCAGCAGCACGTGGCCGGCGAAGAAGATGCGCCAGCGCCCGGCGCGGTCGGCGAGCCGGCCCAGCGGCGTCGCGAGGAGCAGGAACGTCAGCGCGGTGCCCAGCGGCAGCAGCGGCAGGGCGCTCAACGGGATGTCGGTGGTCTTCTGCACCAGCACGAACACGAACGCGTCGGACATCGTGGCGAGGCCGAGGACCGCGGCCACGACCGTCACGCGGGCGAACGGCTTGTCCTTCAGCAGGGCCAGCCCGGCCTTGATCGACGGCGCCTTCTTCGCCGACGCGGGCGCGGCCGGGCGTTCCCGCACGAAGAACACCAGCGTGATGACGCCGATCAGCGCGAACCCGAAGCTGGTGACGAAGATCGGGTCCGGTGCCGTGCCCAGGTTCGCCAGCAACAGGAACGTCACCAGCGGACCCAGCAGCGCGCCGACGGTGTCCATCGTGCGGTGCACGCCGAACGCGGTGCCGAGCTGGTGTGACGGAACACTCAGTGAGATCAGGGCGTCACGCGGCGCGGTGCGCAGACCCTTGCCCGCCCGGTCGGCGGCGAGCAGTCCGCCGATGCCGAACGCCGACGCGCCTGCCAGCGGGAACGCCAGCTTGGTGAGCGCGGACATGGCGTAGCCCACACCCGCGACGGCCTTGGGGCGGCGCAACCGGTCGGCGGCGTGCCCGCCCACGAGGCGCAGCACCGCTGTGGCGCCGGTGTACAGCCCGTCCAGCAACCCGAACTGCACGTAACCGACGTGCAGGGTGAACAGCAGGTAGACCGGCAGGAACGCGGTGACCATCTCGGCGGAGACGTCGGTGAGCAGCGAGACCATGCCGACGGCGACCACCGCGCGGGGTACGCCGGCCAGTGTGGTGCCGTGCTCCGCCCGTGCGCCCGCCACGTACACGCCGACACCGCCTTCTTCCAGGAAGTGCCTGGACGCCTGAATTCTCCGCTTGCTACATCGGCCGATACGAGACGGTGTTACACCGTCTGGGGGCACACGGCCGTCCGGTGCTCCGTCCTTTGAGTGGAACACGTAACTCTTCGGCCGCCGGCAACGACCTACGAGGCGTCGGACCCCGTTGGAAGTAGGGACCCTTGAGCTCTCCGCATGTGCTGATCATCGTGCAGAACCTGCCGGTGCCCCTGGACAGGCGTGTCTGGCTGGAGTGCCGGGCGCTGACCGCCGCGGGGTACGAGGTGTCGGTGATCTGCCCGAAAGGTCCGGGAGATCCGGCCTATCAGCTGCTCGACGGCGTGCACCTGTACAAGTACGCCCCGCCACCGCAGGCCGATGGCGCGCTCGGGTACGCGTGGGAGTTCCTGTACTGCTGGGTGCGCACGGCGTTGCTCAGCGTGAAAGTCCGCTCCCGCAGGCGATTCCACGTGATGCAGGCGTGCAACCCGCCGGACACCTACTGGGCGCTCGCGCTGCTGTGGCGGCTCGGCGGCGTGAAGTTCCTCTTCGACCACCACGACCTCAACCCCGAGGTGTTCCTGTCGCGGTTCGGCGAGCCGAAGGGCGCGGCGGGCAAGCTGCAGTACCGGATCCTGAAGTGGCTGGAGCGCAGGACGTTCCGCACGGCCGACCGGGTGACGTCGACCAACACCTCGTACCAGAAGATCGCGTGGACGCGCGGCTCGGTGCCGCCCGAGCACACCACCGTCGTGCGCTCCGGCCCGGACACCACCGTGATGCGGCCTGTCGAGGGCGTGGACGAGTTGCGACGCGGCGGCAAACATCTGGTGGCGTATCTGGGAATCATGGGCCCGCAGGACGGCGTCGACGGCGTGCTCGAAGTCGCACGGAGAGTGGTCTTCGACCGCGGCCGCACCGACGTCCGCTTCGCGCTGCTGGGCTTCGGCGACTGCCTGGAAGACCTGAAGAAGCAGGCAGGAGCCTGGGGACTCGACCCGTACGTCGAGTTCACCGGAAGGGTCGGGCCCGAACAGATCACCCGTTATCTGTCCACGGCCGCGGTCGGTCTCGGCCCGGACCCGTTGTCGCCTTTGAACGACGTGTCCACTATGAACAAGACCATGGAGTACATGGCCTACGCTCTGCCGGTCGTCTCGTACCGGCTGACGGAGACCGTCGTGTCCGCCGGCGACTGCGCCGTCTACGTCGAGCCGGGTGACGTCGAGGCGTTCACCACCGCGCTGCTCGACCTGCTCGACGACGCGGAACGCCGTGGCCGCCTCGGCTTCGAGGGCAGGCGCCGCTGCGAGGCCGAGCTCGACTGGCGCCCGCAGGCCGAGAACTACGTCGCGGTGTTCGACGGGCTCACCGGCTTCGCCTCGCGGGGCCCGTTCCCCGAGGGCAGGCCCGAGCTGACGGCGGGCACCGACCAGTGGGGCAACAAGATGATCGACGTGAGCGACGACGCCGTGCTTCGTGCGTTCGCGGTCAACCGAACGGGAGAATGATGTTCGTCAGAAGGATCGCGGTCGTCGGCACCGGCTACGTCGGCCTGACCACCGGCGCCTGCCTCGCGTCGCTCGGGCACCGCGTGGTGTGCGCGGACGTCGACGAGAGCAAGGTGGAGCGGCTGTCGCGCGGCGAGGTCGACATCCTCGAACCGCGGCTCGCGGACCTGGTGAGCGAGGGTCTCGCGTCCGGCCGGTTGTCCTTTGTGCTCGGCGCGTCCGCCGCGGTGGCCGACGCCGAGGTCGTCTTCCTCTGCGTGCCCACGCCGATGGGGGTCGGCGGCATCGCGGACCTGCAGGCCGTCGAGTCCGTTGTGGACGAGACGCGCGACCTGCTGCCGTCCGGCTGTGTGATCGTGAACAAGTCGACCGTGCCGGTGGGCACCTCGATCCGCACCGCCGAGCTGCTGCGCCGCGACGACGTGGCCGTCGTGTCGAACCCCGAGTTCCTGCGCGAGGGTTCGGCCGTGCACGACTTCCTGAACCCGGACCGGATCGTCGTCGGCTGCGACCAGCAGGACGCCGCCGAACGCGTCGCGGCGCTGTACGCCCGCCTCGGCGCGCCCACGGTGCTGACCGACGCGGCCTCGGCCGAGATGGTCAAGTACGCGGCCAACTGCTTCCTCGCGATGAAGCTCTCGTACGTCAACGCGGTGGCGGAGCTGTGCGAGCGGCTCGGCGCGAACATCACCGACGTCACCGAGGGCATGGGCTACGACAAGCGCATCGGCCAGGCGTTCCTCAACCCCGGTCCCGGCTGGGGCGGCTCGTGCCTGCCCAAGGACACGCACGCGATGCTGCAGGTCGCGGACGCCGCCGACTTCGAGTTCCGCCTGCTGCGCGCCACGATCGACACCAACGAGCGCCAGCGCCAGCGGATGGTCGAGAAGGTCCGGCTGGCGGTCACCGGCAAGCGCGGCGGCTCGCTGTCGCACGTGCGGCTCGGCCTGCTCGGTCTCACGTTCAAGGCGGGCACGGACGACCTGCGCGACTCTCCCGCCCTGGCCGTCGCGGCGCTGCTGAAGCAGGCCGGTGCCGACCTCGTGGGCTACGACCCGGCGCTGGCCGGCGGCACGGACCTCGGCCCGGTGTCCGTTGTGGACGATCCGTACCAGGCGGCCAAGGACGTCGACGCGCTGGTCGTGCTGACCGAGTGGCCGGACTTCCGCTCGCTGGACTGGGCGCGCCTCGCCGAGACGGTGCGGCAGCCGGTTGTCGTCGACACGCGGAACATCCTGGACCCGGACGTCATCCGCCGGGCCGGCTTCACCTGCACGTCGCTCGGCCGCCGCTAGTCCATTTGAGACAGTCCAATTAGCTCGATGGTGTGAGTGGGCGCGCGGTCCTCGTGTGCTAGCGCTTTGATTCCCGGCAACACCCGGTGGGACCAGTCCGCCGGGTCTTGTCGGGGAGGTTCCCACCATGGCTGGACTCATGGACGTCGTCACCGGGCTCGTGCACCAGGCCAGCGGCCTGCTCGCGCAGGTGAGCCAGCTCGCGAGCGGCCTGCTGTCCGGGCTCGGCATCTGAGCGCCTGACCTCGGTGACGGGCGCCTTCCGCACCTCAGGTGGAGGAAGGCGCCCTACCACCGCGGCAGGTCAGGTGCGCAGTTGGTCACGCCGGCGAAGAAGTCCGCCTCCGGCAACGGCGACCCGCTCCGGTCGAACGCGCGGATGTACGACTCCGGTTCGTCGTCGGCGAACGACTGGCTTTCGTGGCACCGCACGGCTTCGCGCTTCAGCTGGGCCACCGAGGCCGTGTCGACGACGGTCCTGCCGTGCCCCCGCAGGTACAGCTTGGCCGGGATGCCGGTGCTGCGGACGGCCAGCCGGGCGACGCGGCCGACGTGCGTGCGGTCGCGGTGGCGGTCCTCGTAGGTGACGACGACCTGCGGCTGGTAGTGCTCGATCAGCGCGGCCACCCGGCCCGCGGCGGTCTCCACCGGCACCGCGCAGAAGGCGCCGGACGGCACCTCGCCGGTCACGCCGGAGTCGTGATACCCCAGCAGCTCCAGGTCGGTGACCCCGAGCACCTCGCACGCGGCGATGAGCTCGGCTCGCCGGTGCGCCGCCACCAGTTCGGGGTGGTGTCCCAGCTCGCCCGGCCGCGCCCCGCCCGGTGCGTTGCCCAGCTCGCCGCTGGTGCAGGTGACGACGACGACCCGGACGCCCTGAGCGGCGTAGTGCGCCAGCACCCCTCCGGTCGCGCACGACTCGTCGCCGGGGTGGGCGTGGACGGCCAGCAGGGTTCTCGGTCCGGCGAACTGCACGCGCGGAAGGTACCCGGTAACTAATCTCTCGCGCGTGACCGACTTGCCGTCCGGCCTGAAGCCGCTGGAACTCGCCCACCACGTCCGCGACCAGATCGAGCGGGGCCACACCTACGCCCGCTCCCGCAAGCGCCGGTTCCGCTGGAAGTCCGTGACGGTCCGGCTGACCACGCTGGTCCTGTCGGCGACCTCGACGATCATCCTCGGCCTGCAGAACCTCGATCCGTGGACGGGCACCGCGTTCTCGCTCGTCGCGGTGGTGACCGTGGTCAGCGCGCTGGAGCCGTTCTTCGCGTGGCGGTCGCTGTGGGTGCTGATGGAGGAGGCCAGCTACAGGTTCCACCGGCTGCAGGACGACCTCTCCTACTACATCGCCTCGCGCCCGGCCGAGGAGATCGACCCGGACCGGGTGCGGGAGATGTTCCAGCGCTACCAGGAGATCTGGGACACGCTGAGCGCGAGCTGGCTGAAGTTCCGGGAGAACGCCTGATCACCTGCCGAGGAACGTGGCGCGGCCGGGACCGTCGGTGAGGAAGCTGTGCACGGCCCTGGGCAGGTCCTGCGTCTCGTACAACGCGGACGCGATCGTCGTGACGTGCGCGTCCGCCTCGGCGACGCCGCCGTGCTCGAAGTGCGCCAGCACCTGCTTCGTGGCGGCGTGCGCCTGTGTCGGCCCGACCGCCAGCGAGAGGGCGAACCGCTCGGCGGCGGCCGCGAAACCGTCGTCCGGCAGCACGCGGTTCACGACGTTCCACCGCTCCAGCGTGCCGGCGTCGTAGAGGTCGCCGGTCATCACGAACTCCTTGGCCCGGCCGACGCCCGCACGGGCGGCCAGCCGCTGCGTTCCGCCCATCGTCGGCGTGAGGCCCACGACCTTCTCCACGAGCCCGAAGCGGGCGCTCTGCGCCGCGAGGATCAGGTCGCACGCCACGGCCAGTTCGAACGCCCAGGTCAGGCACAGCGCGTGCGCGGCGAAGACGGTCGGGATCGGCAGCGCGGCCAGCCGCTGGGGGAGCAGCAGCATGCGGTCGAACAACGCCTGCGCGTCCTCGCGGTACTCCTGTGCCGCGAACAGCGCCACGTCCACGCCGCCGCTGACGACCTTGCCCGTCGCGTTCACGAGCAGCGCCCGCGCGTCGCCCAGTTCGTCGAGCGCGTCGTGGAACTCCGAGTCGAGGTCCAGGGAGTAGAGGTTGAGCGGCGGTGCGTCGATCGTGATGATCGCGAGCTCGTCCCGCCTGGTCAGATGGATCTTCATCGGTTACAGCCAATCACGGCGCTTGAACATGAGGTACAGGATGTAGGAGAGCAGCACGATGCCCGCCGTGGAGGTCCAGAAGCCCCACTGCTGCGCGTAACCGGGGTACGGCACGTTCATGCCGTAGTAGCCGGAGATCGCGGTCGGCACCGCGATGATCGCGGCCCAGCTGGTGACCTTCTTCATGATCGAGTTGAGCCGGTTGCCCTGCACGGCCACCTCGGCCTCGCGCAGGTTCGTGACCAGCTCGCGCATCGACTCGGTCAGCTCGGCGGTGAACAGCGCGTGGTCCTTGACGTCGAGGTAGTACGGCATCATCTCGTCGTCCACGAGGTCGTGCTCGCGGTGCAGCAACGACCCCAGCACCTCCCGCATCGGCAACGCGACCCGCCGCAGCCGCACCAGGGCCCGCCGCAGCTGCAGCGCCTTGCGGCCCACGTGCGGCTTCTCCTGGTAGATCCGGTCCTCCAGGGCCTCGATGTCGTCGTCCAGCTGCTGGGCGGCGGCGTAGTGCCCGTCCACGACGTCGTCGAGCAGCCCGTGCAGCAGGAAGCCGACACCGCTCTTGGCCAGCGTCGGCGCGGCGTCCCACCGGCGCCGCACGCCCGCGAGGTCGTACTCCTCGCTCTCCCGGACGGTCACCAGCGCGTTGGCCGTGACGAAGACGTCGACCTCGCAGGTCCTGATCTCGTGCTCGGCGTACCGGACGGCGTAGACGCTCAGGAACAGGTGGGTGGGGTACCGGTCGACCTTGGGGCGCTGGCGTTCGTCGCCGAACGCGTCCTCGATCGCGAGTTCGTGCAGGCCCAGCTCGCCGCGCAGCAGACCTATCTCCTCCTCCGACGGCGCGCAGAGGTCGAACCACACCACCGAACCCGGATCTTCCAGGTGGCGTGCGACGTCGGCGACGGGAAAGCCGTGGTCGACGAGTTCGCCGTTGCGGTACAAGCGGGTCCGGCTCATGGGTGACAAGCCTACGTAGATGTACTCAGATGTGAGGATTGGCGCCCAACTGCCGCTACCCTCGATCCGGTGAAGGTGGACCAACCTCAACGCATTGGCGACTACCTGCTGCTGGGCAGGCTCGGCCGTGGTGCCATGGGAACGGTCTACCTGGGACAAGGCAGCGACGGGCGGCAGGTCGCGGTGAAGGTGGCCCGCGCCGAGCTCGCCGACGACCCGCGCTTCCGCGAACGCTTCCGCCGCGAGGTGCAGATGGCCCGCGCGGTCGGGTCGGCCGGCACCGCGGCCGTCGTGGACGCCGACACGCGCGCGCCCCGCCCGTGGATGGCGACGGAGTACGTGCCCGGCCCGACGCTGCAGGAGGCGATCGAACGGCACGGCCCGCTGCCCGAGCACCACCTGCGCAGGCTGGCCGAGGGACTCGCCGAGGCGCTGACCGCGATCCACCGCGCCGGGCTCGTGCACCGCGACCTGAAGCCGTCCAACGTCCTGCTGGGCGCCGACGGCCCGCGCGTGATCGACTTCGGCATCTCGCGCGCCATGGAGCACACCGCGCTGACCGAGACCGGCATGGTCTTCGGCACACCAGGTTTCCTGTCGCCGGAGCAGATCACCGGCCAGGAGGTCGGGTGTCCCTCCGACGTCTTCGCGCTGGGCGCCGTGCTGGTCTACGCGGCCACCGGCAAGGGCCCGTTCGGCGAGGGCCCCACCGCGACGTTGCTGTACCGCGCGGCCCACGGCGAGCCGGACCTCGACGGCGTGCCGAAGACGCTGCGCCCGCTGGTGCAGAAGTGCATGCACCGCGACCCGGCCAAGCGCCCCGAACCGGCGGAGGTGACCCGCCTGCTCGCCCAGGTCGTCGCGCCGAAGCCGCCGACCACCAAGCTGCCCGCGCCGATGACACCCGCCGCCGCGACGTTCTCGACGTCGCGGATCGTGCCGTTCGCGTGGGGCCTGACCAACCTCGCCGCGGCCCTGCTGGCCGCCGCGATCGCCGACCCGGCCGCGCACGCCAACGGCGCCACCCAGCTGCTGGCCCTGGCCGCGTTCTTCGTGCTGGTCGTGCGCGCCGTGCGGTTCTTCGGCGCCGCGGCCCGGCGCAAGATCGTGGTCGAGATCAGCCGGGAGGGCATCGCCACCACGCGCAACGGCAAGTTCCACCAGTACTGGTGGTACGAGCTGGCCCGTGTGCGCGTGGTGCCGCACAAGAAGCGGCCGTGGGTCGTCGTGTGGCTGAAGGACCCGGCACCGCGCCGCTTCTTCGGCGCGCACCACGGTGGCGTGCGGGTGTTCCCGATCGCGCACGAGCGGAGCCGGCGGCGGCGCGAGCGCGACGTGGCCGAGCTGCGCGCCGCCCTGGCGTGGTACCTGCCGCGGTCCTACGACGGCCGCTGATCGGTCCACTCGGTGGTCACCGCGACCTGGACGGACACCGTGCCGTCCGGCAGCGGGCTGTCCGGTGCCTTGAGCTCCACCGACCCGGTCACCTGCCCGGTCACCGGGTCGATGGTGAAGCTGGTCCGGCTCCCGTCGGCGGACACCCGGCCGTTGTCCCAGTGGATCTCGGGGGACGCGGCGAGCTCGCGGTAGGTCGCGGCCTTTTCCGCGTTGGTGGTGTACGGCGAGAGCAACCGGGACGAGGCGTTCGCGAGCTTCGCCGCCGGTTCGGTCCCCAGCGGCAGCGCGAGGCTGACCTCCTTGCACGGCAAGGTCGTGCAGAACGTGCCCCACAGCGACGGGCCCCGGTAGTCCGAGGGGGCCATCCGGTCCGGTTCCGTCTGGTTGCCCGCGATCGGCTGCTTCCCGCCGGTCTGCCGGCGGTAGATCACGATCATCTCGCCCTGCCTGGTCGGGAGCCACACGTCGAACTGGAACTCGACCTTCGCGGCACCCCACTCCCGGCTGCCCGGCGACCCGATGGACATGGCCTGCCAGATCATGTACCGGACGTGCTTGTACCGCGCGGGAGGGTCCTGGGTGACCTCCAGCAGCGCCGCCGCGTCGGTGAGCGACGTGGCCGGGGCGGTCGGCATGGTGGCGGGCGCGTCCCGCCCGGCCGGCCGCAGCAGCACCACCAGCCCGGTGATCATCACCACCGCGACCGCCGCGGCCGCGATGCCGACCCAGTTGCGGGACGGGCGTTTCGGCTTCTCGGCGAAGAGCTGCTCGCGCAACCGGGCCAGCCGCACGTCGTCGGCGGGCCGCACCGAGTAGAGCTCGGCGAGGTCGTCGTCCAGCAGGTCACGCATGGCGGAGCTCCAGTTCCTTGAGCTTGGTGCGCAGGCGGTGCAGGCGGGACCGGGCGGTGCCGGGGTTCAGCCCGAGCGCCTCGGCCGTCTCCTGCACGCTCAGTCCGGCGAGGGACACGAGCAGCAACAGGTCCCGGTCGGCGCTCTGCATCCTGGCGAGCTCGCCGGCGATCAGCCGCAGGTGCGAGCGGGCGTCGATGCGGGTGACCACCGTGTGCTCCAGCGTCTCGGCGACACCGAGGTCGACACCGTAGCGTTCGGCCGTGCGCAACAGCCGGACCTCGCGTTTGGCGTGACCGCGCAGCAGGTTCGTCGCGATGCCGTAGAGCCAGCCGACGACACTGCCCCGCTGCGGGTCGTAGGACTCCTGGCCGCGCATGGCCACCAGGAAGGTCTCGCTGACCAGGTCGTCAGCCACGTCGACACCCACTCGCCGCGCCAGATATCGGTGCAGCGGCTGAGCGTGCTCGTCGAACAGCTCCGCGAACATCACGCCCCCAGTTGGCTTCCCGCGGTGTCGGTGTTGCAGTGACCTGAATCACAGTGGACGTCGTTTCGATGATGGTGTCATGACCAACTGGATCGTGACGGCCGGTGTGTGGGCGGCGGACTCCCCGCTCAACCACGACTACTACGTGGACATCATCGGCCGTTACTGGGGGAAGGACGACGTCGCCGCCGAGGTCGAGCAGTACCAGCGCGAGGAGGAGGACAGCGACGTGCCGGTGTTCCTCGTGGCGTCCCGTGACGGCGAGGACGCCGGATGCCTCGGGATGCGGTTCCTCGGCGCCGGGGTGGGCGAGCTGACCCGGATGTTCGTGCGCGAGCGGTTCCGCGGGCAGGGCGCCGCGTCGGCGTTGCTGACGGCCATGGAGGCCGAGGCGCTGGCACGCGGCGTCACCACGCTGCGACTCGACGTGCGCAGCGACCTCGTGGAGGCGAGAAACCTTTACGCCAAGCACGGTTTCGTCGAGATCGAGAACTACAACGACGCGAAGTACGCCGGGCATTGGTTCGAAAAGAGGCTAACGTCCGTCCATCTGGACGCGATTTCCTGACCAGGTCGGGATGACGCGCGCCAGGAGGCATTGAACATGCGGTTGCGTCCACTGGTGACGGCTGCTGCCGTCACCGCGGCACTGGTGGTGACCCCGGCCTCGGCGGCTCCCGCCGGTCGGGTGCTGGGCTACGTCGCCAACAACGGCGGCGGGGTGTCGGTGATCGACACGGCCACGAACGCGGTGTCCGAGACGATCACCGACAGCGGCGGCAGCTCGCCGTACATGGCGGCGGTCGCGTTCGACGGCACTCGGGGTTACGTGACGAACTCCGTGCAGAACACGCTGACCGTCATCGACACGCCGACCAACTCGGTCGACAGGTCCATCCCGGTCGGGAGCCACCCGGCGGGGGTGGCGGTCGCGCCCGGTGGTGGTTTCGTCTACGTCACCAACTACGGCGACGGAACGGTGTCCGTGGTCGACACGGCGACCCTGACGGTCACCGCGACGATCGGGGTCAGCTCGAACCCCGACGGCGTGGTCGTCACGCCGGACGGCAAGTCCGTCTACGTGACGCACGACATCGCCGGCGGCGGCTCGGTCTCCGTGATCGACACGACGGCCAACACCGTGGCCGCCTCGATCGGGGTCGGCAGCAACTCGACGGCGATCGCCGTGTCCGCGGACGGCACGCGCGCGTACGTCGTGAACAGGAGCTCGCACACCGTCTCCGTGATCGACACGGCCGGCCGGACGGTCATCGGCACCATCGGTGTCGGCGACTTCCCGCACGGCATCGCGTTGCTCGGCTCGCGCGCCTACGTGCCGAACAGCGCGTCGAACTCGGTGTCGGTGGTGGACCTGACCGCGATGGTGGAGCTGCAGCGGATCCCGGTCGGCGACCGGCCGATCAGCGTGGCGCTGCTGCCGGACGGGTCGAAGGCCTACGTCACGAACTTCAACAGCAACACGGTGTCGATCATCGACACGACGTCCAACACGGTCACCGGCTCGATCCCGGTCGGTGAGCGCCCGGTGGGCATCGCGATCCACTTCGTGCCGCCCGCCGCGGCGAAGCTGACCGCCGGCACCGCGCAGCTGCAGCTGCGGCTCGTCGGCTTCACGGTCCGCTCGCTCAACGCCACGCTGACCGAGACGCACACCGGCGCCCCGGTCGCCGGCGCGCAGGTCGTGTTCCGCACGGTCAAGGGCAACCCGCTGTGCACCGCCACGACCAACGCGTCCGGCAAGGCCACCTGCGACGCGAACGTGTCGCTGCTGGTGGGCCTGAACACGTTGCTGCAGGGCTTCACGGCCTCGTTCGCGGGCGACAACGAGCACACCGGCGCCAGCGCGCACGGCAACATCGTGCTGCTGTAGCCGCGCCGCTCACCCCTGGTACTCGTCGTAGTCGATCGTGGCGCCGGCACCGATACCGTCGATGATGGTGACGACGGCGGTGTCGGCGCCCGCGGTTCGTGCGTGCCATCTGGGCATGTCATCGGAGTTGTCACGGTTGTTACATCCCTTGACTCCGGCGAAATGCCCGGCATAGCGTCCGAGTCATTGGATGTCTTCCGGTGACCGCCGCCCCGGATCACGAGGGGAGTGTCCGTGGCGGTGAGAACGCTGGCCGCAGTCCTGGCGGCTGCGGGGCTGGTCGTCGTGCCCGCGCAGGCCGCGCCGAGCGGCCCGCGGGCGGTGGTCAGCGCCTCTGGCGGAACGGTCACCCTGGCGGTGACGTACCAGGGCAGGACGATCGTGCAACCGTCGCCGATCGGGATCAGGACCGAGCGCGCCGACCTGTCCACCGGGCTCGTGGCCGCCGGGAAGTCGAAGCGGGCGATCTTCGAGCACTACCGCACGACGTCCGGCAAGAGGCTCGACCGGACCGTGCGGGCCACCGAGACCACCTACCGGTTCAAGGCCGGTGTGAACGACCTCGGCCTCGTGGTGCGCGAGTCCGCCGACGGCGTCGCGTACCGCTACGAGCTGCCGCAGGACACCGGCGCGGTCACCGGTGAGGCCTCGGCGTTCGTGCTGCCCGCCGACTCGACGGCGTGGCTCGCCAAGTTCCGCCGCGACTACGAGAACCCGTTCCTGCAGTACGCCACCGGCACCGCCGAGCAGGCCGAGTACATGCACCCGGCGCTGTTCGACGTCGGCGGCACCTACGCGCTGATCACCGAGTCCGATGTGGACGGCCGCTACTCCGGCGGCCACCTCGTGCACACCGGCGGCGGCCGGTTCCAGCTCAAGCTGTGGGACGAGAAGGTCGCGGTCTCCGGCGCGCTGAAGACGCCGTGGCGCACGATGATCGTCGGAACGCTCGCCACCGTCACCGAGTCGACCCTCGTGGACGATCTCGCCCCGCCGTCGCGGATCGCCGACACGAGCTGGATCGAGCCGGGCCCGGCGGTCTGGTCGTGGCTCGCCGGAGGCCGCGGTGTGCAGCAGGATCTGGCGAAGCAGAAGGAGTTCGTCGACTACGCGGCCGCCCGCGGCTGGCCGTACGTCGTGGTCGACGCCGGCTGGTACGACGACCCGGACTGGCGGCGGACCAGCTTCATCCCCGAGCTGGTGCGGTACGCGAAGGCACGCCGGGTCGGCATCCACACCTGGGTGCGGTTCAGCAGCGTCGACACCGCGGAGAAACGCGCGGACTTCCTGCCGTGGCTGCGGAAGTGGGGCGTGCAGGGCCTGAAGATCGACTTCATGGACTCCGACGGCCAGGAGCGCTACCGCTGGTACGACGAGATCCTGCCGGAGACGGCCCGCATGCACTTCCTGGTCAACTTCCACGGTGCCACGCTGCCGCACGGCGTCCACCGCACGTGGCCGCACGTGATGACTACCGAGGCCGTGCACGGCGCCGAGAAGTCCAGCGGTCTCACCACCGGCCACCTCACCGCGCTGCCGTTCACCCGCAACGTCGTGGGCGGCATGGACTACACGCCGGGCGGCTTCCACCGGGCGCGCCCCAACACCGACGCCGGTGAGCTCGCGCTCTCGGTGCTGTACGAGTCGGGCGTCCAGAACCTCGCCGGCCGCCCGGACTCCTACGACGCCCGGCCGTGGGCGCGGTGGTTCCTGGAGCAGACGCCGACCGTCTGGGACGAGACGAGGCTCCTTTCCGGCCGTCCCACCGAAAGCGTCGTCATGGCCCGGCGCAGCGACGACCGCTGGTTCGTCGGCGGCGCCATCGCGGGGCAGGCGCGCACGCTCGACCTGCCGGCGCTCGGCCAAGGCCGCTGGCTGGTCGAGATCGTGCGCGACGGCGAGGCCGGTCTGGTCGAGGAAACCCACCTCACCGACCAGAAACTGGCGATCCCGGTGGCGAAGGACGGCGGCTTCGTCGCGCTGGTCTGCCGTCCGGTCCGCGACACCTGCGCGAGGCCCACGCACGGCCTGCCGTCCACGACCGTCGTGACGACGCCCGAGCAGGTGTCGGTGCAGCCCGGCCGGACGTTCGAGCTGAGCAGCACCTTCACCAACACCTCCGCGCAGCCGCTGTACGACGTGACGTTCGCGCCGCGCGTGCCGTCCGGGTGGGACACCTCGGCCGCGGTGCGGGCCTTCCGGGTCGCGCCGGGCGAGTCGCTCAGTGGCAAGTGGACGGTGAAGGTCGGCGCGGATCCTGTCGTCGGCCTGACGGACGTCCCCGCGGTGGCGCGGTTCCGGCCCTACCGCTTCAGTTCGGGCGTCGAGGCGGAGAAGGCGGTGCGCACGCACGTCTGGAAACCGTTGCCCGCCGGGCAGTCCTACGTGCCGGGCAACGACCGTTCCGTCGAGGGCAGGACGCTGACGACCGGTGGCATCAGGTTCGGCAAGGGCATCGGCACGACGCCCGGTGACCAGACGGTCGAACTCGGGACGTGCACCCGCTTCGACGCCACCGTCGGAGTGGACGACGAGGTCGACGGCCGCGTGGACCGCGCGGCGGGCGTCGGAGGCTCCGTCGCGTTCGTCGTCATCGGCGACGGCCGCGTGCTCTACGAGAGCCCGGTGCGCAGGTCCGTCGACCCGGCGTTGCCGGTCGGCGTCGACGTCGGCGGGGTGAAGTCGTTGACGTTGCGCGTGACTGATGGCGGCGATGGCACCAGCCTCGACAACGCGGTGTGGGGTGACGCGCGAGTGACGTGCTAGGCGGCCAGGGGCAGGTTGACGCGGTGGAGGAAGTCCTCGCAGGACTGCTTGCCCGCGACGCCGTGGACGACCTGCCACCCGGCGGGCACCTGCAGCACCGCCGGCCAGATCGAGTACTGGCCCGTTGGGCTGACCAGCACCAGGAACATGGTGTGAGCCTGAGCGGACGGGGGAGTCATGACCTCAGGGTGACGCGCGACACCTATCGTCCGGCTATCTCCGCGCTCAAGCTCACCGTCCCAGCTTCCGGATTCCGGCGCCCGTGTGATTACGTTTGGGCGTGACTGTGGAACAGGTGGTCCTCCTGGCCGAGGACGGTTCGGCCATCGGCGTGCAGGACAAGGCCGTGGTGCACCACGCGGAAACCCCGCTGCACCTGGCGTTTTCCAGCTACGTCTTCGACTCCTCTGGCCGCGTCGTGCTCACCCGCCGCGCGTTGCACAAGAAGACGTTCCCCGGCGTGTGGACCAACACCTGCTGCGGCCACCCGCTGCCGGAGGAGGACATGGCCGAGGCGGTGCTGCGGCGCCTGCGCGACGAGCTGGGCATGAAGTGCTCCGACCCGGAGCTGCTGCTGCCGCGCTTCCGCTACCGCGCCGAGATGGACGGTGTCGTCGAGAACGAGATGTGCCCGGTGTTCCGCGTGCTCTCCGACGACGAGCCCGCCCCGAACCCGGAGGAGGTCGACTCGGCCGAGCGCGTGCCGTGGGCCGAGTTCGCCGCCTCGGTGCTCGACGGCACCCGAGTGGTCTCGCCGTGGGCGCGGCTGCAGGTGCCCGAACTGGTGAAGCTCGGGCCCGACCCGCTGGCATGGCCGGTGGCGGACCGGGCGGGGCTGCCCGCCGCGGTCCGGCTCACCTGATGTGCCGCAAGACCGCGGCCAGGGACCGCTCACGCGGCTGAACGGTGTCCACGGTGAGCGCCTCCCCGTCCCAGGGCGGAAAGGCCGCCAGCCGCCGCTGCACGTCGTGCCAGTCGCCCGGGTCGTGCCAGCCGGGGATCGCGCGGCTGCGGCCTTCGAGCCTGGCCCGGTGGACCCGCGGGTCGGAGCAGTGGCACACGACCACGCGGAACCGCGCACCCGCCCGGTCGGCCAGGCTGCGCCAGCGCTGTCTGGTCGCGACCTGTTCGGTGGGATGGTCGAGGATGACGGACTGCCCGGCGACGAGCTGCCGCAGCGCGAGGGTGGTCAGCACCTCTTCGGCCATCGCCAGCGGATCGTCGAAGTGCCGGCCGCCGAACGGGGTCAGCGCCCCGAGCAGCCAGTCCGTGGCGAAGACCGGAATCCCCAGCTCGGCGCCCGCGGCCTCGGCCAGGGTGCTCTTCCCGCTGCCCGGCAACCCGGAGAACACGACCAGCCGGGCGTCCGCGGCGGTGGAAGGCAGGTCGTAGCCGGTGAAGTCGGCCGGCAGCCTCGGTGTCAGATCCGCCGGCACCAGTCCGGCGACCCACGTGGTCGCGATTCGATGCGGCCGTGCGGCCTCGACGACGCACGAGACGACGTCGACGGTGCCGTCGTGACGGCGGATCCGCGCCCGCGCGGTGGTCTCACCGACGTCGAGGCCGACCACGACGACCGGCGCGTAGTCGGCCGCGCGGCCGCGGGTGACCTCGACGTACCTCTCGGGCGGGACGACGGCGGTGAACGCGGCCCCGAGCACGTCGGACGCGTCGGCGCCCCAGCCGGGTGTCCCGTCCAGGCCGTCGAGAATCCACTCCAGCCGCGCCAGGGCCGGACTGGCCGCGAAACGGTGCACTGTTCCCCCTGGCGCAGTGGTCGAGGCGAGCGATCGAGCGTAGCGGGCCCGCCCGGCGCTCATCGATCGCCTCGACCACGAGCCCGCTGAGTCAGCTCACCACTCCAGCGAGCCGCCGTTCTGGTACTCGATCACCCGCGTCTCGAAGAAGTTCTTCTCCTTCTTGAGGTCCATCATCTCCGACATCCACGGGAACGGGTTCTCCGTCTTCTCCCACACCGGCTCCAGGCCGAGCTGCGCGCACCGGCGGTTGGTGATGAACCGCATGTACTGCTCGCACAGGTCGGCGTTGAGGCCGAGGACGCCGCTGGGCATGGTGTCGCGGCCGTAGGCGATCTCCAGCTCGCAGCCCTCGGCGAGCATGGTGCGCACCTCCTGCTGGAACACGTCGTTCCACAGGTGCGGGTTCTCGATCTTGATCTGGTTGATGGCGTCGATGCCGAAGTTCAGGTGGATCGACTCGTCGCGCAGGATGTACTGGTACTGCTCGGCGACGCCGACCATCTTGTTGCGCCGGCCCAGGGACAGGATCTGCGCGAACCCGGTGTAGAACCACATGCCCTCGAAGACCACGTAGAACGCCACGAGGTCCTTGAGGAACGCCTGGTCGGAGGCGGGCGTGCCCGTCCGGAACTCCGGGTCCTCCAGGTGCTGCGTGTACTGCAACGCCCACGCGGCCTTGTCGGTGATCGACGGGATCTCCCGGTACATGTTGAACAGCTCGCCCTCGTCCAGGCCGAGCGACGTGCAGATGTACTGGAACGTGTGCGTGTGCACGGCCTCCTCGAAGGCCTGGCGCAGCAGGTACTGGCGGCACTCGGGGTTGGTCAGGTGCCGGTACACCGCGAGCACGATGTTGTTGGCCACCAGCGACTCCGAAGTGGCGAAGAAGCCGAGGTTCCGCTTGATCATGCGGCGTTCCTCCTCGGTCAGCCCGTCCGGCGACTTCCACAGCGAGATGTCGGCCTGCATCGAGACCTCGGTCGGCATCCAGTGGTTGTTGCAGCCGTTGAGGTACTTCTCCCACGCCCAGTGGTACTTGAGCGGCAGCAGCTGGTTGACGTCCGCCCGGCAGTTGATCATCGCCTTGTCGTCCACGGTGACGCGCGCAGCGCCTGCTTCGACGTTCACTGGCAAGCCTCACATTCGGGGTCGGTCACGGAGCAGGCGGTGGGGGAGACGGCGTTGAGCTTGCCGTCGGTGCCCCGCAGCGTGGACTTCTCCACGTGCGTGGCGCTCTGCGTGCGCAGGTAGTACGTGGTCTTGAGGCCGCGCACCCACGCCAGCTGGTAGAGCTCGTCGAGCTTGCGGCCGCTCGGCTGGGCCAGGTAGAGGTTCAGCGACTGCGCCTGGTCGATCCACTTCTGCCGGCGTGCCCCCGCCTCGATCAGCCACGAGCTGTCGATCTCGAACGCCGTGGCGTACAACGCCTTCAGGTGCGGCGGTACCCGGTCGATCGCGCCGAGGCTGCCGTCGTGCAGCTTCAGGTCCGAGACCATCCGCTCGTCCCAGAGCCCCCGCTGCTTCAACGCGCGCACCAGGTCGGGGTTGATCACGGTGAAGTCGCCGGACAGGTTCGACTTCACGTACAGGTTGCGGTACAGCGGCTCGATCGACTGGTTCACGCCGGTGATGTTCGCGATGGTCGCGGTCGGCGCGATGGCCATGACGTTCGAGTTCCGCATGCCCCTGCGGGCCTTCTCGCGCACGACGCTCCAGTCCATCGTGGACTCGCGGTCGACGCTGAGCTCGCCGTCACCGCGGTGCCGCGCGAGGATCCCGACCGAGTCGATGGGCAGGATGCCCTGCGACCACGAGGAACCCTCGAACGACCGGTACGCGCCGCGCTCCTCGGCCAGCTCGGCGGACGCGGTGATCGCGTAGTAGCTGATCTCCTCCATGCTGCGGTCCGCGAACTCGACGGCCTCCGGTGACGCCATCGGCGTGCCGAGCGTGAACAGCGCGTCCTGGAAACCCATCAGTCCCAGGCCGACCGGGCGGTGCTTCAGGTTGGAGTTCCGCGCCTCGGGGATCGTGTAGTAGTTCACGTCGATCACGTTGTCGAGCATGCGAACGGCCGTGCGCACGGTCTTTTCGAGGCGCGCGTGGTCGATGCCGCCGGCGGTGACGTGCCGCGCGAGGTTGACGCTGCCCAGGTTGCAGACCGCGACCTCGTCGGCCGAGGTGTTCAGGGTGATCTCCGTGCACAGGTTGGACGAGTGCACGACACCGCTGTGCTGCTGCGGCGACCGCAGGTTGCACGGGTCCTTGAACGTGATCCACGGATGACCGGTCTCGAACAGCATGGTCAGCATGCGCCGCCACAGGTCGACGGCCTGCACCCGGCGGAACACCTTGATCTCGCCGTTGTCGGCCTTCTGCTCGTACGCGCGGTACTTGGCCGCGAAGTCGTCCCCGAACGCGTCGTGCAGGTCCGGCACCTCGTCCGGCGAGAACAGCGTCCACCGGCCGTTCGCGCGGACCCGGCGCAGGAACTCGTCCGGCACCCAGTTCGCGGTGTTCATGTCGTGGGTGCGGCGGCGCTCGTCGCCGGTGTTCTTGCGCAGGTCGAGGAACTCCTCGACGTCGATGTGCCAGGTCTCCAGGTACGCGCACACCGCACCCTTGCGCTTGCCACCGTTGTGCGCGAGACCCGCGGTCGTCATGTAGGACTCGTCGGTCTCGACCTTGAGATCGAACACGGTCGGCGCGATCTCGGTCTCCCGCACGTCCCGGACCCGGGAGAACACCATGCCGGCGTGCTCGATCCAGTTGTGCTTGACGATGGGGCGGCAGCCGATGAGTTCGGCGATGCCCGGCACGGCCGGCACCCGGATGTCGAAGACCTTCACGACGCCGGAGAAGGTGATCCGAGTGCCGTCCGACCGAGAGCCCGTGTGATCCCGTTCGCGTTCCCGGTACTGGCCTGCAGACGGAACCCCCAGACGTAGCAGCTGGTAGCGGACACCTGCTGCCAGCGCCGGAGACGTGGTCGTGAAATAGACCTCTACGCCACGCGAGACACCACCGCCGGTTTCGAGCAAACCCTGCAGCAGCATCCTCGTCTGGGCGTGCGGCAGGTGCGAGAACCGCCTCGCGATGCGCTTCTTACCGTGCTCGTCGTATAGATCGTCGTAGGTGAATGGAAGTGTGGGATCACCGGCCCCGAGGATGCGACCGCTTTGCGCATCGCGTCGGACTCCCCGCCCGGAGGCCCACCTGATCTGACGGTAGTTGTCGCTGTTCCTGTCCCCCTCCCAGTAGTGGATTTCGCGTGAGGACAGGTAGTCCCGCAGGAAGTCGAGGTGGACATCCAGCTCCGGGTTGCCGGAAACACCCCACTCCAGGCCGTTCTTCGCCAGATGCCCGTCACCCAGCAGGATCCCGTACAGCCGGGCGTCGTCGTCGGTGAGACCAGGAACCGGCACGATCTCCCTGGGGATCACCTGCGCTACGTAGTCGCCCTTCTCCAGTTGTCCGGCTTCGACCCAATCGGGTCGTACCTTGCCGTTGGCCAGCCACTTGAGTGTTCGGCTGTCGGCCTGTTCCAGCGGCACGCCCTTGATGGCGTAGAACGGGTGCCCGGCAGTGACTTTCAACGTCTCGACGGAGTGTTTGACTTTCACCTCGACCATCGGGTCGGTCTGGTCGTAGGACATGACGTCGGTGACTTCGCGGTAGTTGCCGCTGACGCCGAGAACGAGGTCGCCGGCCCGGACGTCCTTGACCGGCTTGGCTCCGTCGGCGGTGTAGACACCGGTTTCCGGCGCGAAGCACTGGTTGACCGCGACCGCGGTGTCGTTGGCGACCTTGAGGAACGGCACGACGCCCTGCGACTTGCCGTTGGTGCCCTTGATGTGCGCGCCGATCCCGCGCACCGGCGTCCAGTCGTTGCCGAGACCACCGGCGAACTTGCTCAGCAGCGCGTTGTTGCCGATGCCGTGGAAGATCGCGGCGAGATCGTCGTCCACAGTGGTCAGGAAGCACGACGACAGCTGCGGGCGCGTGGTGCCCGAGTTGAACAGCGTCGGGGTCGAGCACATGAAGTCGAACGACGAGAGCAGCTCGTAGAACTCGATCGCGCGGGCGTCGCGGTCGTCCTCGCCGAGCGCCAGGCCCATGGCGACTCGCAGGAAGAACGCCTGCGGCAGCTCGTAGCGGCGGCCGTCGTGGTGCAGGAAGTAGCGGTCGTACAGCGTCTGCAGGCCCAGGAACTGGAAGTTCAGGTCGCGTTCCGGTCGCAGCGCCGCACCCAGGCGGGCCAGGTCGAAGTCCTCCAGGCGCGGGTCGAGCTGGCCGAGCTCGACGCCGTGGCGGACGAACGCCGCGAAGTACGACGGGTAGCGCTCGGTCATCTCGGCGTGCGACAGCGGCTCGCCGCAGGCCTCGGCACGCAGCCTGTCCAGCAACAACCGGGCGCTGACGAACGAGTAGTCCGGGTCCTGCTCGACCATCGCGCGGGCGGCCATGATCGGCGCCAGGGCGAGCTCGGCGTCGGTGATGCCGTCGTAGAGGTTCCGCTTGGTCTCGGCCAGCACGGCCTCGGCCGACGCGTTGGGCAGGTCGGCACACGCTTCCTGGATGACCACTGAAAGGCGGTCGGGCACGCTCTCTCCTCGCGAGCTGGGCCGGAGGAAGTGCGGGCGCGCGCCACCGAGGGCACACAGCCGCCCTCCCTCGGGGCACCGTGTCGTGCGCGCAGGCTTGCGCGCACACCGGTGGCAGGTCTTCGGACTCGTGGGCGTGTTCCTCGCGCCTACCGGCCGTCGCTTCCCAGGTCTCGCGACCCAGTGCTTCGTTGACGGCTTTCGTTCCCACTCACCGCTGCGGGGCAGTCCCGGACTTGCACCGGGTTCCCTCTTGCCTCACCGGCCCGTTGCTCCAGGGCGGTGAACCACCAGCGCGGCAGATACTACATGTGGGGGTGGGGTCTGGATCACCACCCAACATGCGCGTGTCGTGGGTTATGGTCGGCCACGTGGGTGATCATCATCGGAAAGTCCTCGCGGGTGCTCTCGTCAGTGCGGTGCTCGCTTCGGCGTCCCTCGGAGCCGGTGCCGCGGCACCTGTGACGAGCGGGGTGCTGGCCGTGGCGGCGGTGCTGGTGATGATCACCACCCGGCGAGCAGGGTCACCCCGAGAGTGATCATCACGGCGGCGATCACGCCGTCCAGCACCCGCCACGACCGAGGCTTCGCGAACCACGGGCTCAGCAGCCGCGCGCCGAACCCGAGCGCGACGAACCAGGTGACGCTCGCGGCCACCGCGCCGACCCCGAACAGCCAACGCCCGGCCGCGATCGAGCCGAGCAGCAGCACCGTGTCGAGGTAGACGTGCGGGTTGAGCCACGTCAGCGCGATGGCGGTCAGCACCGGCCGGCCCCGCCGGTCCGGGCCGGCGTTCATCGCGGACGGCCGGAACGCGCGGCGCGCGGCCAGAAACCCGTACCCCATCAGGAAAAGCCCGCCGACGACCGCCGCCGCCGTGATGACCTGCGGCCACCGGTTCACGATCACCCCGAACCCGGCGACGCCGACCGCGACCAGGACGGCGTCGGAGAGCGCGCACACGGCGACGACCGGCAGCACTGCCTGGCGCCGAAGTCCTTGGCGCAGCACGAAAGCGTTCTGCGCGCCGATCGCGACGATCAGGGTCATCATGGTGCCGAAGCCGAGCAGCAGGTCAGTCACGCGTCCGACGGTAGGCACGCGTTCTTGATGAGGCCAGCTAAAGATTCTTACGTATCATTAGCGTCCGTGATGGATCTCGACCTGGTGCGCACGCTGCTCGCGGTCGTCGACGCGGGCACGTTCGACGCCGCCGCCACCGTGTTGCACGTCACGCCTTCGGCTGTCTCGCAACGGATCAAGGCGCTGGAGCAGCGGACGGGCCGGGTGCTGCTGGTGCGGGCGCGCCCGGTGCGGCTGACGCCGTCGGGGGAGGTGCTGGTCCGCTACGGCCGGCAACTGCTCGCGCTCGACCAGGACCTGGAGGCGGCGCTCGGCGAGGACGCCGTCGTGCGGGTGCCGATCGCGGTCAACGCCGACTCGCTCGCCACGTGGTTCCTCCCCGCCCTGCAGCGGGTGTCGCCGGACCTGAGGATCTCGTTCGACCTCCACCGCGAGGACCAGGACCACACGACGGCGTTGCTGCGCCAAGGCCTGGTGATGGCCGCGGTGACCTCCTCGCGCGAACCGGTCGCGGGCTGCTCGGTGCGGAAGCTGGGCAGCATCCGTTACGCCGCAATGGCAACACCGTCTTTTGTGGACCGTTACGCGGACGGTCCGGTGCGGTCGTGGCTGCCCGGCGCGCCGGTCGTGGTGTTCGACCGCAACGACGACCTCCAGGACCGGTTCGTGCGCACGCTGACCCGCGGCCGCGGCGCGTCCGAACACCGCCACTACGTGCCGTCGTCCGAGGTGTACGTGCGCGCGATCGTGGCGGGTCTCGGCTGGGGCATGGTGCCGCCGCAGCAGCTCCAGGAAGGTCTCGTCGACCTCGCGCCCGGCCGGACCGTCGACGTCCCGCTGTACTGGCAGCAGTGGAGGCTCGACTCGCCCGCCCTCACGGCGGTGGCCGACGCGGTGGCACGGGAGGCGGCGATCGCGTTGCGGTAGGAAGTGGTCCAGGGTGTGGGGATGAACCTCAACGGCAAGATCGCGGTCATCTACGGCGCGGGCACCATCGGCGGCGCGATCGCGAGGGCGTTCGCGGAAGCGGGCGCGACGGTGCACCTCACCGCCCGCACCGAGGCGACGCTCAGGGCCAAGGCGGCGGAGCTCGGCGTCGAGCACGCGGTGGTCGACGCCCTCGACGAGCAGAGCGTGGACCGGCACGCGGCCACGCTCGACCGCCTCGACATCTCGGTCAACGTCATCTCCGACAACGACGTCCAGGGCACGCCGTTGCACGAGATGAGCGTCGACGACTACCTCGCCCCGATCGTCACGAACGTCCGCTCGAAGTTCCTCACCGCCCGCGCCGCGGCCCGCCACATGGTCAGGCGGCGCAGCGGCGTCATCCTGTTCTTCGGCGGCACCGGCGACCCGGCGGTCCACCGACGGTGGCACCTCGGCGGCCTGCTGACGGCGTTCGACGCGGTGGAGGCGATGCGCCGTCAGCTGGCGGCAGAGCTGGGCCCGCACGGCGTCCGGGTGGTGACGTTGCGGACCGGTGGCATCCCCGAGTCCGTCCCGGCGGAGCTCCGCGACCAGGTCGAGCCCGACATCGTCGGGCAGACCGCGCTCGGCAGGGCCGCCACCCTGCAGGACGTCGGCAGGGCGGCGGTGTTCGCGGCCTCGGACTGGGCGCGGATGATCACCGGCACGCAGGTCAACATCACGTGCGGGAGCGTCCTCGACTGAAGCTGTCGGCTTCCTGAACCCGGGAACCGCACCGTCGTACGGCGGCGTTGACCGATATGTGCTGATTCCTCGACTGGCCGCCACCGGCGGTTCCCTCGCCGTGGTCGTCACGGTGGCCATGGTCGGCCTGCTCGACCTGACCGTCGGCCCGATGCGCCGCACGATCAGCGAATACGCGCTGGGCGCCTACCGGCCGGTCTTCGACGTCGCCGTGCTGCTGCTGGCGTCCGGGTCGGTGGCGATCCTCGCCGCGCTCGTCCACAAGGGGCTGGCGAGGTGGCGGTCCGGCGGCTCGATCGCGCTGGCCTGCTGGTCGGCCGGCCTGCTGCTCGTGGTGGCGTTCCCGAAGACGAACTGGGCGATGGGCACCAACGCGGTCAGCGGCGGCATCCACCGGTTCGGCAGCATGATCGCGTTCGTGAGCCTGCCCGTCGCGGTGATCCTGCTGGCGCGGCCGTGGCTGAAGGACCGCGTGTGGGGAAGACACGCGAAGTTCACCCTGGCGTCCGGTGTGGTGAGCGTTGTCGCGTTTCTCCCGATCATCTACGCCATTGCGATGGGGGCGACGTCCGGCGTTCGGTGGTGGGTGGTGTTCCCGCTGGGCTACATCGAGAGGATCTTGCTCGTCGCGGAGGTCGGCGCGGTGCTCGTCGTGGGGCTCTGGGCGATCGCGGCCAGTAGGGTTGCGCCATGGCGAGTTGGGGAGATCTCGCGGCATACGTCCGCGCCGAGTACGACGTCATCCACGACGACGGTGAGGAGCTGAGAGTCCTCTTCACCTTCGACGACGACGGCGACGGTGACGACGGCCGTACCCAGGTCGTGATCATCGTCCGGGAAGTGCTCGACAAGATGCACGAATGGGTGCAGATCGCGTCCCCGTGCGGCCTCGCGAAGGACGTGAACCTGCGCGAGGTCCTGGAGGAGGTCGGCAGGTCGACCGTCGCGTGCGGCCTCGCGATCATGGGGGAGCACGTCGTGGTCCGGCACTCGTTGCCGCTGGCCGACCTCGACATCCACGAGTTCACCGACCCGCTCCAGCTGCTCGCGGGCACGGCCGACATGCTGGAGGAGCAGTTCTGGGGAGGGGACGGCTACTAGGTCAGGCTCTCCTAACATGAGAGCCATGACGGTGCAGGTTCGGGCCGGTCTGGGCGTGCAGCGCCTGGCCGCCGCGGTGGATTCCTTCGTGGAACTGCATCCCGAACTGTGTCGTTCCGGCTTCGCGCACCACCTGGTCACCGACCCCGTCGCCGCCACGGACGCCGCACTGGCGCAGGCGGAGGCGGGGCTCGACCTCCAGGCGGGCGTGCTGATGCAGGCCGTGTGGCTCGACGCCGGACCTGATCGTTCCGGCCGCGTGGTGCTGGTGCTGCACGACATCGTGGCCGACCGGATGCCGTGCGTCCTGCCGTGGCTGGTGCGCGCCTGGAAGCAGCCCGCGCTCGTCAGCTGACGCCCAGTCCTCCGGTGCGCTGCGCCACGAACACGAGCTCGCGTCCGGGCCGGTCCGGTGCGTCCCGCACGTCCACCACCCGGAATCCGCACGACACCAGGCTTTCCTCCACCTCGGCCCGTGAGCGGAACCGCAGCGTCGAGTCGGAGGCGAGCACCGTGCCGTCCGGCAACGTGTAGGTGTGGCGGAACGACACCAGCGGCAGGCTGACGCCGAGCAGCTCCCGCCGTTCCTCCACGCCGTTCACCACCCGGCGCGTGGGTACCGCCCAGCCCTCCCACGCCCGCGCCTCCGGTCGCCGCGTCTCGAACACCAGGTGCCCGCCGGGCCGCAGCGCTTCGCGGATCCCGCGCAACGTCCGTTCCCAGTCGCCGCCGAGGAACACCTGCGCCACGTTCCCGGTCATGGCCGCGAGATCGACCTGCAGCGGCGGCAACGCCGTGGCGTCGCCGTGGATCCACCTCACCCGGTCGTCCTTGGCCCGCGCGATCTCCAGCGAGGCCAGGGCCGGGTCCACGCCGACGACCGCGCGGCCGGTGCCGGCGAGCAACACCGCCAGACAGCCCGTGCCGCAGCCGACGTCGAGCACCGACCGCGCCCCGAGCTCGGCCGCGATCTCCAGGTACAGGTCCAGATCGTCACGCGGCCCGTCGAACACGTCGTAGAGCCGCGCCAGCTGCGGGTCGCTGAAGATCAGGTCAGGCATGCCACATCCTCGGTCCGACGACAAAAGGCCTCAGCAGCTCGATCACCTCGCGGTCGGGCCGCCCGTTGAGCTCTTCCTCCGCGACGCGCCGGGCGATACCGGCCAGGAAGTCGGCCACCTGCACCCGTGCGTCGTGCTGCGAGTCCACCAGCGTCAGGCTTTCCAGTCGTGGCGCCAGTTTCTTGAGCTGCCGGATCCGGCCGTCGGTGAGCGACAGCTGCTGGTCGTGCACGATCGACACCGGACCACGGCCCCACTGGGCGACGGCCCTGAGGATCGCCGGGAACAGCGGATCGAGCGCCCCGCGCGGCCCGAGGGCGCGCAGCAGGTCGTTGTAGTGCTCCAACGGCCCGGAAACCGCCCCGAACTCCGCACGCACCCGTGAGGCCAGGAACCGCCGCTTGTCCACGAGCTGCACACGGGCGCGGCCGGCCAGCGGCCCGGAGGGCCCGAGGAACCACAGCAGCACCCACCGGTTCTTCGTGCGCAGCAGGTGGTTGGCCTTGTACTCCAACGCCGGAGACTTGATCATCTCCCGCAGCGACCGCACGCACGCCGCCGCCTCCTCGTGCGAAAGCCGCACCCCGGCGTGCGCGAAGACCGCCGTGACGCCGCCGACGAGCTTCTCGCCCTCGGAGCCGGACTCGTCGCAGGCGATCTCCATCAGGACATCCGGAACACGGGTCCACGCGCCCGGAACGGCAGGTGCGCGCCGGCGGGGATCAGGAACGCGTGCTCGCGCCGGATCCGCAGCACGTCGCACCACCCGTCGGTGATGACCAGGACCGGGCCGGACGAGGGGAAGTCGGTCGCGCGGTCGAGCAGGTCGATGCCGGGCTGCAGCACCGTGCCGCCGCGCCCGCGCACCGTCACCCGGCCCGCGATGTCCTCGACGGGCACATATCCGGCGTCATATGCCATCGCATCACAGAAAACCACGCGTGCGGCGGGCACGTCACGTGCCGCGGCATAGGACGCGATCGCCCCCAGAGCCTTGCCCAGCAGCTTGGGATCCATCGAGCCGGACGTGTCGAGCACGACGCCGAACGTCGGCCGGGACTCCAGCGTCTCCGGCCGCACCCGGCCGGGCCGCGGAATGTCCGGAGTGGACGCCTGCCGCCGGGACGCGCGGGCGTAGGTCCGCCGTTTCTCCGCGGCCGGAACGAACTCCTCGAACCACCGCGCCAGCTGGGCGTCCCACGACAGCGGCGGGTGCTCCAGCGCGCGGATCTCCTCGACCAGCCCGGCGGGCAGCAGGCCGCGTGACACCGTGTGGTAGCTCAGGCCCGTCAGCAACGCACGCCGGTAGAACTCGTCCAGATCCGTGATGTCCGACGGCCCGCGCAACGGCTCACCCAGCAGGTCGCCCTGCCTGCCCCGCAACGTGAGCAGCTTCCGGTACCGCCGCAGATCGGTCGTGATCCGGTCGTAGACGGACTCGACCGACAACCCGCGCAGCTCCTGGTCGTGCAGCACGCCCTCGGGCGCCGATCCGACGCCCATCTCGACCAGCCAGCCGTTGACCACGAAGTCCGCGGCGACGTTCCACAGGTGCGGGTCGCGGCCGCCGACCCGGTCGCAGTGGCGCAGCGCGGCGTGCAACATCTCGTGCGCCAGCACGAACCGCCACTCCTCGCGGGCCAGCCCGGCCAGCGGGTTCACGTAGATCTCCGCCGACGCCGTGGACACCGCCGCGATCGAGATGTCCCAGCCCCGCGCCAGCTCCGCGTCCGCCACCACGGTCATCGCCGACGCCAGCGCGCCCAGCAGCGGGTAGTTCGACACGAACCAGCTCAGCGCGAGGTCCCACTCGGTCTTCAGCGGTCGTGCGTCGGACAGCGACGACCGCGCGCCGCCCGCCACGTCGACCGCGGCCGCGGCGGCGTTGGAGAGCCCGGCGGCGAACCGTCCCGCCCACTTCTCCGGCTCCTTCGACGCACCGCCGCGCACGCACCTGCCCGGCTCCCACGAGTGCGGCCGGGTGCCGAGCCGGACGGCGGGCTGGAAGTCGAGCACGACCTGGCAGTCGTGCGTGCCGAACCCCAGGTGCAGCAGGCAGTGCGCGAACACCCACACCCACTCGGCCTCGTCGGCCCGCCGCTTCGGGTGCACCAGCATGGAACCGTCGAGAGAGATGTCCGCCCACGCGTGCTCGGAGTGCCGCGAGAAGTAGACGCTCAACGGAGCGAACAGCGGGTGGTTCACGACCGAGCGGTGTGCCGCGACGTACGCCTCCCAAGCGGGGTCGACCTTGTTGCGCGAACGGGAGCTCATGCGCGCGCCGCGACCAATCGCGGCAGATCTCGGGTGACCTCGACGAGGAACCACGTGGGCAGCACGGCGTTGCCGTCGTCGTCGGCCGCGATCACCATCTGCGCGATCTCCAGCGACAGCTCGGCCAGTTCGAGCAGCAGCGCCTTGCCGCGGTGCGCGAGCTGCTTGCCCGCCGCCGACGCGTGCGTCTTGTCGTGCGGCAGCTCCTTCACCAGCCGGGCGCGGAACGCCTCGGCCAGGAAGTAGAGCAGGTCGCGGTCCTGCGGCGCGGACGGCCAGCGGGCGTCGCCGCGCAGCACGGCCTCCAGCCCGTACGCGTGCCGCACGGTCTTCACGAACGCCTTGAACATCGAGGCGTGGTTCGCGGTGACCGTGCCGAACGCCAGCACGCCGAGGATCTCGTCGGAGACGTCCTCGCCGAACGAGTGCAGCGCGTCGGACAGCATGTGCCAGCCGCGGGGCGTGGAGAACGTCTCCTCGACCTTCGGCGCCGCGCTCCACAGGTGGTCGGGGCGCTGGGTGAGGTACTCGAGCACCCACGGGTGGATGTCGTTCGCCCGCGCCCACCGCAGCCAGTCCTTCGCGGACGCGGTGAGGTGCACGTGGACCATGCGGTTCACGAGCGCGGACGCCATCGGGCGGGCCAGGGCGTTGTCGACGGCCCGGTTGCCGGCGCCGATCACGATCGAGCCCTTCGGCAGCTCGTAGGAGCCGATGCGGCGGTCCAGGATCAGCGAGTAGAACGCCTTCTGCACCTCTGGGCTGCTGGCGTTGAGCTCGTCGAGGAAGAGGCAGTACGGGTCGTGGCGGGCGATGGTCTCGGGCGGCGCGAACCGGGACCGGCCACCGACCAGTTCCGGCACCCCGATCAGGTCCTCCGGCGCGAGCTGCGTGCCGAGCAGCGTCACGCACTCCAGGCCCAGCTCGGCGGCGAACCCGCGGACGAGCGAGGACTTGCCGATACCCGGTGCTCCCCAGAGGAAGACCGGCCGGACGACGGCGACGTGCAGCAGCACCTCCGGAAGCTGTGCTGGTGTCACGGTGACTGTGGATCGCATCAGGCGTGCAGGATGCCTCACCCGACTTGTTCCGGTCGCCCGAATTTGTTGACAGCCGCAGTGGTCTGGTGCTGTGATGCAACCCACAACAGATAGGAAACCTTCTTAACTAAAGTGCCGCCGCACCCTGCTGTCCCACACACAGGAGGCACTCTGTGACCAGATCCCTGTTCCTGGTCCTACCGGCCGCGTTGGCGCTCGCGGTCCCGGCCGTCGCGATCGCCGCCCCCGTCCAGTACCAGGCCGAGAGCGCGACCATCGCGAACGGCGTCGTCGAGTCCAACCACGCCGGCTTCACCGGCACCGGCTTCGTCAACTACGACAACGAGATCGGCAGCTCGGTCGAGTTCACCGTGACCTCGCCCAGCGCGGGCCAGGCGACGCTGTCGTTCCGGTTCGCCAACGGCACCACGGCCAACCGCCCGATGGACATCTCGGTGAACGGCTCGCTGGCGGCGGACGAGCTCTCGTTCCCCGGCACGGGCGCGTGGACCACGTGGCAGACCCGCACCACCACCGTGACCCTGGCGGCGGGCACCAACAAGATCAAAACAGTCGCGACGACGGCCAACGGCGGCCCGAACCTCGACCGCCTCGACGTGGAACCCCCGTCGGGCCCGCCGGACACGGTCGCCCCCACCGTGCCGGGCAACCTGCGCTCCACCGGTTCCACGTCGTCGTCGGTGTCCTTGGCGTGGGACGCGTCCACGGACAACGTGGGCGTGACCGGCTACGTGCTGTCCAACGGCTCCGTCACGACGGGCACCACCCACACCGTCACGGGCCTGACGCCGGACACCGCGTACACCTTCACCGTGCAGGCCCGCGACGCGGCGGGGAACCTCTCCGCCCCGTCCAGCCCGGTGTCGGTGCGCACGCAGCCGGGCACGCCCGGCGGCACGCGGCCGCACGACATCAACGGCCTGCTGCGGGTGTGCGGCGTGCAGCTGTGCAACCAGTACGGAAAGCCCATCCAGTTGCGCGGCATGAGCACGCACGGCCTGCAGTGGTACGCGCAGTGCATCAAGCCCGCCTCGTGGGACGCACTGGTGGACGACTGGGGCGGCGACTTCATCCGCACCGCGCTCTACGTCCAGGAAGGCGGGTACGAGACCAACCCGCGCAAGTTCACCGACCTGGTCCACGGCCTCATCGAGGAAGCGACCCGCCGCGGCATCTACGTCCTGGTCGACTGGCACCAGCTCTCGCCGGGCGACCCGAACTACAACCTGTCGCGCGCCAAGACCTTCTTCACCGAGATCGCCACGCGCCACAAGGACAAGACCAACATCATCTACGACATCGCGAACGAGCCGAACGAGGTCTCGTGGGCGAAGGTCAAGTCCTACGCGGAGCAGATGGTCCCGGTCATCCGCAACATCGACCCGGACAGCCTGATCGTCTCGGGCACGCACGGCTGGTCGACCTTCGGCCACTCCGACGGCGAGGACCCGTCGGTCGTGCTGAACAACAAGGTCAACGCGACCAACTTCATGTACTCCTTCCACTTCTACGCCAACTCGCACAAGCAGGACTACATCGACGTCCTGGACCGCGTGTCCTCGGCGGTTCCGGTGTTCGTGACCGAGTTCGGCACCCAGACCGCCTCCGGCGACGGCGCGAACGACTTCACGACGTCGCAGAAGTACATCGACCTGATGGCCCGCAAGAAGATCTCCTGGGCCAACTGGAACTTCTCCGACGACGAGCGGTCGGGCGCGGTGTTCAAGACCGGCACCTGCGCCGGGAACAACTTCAGCGGCACCAGCGTGCTGAAGCCGGCCGGGGTGTGGGTGCGGGAGCGGATGCGCACGCCGGACGACTTCCCCACCAGCTGACCTGAGGACGCACGAGCAACGGTCCCGCCGCCGCGGGTGGCGGGACCGTTCGCGTGTTCGAGGCGGCAGGCTTGCCGCCCTGCGTTTCCGGTGGGCTCGCGGCAGCGCTTCCGCCGCTTCCCGGCGCTCCCGCTGTTCCGGCGTGTCCCGCTGTGTCCAGCTGTTCCGGCGCGTCCGGCTGTTTCCCGCTGTCCGGCCGCTTGTCGCTGCTTCCGGCCGCTCCCGGTGCGCGCAGCGCCTCTCGTCGGTTCTCGCCGCCTCCCGCCGCTTCCCGGTACCGGCGGCGCCGCCGCCGGCGCCGCCGGCGCCGCCGCTTGCGCCGCCTCCTGGTGCTCGCCGCCGCTTCCCCCGGCGCTTCCCCCCGCGCTTCCAGGTGCCCGCGGCGCAGCGCGGCAGGCGCTCCGCACCTTCGCCATTTCTGTCGGTGCGGACCGCTATCCTGTTTCTTGCCGGTGGTGACGACCCCTCATCCGGGAGGCAGGCCGCTCACCGCCCTTGATTCTCGCTACCGGCTCTCTCCTGGCGCGGATGCGCGTACCACCCGAACCAGCAGAAAGCCGGTCAGGCCCCGGTGGCCGGCCAGGTGTGCACGGGCTCGTTGGCGTGCATGAGCTCCACATAGGACCTGAGCATGGCCCGCAGCGCGTCGGCGCGGTCCAGGTGCGTGTGGTCGTAGTGCCGGTGGAACTCGCGCGCCTGCCAGGTCGCGCCGTTCACGCCGGTCAGGCAGCGCTGCTCGATGACACCCAGCAACCGGTCCCGTTCCGCCGAGTCCACACCCCAGCGGATCAGACCCTCGTGCGCCAGCGGAAGGAGGCGGCGAAGCACCAACTCCACCACGGGCACGGTGCCGACACCGGGCCAGTACATCTGCGCGTCCATGCCGTTGCGGGAGGCGGCGTTGAAGTTCTCCTCGGCGGCCTGGAAGCTCATCTGCGACCACAGTGGACGCTCGTCCTCGGCCAGCGCGCGAACCAGGCCGAAGTAGAGCGCCGCGTTCGCCAGCGTGTCGACGATGGTGGGGCCCGCGGGCAGCACCCGGTTCTCGACGCGCAGGTGAGGCCTGTCCCGCACCACGTCGTACACGGGGCGGTTCCAGCGGTAGATGGTGCCGTTGTGCAGCTTCAGCTCGCTGAGAGCCGGCGTGTCGCCGTGGTCGAGCACGGCGAGCGGGTCCTCCTCGTCGCAGATGGGCAGCAACGCGGGGAAGTACCGGACGTTCTCCTCGAACAGGTCGAAGATCGAGTTGATCCACCGCTCGCCGAACCACACCCGCGGCCGCACGCCCTGTGCCTTGAGCTCGTCGCCGCGGGTGTCGGTGGCCTGCTGGAACAACGCGATGCGGGTCTCGCGCCACAGCTCCTTGCCGAGGAAGAACGGCGAGTTCGCGCCCACCGCGACCTGGACGCCGGCGATGGCCTGGGCGGCGTTCCAGTAGGCGGGGAACTGCTCGGGCGAGACCTGCAGGTGCAGCTGCGTGCTGGTGCAGGCCGCCTCGGGCACGATCGAGCTCGCGGTGAGGTGCAGCCGTTCCACGCCGTCGATGGAGATCTGCAGGTCCTCGCCCCGCGCGGCCAGCACCTGCTCGTTGAGCAGCGCGTAGCGCGGGTTGCTCGACAGCTGGTCCGGCGTCACGTGCTTGCTGCGCAACGTCGGCAGGATGCCGTTGATGACCATGTGCGCGCCGATCTCGCGCGCCTTCTGCTCGGCGGAGTTCAGCGACCGGCGGACCGTCTCCTCGAACGAGGTGATGCCGCCGCCCGCGAGCCGTCGCGGTGCCACGTTGATCTCGATGTTCCACTGGCCGAGCTCGGTCACGAAGTCGGGGTCGTCGATGACCTCGAGCGCCTCGTGGTTCTTCATCGCCGGGTCGCCGTGCTCGTCGATGAGGTTGATCTCGATCTCGAGGCCGGTCATCGGCCTCTCGAAGTCGAACCTCGCCTCACGCAGCATCCTGGCGAACACGTCGAGGCACCGGCGCACCTTGGTGCGGTACCGCGTGCGGTCCTCGCGCGTGAACTCGTGCTTCGCGACGTCCTCGCCCATGGTGGCCTCCCGGCGGTCGAGGGTTCACCCCATCACTGTGCACCATGGTTGATCAATCCGACACCCGTGTGTCGCCCGCGTTTCAGGAAGCGGGAACGGCGATGGCGGTGATCACGATGTCACCCTGCACGAGCCAGCGGCCGTGGAACCCGGCGATCGGGGTGTCCGGCAGCAGGATGCGCGAGTGGAAGGTGCCGTCGGCGTTCAGCGTGATGTCGGCGTCCTCGAAGCCCAGCCACCGCTGCGTGACCGGGTACCAGGCCTTGTAGGTCGACTCCTTCGCGCTGAACAGCAGCCGGTCCCAGCAGATCTTCGGGTCGTCGACCTTCAGCCCGGGCATGCGCCGGATCTCCGCCGGGATCGCGATGGCCTCCAGCACCCCGTTGGGCGCGGGACCGTGCGGCTCGGCGTCGATGCCGATCGTCTGGTAGTCGCTCTTCAGCGCCAGTGCGGCGGCCCGGTAGCCGGCGCAGTGGGTGAGGCTGCCGACGAGCTCCGGCGGCCACTGCGGCTCCCGCTTCGGGCCGGGCAGGATCGCCACCGGCTCGACACCGAGGCGCTTCATGGCCTCACGGGCGCACCACCGCGCCGTGCCGAACTCGAACTTCCGCTTCGGGACGGCGTTGGCCAGCAGCGCCTCCTCCTCGGGGAAGAGCTCGACCGGCAGTTCGTCGTCGTAGCGCTCCACCGCCGCGATGGGCGGGGGGAGAAGCTGTTCCAGCACCTATGACTCCCGCAGCACGTCGTGCAGCTTCACCTGGGTGGTGCCGCGTGGTTTCCACTCGCGCGGGTAGCCGAGCGAGACCTCGTCGAAGCGCACGCCGTCGTAGTGCGTCGTGCGAGGGATGTGCAGGTGGCCGTAGACCATCTCGACCGCGTTGAAGCGCCGGTGCCAGTCGGCGGTCAGCGTGGTGCCGCACCACAGCGCGAACTCGGGGTAGCGCAGCACGAACGTGGGGTCGCGGACGAGCGGGTAGTGGTTGATCAGCACGGTCGGCCCGGTGACGCGGGCGAGCCGCTCCTCGGTCTCCCGCACGCGCGCCTGGCACCACGCCTCGCGGGACGGGTAGGGGTCCGGGTGCAGGAAGTACTCGTCCGTGCACACCACGCCGGCCTCGTGCGCGATGGCGAGAGCCGACTTCACGTCCGTGGCACCGTGCGGTCGAAAGGAGTAGTCGTAACCGAGGAACAGTGGACAGACGGTGACCGGACCTCCGGAGCCCTCGAAGACCAGGTACGGGTCTTCCGGCGTGACCACGTCCAGGCTCCGGCACAGCTCGACGAGCTGCTTGTAGCGCATCTCCCCGCGGGCCTGGTTCTCGTCGTCCTTCGTGGTCCAGAGCTCGTGGTTGCCCGGCGACCAGATGACCTTCCCGAAGCGGGGCCGCAGGGTCCGCAGCGTCCACTCGACGTCGGCGAACCGCTCGCCGATGTCCCCGGCGACGATCAGCCAGTCGTCCTGGTCGGGTGACGCGATCGCCTCCACCACCTGTCGGTTGTCCTGGTAGGAGACGTGCAGGTCGCTGGTGGCCAAGAGCTTCACGGTTCGAACGGTATCTCGAACGTCAACGACCGGATCATTACCGCCCGGTGGGGTGCGCGCTGTGAGAGGTCTGCACCACCCGGTAGTGGGACGGATGCCACGACCGGTTATCCGTTCGTCGCAGACAGTGCGCCACTCGTCTCAACAGGGAGAGCCGCGCATCGCCGCCCTGCGCCCGCTCATCGCCTTTTATGGCCTACGTACTTACCGGTTTTCTGGCCGCCTTCCTACTGTGAGCGCTGTCACCTGACGGAAAAGTCCTGGCGGAGGACCACACCATGACCGACTCACAGTTCGCACGGACCCCGGACCCGCGACTCGCGCGGCAGGTCCCGCCCCGTCAAGTGCCCCAGCGGCCCGTCCCTCCACGTCAGGCCGCGGTCGGCCAGGTGCCGACCCGCTACGGCCAGCCCGTGGACCCGCGCCTGGCGGCCAACCCCTCGTTCCGCCGCACGGTCGGCGCCGAGATCGCCCGCCACGCCCAGCAGCACGCGGCCTACGCCGTCCCGCAGCGCCGCACCACGGCCGAGGACACCGCCCTGGCCACCCTGCTCCGCTCCCGTCAGCGCGCCGAGTCCGCCCGCCAGGACCCGCGGCCCGCCGACCCCGCGCCGCGCCAGGACGCCTGGATGCGCGCCTCGGCCTGGCCGGAGCACACGTGCGAGACCGGCCGCGGTGACGTCATCGACCAGCTCTCGGCACGCCTGGTCAGCCCGAACCTCTGGGCCGTGGTCGAGCCGCTGATCCCGCCGGCCAAGGTGCGCCGCCAGGGCGGTGGCCGCGGCCGCGTCTGCAACCGCGCGGTCTTCACCGCCATCGTCTTCGTGCTCTCCTCGGGCTGCGCGTGGCGGCACCTGCCCGCGTCGTTCGGCGTGACCGTGCCGACCGTGCACCGCCGCTTCCAGGAGTGGACCGACCTGGGCCTGTGGGTGCGCCTGCGCCGGGCCGCGGCCGAGGGCGCGTGCGGCACCGAGGAGCTCGACTGGATCCGCGCGGTGCTCGACGCCGCCGACCGCCGTGCCGCGAAGGCCGCCAGCTGACGCACAGAACTTGAACCGGGGCCGCCGCGAGGAAGGGTGGCCCCGGTTTTTCGTGCGCATTGCTCACGATCTACCGCTCATCGCGCGGAAGACCGCTCATCGCCGGACGAGCGGTCCGGCGGAACGGCTCACATCCCGTTGATGCCCGCGTGGTACTTCGGCACCCGCACGGTGATCTTCGTGCCCAGCCCGCACGCCGTCTCCACCACGAGCCCGTACTCGTCGCCGTACACCCGCCGCAGCCGTTCGTCGATGTTGCCGAGCCCGATGCCCGCCGACTCGTCCACCTGCCCGGCGAGCGTGCGGCGCAGCTTGTCGGGGTCCATGCCGATGCCGTCGTCCTCGATGGTGATCTGGGCCTCGGCGCCGCTGTCGTTGGCGTGGATCTGGATGTGGCCCGGCTCGACCTTGCCCTCCATGCCGTGCCGGACGGCGTTCTCCACCAACGGCTGCAGGCACAGGAACGGCACCGTCACCGGCAGCACCTCCGGCGCCACCTGCAGGGTCACCTTCAGCCGCTCACCGAACCGCGCGCGTTCCAGGGCCAGGTACTGGTCGATGGACCGCAGCTCCTCGGCCAGGGTCGTGAAGTCGCCGTGGCGGCGGAACGAGTAGCGCGTGAAGTCCGCGAAGTCGAGCAGCAACGTCCGCGCGCGTTCCGGGTTGGTCCGCACGTAGGAAGCGATGGCGGACAACGAGTTGTAGATGAAGTGCGGCGAGATCTGCGCGCGCAGGGCACGCACCTCCGCCTCCACCAGCCGGGTCCGCGACCGGTCCAGCTCGGCCAGTTCGAGCTGTCCGGCGGCCCAGCGCGCCACCTGGTTCGTCGCGCGCACGAGGCCTGCCGACGCCTCGCGCGAGTAGGCCGCGAGCGTGCCGACCACGCGCCCCTCCACCGTCAGCGGTGCGACGACCGCGCAGTTGATCGGGCAGTTCGGTTCGGTGCAGCCGATGTCGAACGCCTGGGTGCGGCCGGTCAGGAACACGTCCTCGGCCTGGGTCATCGCGTCGGCCGCGTGGTGCTCGGACACCCCTTCCCACGCAACGACTTCAGTCTCGTCGGTCAGCGCCAGCGCCGGGGTGTCGAGCAGGGTGCGCAGGTGCCGTGCGGACTTCTTGGCCGCGTCCGGCACCAGGCCGGCGCGCAGGGGAGGGGCCGCCGACCACGCGGTGTGCAGCGTTTCGTAGGTGACGCGCTGGGCCTCGGTCGACAGCGACTGCTTGTTGCGCGTGCCCCGCCACAGCACGAGCACGGCGGCTCCGCCCACGACGAGGATCGCGGCGGCGGTGAGGAAGTCCTGCATCTCGCGTCACCCTCTAGCTTCGCTCGTCGGACGAGGACGGGCCGGAGCCGTCCAGCCCGAGGTTCTCGGGCGCGTGCAGCTTCACCATCGCCCGCTGCACGCCAGGAGGCACGTGCCGCGGCGTGAGCAGGGAGACGACGTACATCACCGCGAAGCCGAGCGGCACCGTCCACGCGGCAGGACGCGAGAGCAGCACCTCGTACCAGGAGTCGTCGGCGTCGCTGAACATCGTGACCAGGCCGGCGGTGAGCGCCGGGACGCCACCGGCGAGCATGCCCGCGATGGCGCCGATGGTCGTGATCCGCGTCGACCAGATCCCCAGCATCAGCAACGGGCACAGCGACGAGGCCGCCACCGCGAACGCCAGGCCGACCATGTCCGCGACGGGCATGCCGGTCGACACGAACGTCATCGCGAGCGGCACGATGCCCGCGAGCACCGTGGAGATCCGGAACCCGCGCACGCCGCCCAGCCGCAGCACGTCCTGCGACAGCACGCCCGCCAGCGACACGACCAGGCCCGACGACGTCGACAGGAACGCCGCGAACGCGCCACCGGCCACCAGCGCGCCGAGCAGCTGGCCGCCGATCCCGTCGATCATCCGCGTCGGCAGCACCAGCACCACGGCGTCGGTCTGCCCGGTCATCAGCAGCTCGGGCGTGTAGAGGCGGCCCAGCGCGCCGTAGATCGGCGGCATCAGGTAGAACACCGACAGCAGGCCGAGCACGATCAACGTGGTGCGGCGCGCGGCGGTGCCGTTCGGGTTGGTGTAGAAGCGCACGATCACGTGCGGCAGTCCCATGGTGCCCAGGAACGTCGCGATGATGAGCGAGTAGACGCCGTACAACGGGAACTTCTGGCCGCTGGACTCCGGCAGCGCCCACGTGGCGTTGGTGTTGTGCTCCATTGTGGACACGTGCGGCACGGGGGCGCCCTGCGGGAACGTGAATTCCGAGCCCTGCCCGATGCGGTGGTAGCCGCTGGTCAGCACCAGACCCGCGTTCTCGATGCGCAGGCCGTCGATCTCGCCGCTGCCCTTGATGAAGATGGACTGCTCGGCGTGGATCGCGGTCTGGTGGCCGAACGCGACCTTCGTGTCCTGCCGGAACACCGGGAACTCCGGCTTGGTCATCGACTCCGCGCCGTGCACCTGCCAGACGACGATCAGGAACACGATCGGCACGGTGATCGCGGTGAGCTTGAGCCAGTACTGGAACGCCTGCACGAACGTGATCGACCGCATGCCGCCGGACATCACGTTGACGGTCACCACGAGCGTGACGATCAGCGCGCCCACCCAGTCCGGCGCGCCCGTCACGGTGTTCAGCGTCAGGCCCGCACCTTCCAGCTGCGGCAACAGGTACAGCCAGCCGATCGCGAGCGCCAGGATCGACGCGACCGCGCGCACCACCCGCGAGCGGAAGCGGGCCTCGGCGAAGTCCGGCAGCGTGTAGGCGCCCGAGCGCCGCAGGGGAGCGGCGACCATCGTCAGCAGCACCAGGTACCCGGCCGTGTAGCCGACCGGGAACCACAGCATGTCCGGCCCGTAGGCGAAGATCAGCCCGGCGATGCCGACGAACGACGCGGCCGACAGGTACTCGCCGCCGATCGCGGAAGCGTTCCACCACGGGGAGACCGTGCGCGAGGCTACGTAGAAGTCCGACGTGGTGCGGGAGACCCGCAGTCCGTAGGTGCCGACCAGGATCGTGCCCAGTGCGACGACCAGCACCGCCACGATGGCGTACCCGCTCGTCATGGACGTTCGACCAGCTCCGCGAACTCGCGTTCACTGCGCTCGGCCTGCCGCACGTAGAACCAGCCGGCCAGCAGGAGCATCGGGAACGTCGCCACGCACAGCAGGAACCACGGCAGCCCGAGCCCGAGCACCCGCGCCTTGCCCAGGTCGGGTTCGATCGAGAACAACAGCGGCAGCACGCCGAGACTTCCGCACACCACCAGGCACACCGACAAACCCAGCCGCCGTTGCGCGCGGATCAGCGTGCGCATGTACACCGCGCCGAGCTCGCTCTGCTCGTTGATCTCCCGCGTGCCCGAGTACGGGCGACGGGCACGCGGTGCCCTCGTCCGCGGGCTCGTCACCACCACGCGCTGGGTCGGCTTCGGCGCCGGTCCGCTCTGCGCCGGACCGTCCTGGGGTGGCGGGGTCGTCACGACCCGAGCCCGTTCCTGGGCTGCGCGACACCGGCGATCGTCGTCTGACCGGACACCGGAGCCGGCCGGGCCCGCCGCACGAGCAGCTGCCGCAGGTGCCTCGCGTGCCGGCGGCTGACCGGCAGCACCGCGCCGCCGATCGTGACGCTGAGGTGGCCGTCCTCCAGCCGCAGCTCGTCGATGTGACCGAGCGACACCAGGTGGCTGCGGTGGATGCGCACGAATCCCGCGCTGCGCCAGCGTTCTTCGAGACCGTTCAGCGCCGCGCGCACGAGACCGCTGCCGGTCGCGGTGTGCAGGCGGGCGTAGTCGCCGTGCGCCTCCACGTACCGGATGTCGGCGAGGCGGATGAACCGCGTGACGCCGCCGAGCTCGACGGGGATGACCTCGTCGCCCATCTCCGGTGGCGTGGCGTTCGAGGGCTGCGCGGGCGCGGGGGCGGCGGGTTCGGCGGGGGTCTTGGAGTCCCAGACCTCGTGCACGATGCGGTGCACGGACTCGGCGAGCCGTTCCTGGCGCACCGGCTTGAGCAGGTAGTCGAGTGCCTTGAGCTCGAACGCCTCCACCGCGGGCTGCTGGTGCGCGGTCACGAACACGACGGGCGGCGGCTGCGCGAACCGGGAGAGCACGCGGGCGAGGTCGAGACCGTCGAGGCCCGGCATGCGGATGTCGAGGAACACCGCGTCCAGCGGCTGCCCGGCGTCCATCGCGCGGTGCAGCACCCGAAGCGCCTTGGTGGCGTCGGTGACCGCTTCCACGTGGGCGATGCGCGGATCGGAGCGCAACAGGTACACGAGGTCTTCCAGCGCGGGTGCCTCGTCGTCGACGGCGAGCACCCGCAGGGAGCGCTCGAGGCTGCCACGTCGATCCGGCCCCTCGCAGAGGGGGCAGGGCAGACCTGAGGTCATTCGAGATCGAGTCCAAACTGTGTACGGCCGATCCTCACGTGGCGGCGATTAGACCACGCTCGGTCATCGCGCGCCTGGTGAGCCGAGGGCGTCGGATACGCGATCATGCACCCTCACGGAGGGTGACCCGCCGCGGGGGTCCGCATACACGGAGCGCGCATGCCGCCACCCCCTCAGCCCCCGGCGAACCCCGATCGGGCGCATCATCCGCCAGGCGGAGGAGGTGCGGAAACCCTCCGATCGGGTGTGTCTCGGAGGGCAGACGAAAAGCGGTGTCACGCAGCGTGCTGTTGCCTGGTCAGATTCGCGGCACGAGTGCGGTCGCGCCGGGTCGGCTCAGGGGTGCCGCACTGCTCGCGGCTGGGCCGCCAGCGCGTCACCCAGCGTGATCTCCAGCTCGATGAACGACTCCTCGGCGCGGCGGGCGGCGACGCTCACCGACGCGGCCGCGGCCGGTCCGACGAGCCTGCGGGTGGGCGCGCGCAACGCCTGGATCGCCTCGGACCACTGGTTCGAGAGCTTCGCGAGACCGCTCAGCGTGTCGACGAGGTCGTCGGTGTTGTCCGGCGGTGACGCGATGATCTCCGCCAGCCGGTCGCGCAAAGCGTCCAGTGCCGGGTCCACGATTCCTCCCGTCGGGGAGACAATTACCCCCACTGAGCAACACCATATCTTGACCGCAGTGGTCCAGCGCAATGATGTTGCCCCAGCGGGAGCACCCGGTCAATCGCACCTCCATTCCGTCTCAACAGGCGGTGTCTCAACTGGCGCGCTCTTATGGCGGCGGACTGAAATGAACTGGTTTCGGCGTTCGGTCCGCGGCGGCCGGCCCGGTGTCGGTTCTACGTGCCTGGTAGGCCAGGTGGCGCCTGGGGTGTTGGGCCGAATCGGTGTGTCCTGGGTCGCATGAATCCCGGCATTGCGTTCCCGGCCGAGCTACTTCTCGCCGGACGTATTAACTCTTTTGCTGCAGTGCGGTGCCGCCGGTGCGGGCGTTCGTGCCGCAAGTTCAGTCGTTCGGGTTCATACAGGATTTTCGAATCACCGCGGGTGGCGCAGCAGGCGCACGCCGAGCAGCTCCAGTCGTGCCGTGCCACCGGTGTCGATCAGCAGAACGTCGCACTCGGCGTGCCCGCCGTGCACTCGTCCGGCGGACAGCGCGGCCGTCGCGGTCCCGGAAAGGAGTCCCGTGCGGTGCACGCGGACCTCGCGCACGCTTTTCGCGACCGCGGCGCCGCCGAACTCCTCGCTCGCCCACTTCGCGGCGAGGCGCAGGCATTCGTCCGTCGCGGCAGGGTCGGTGCGGCCGTGCTCCACCGGCCAGCCGAGAGCCCGGGTGCCACGGACGGTGACACGTGAAGCTTTTTCGGGACGGGACGGCGGGTGCGGCGCGGCGACCAAAGCCCTGCCGTGCGTGAGATTCGAGACGAGCGCGAGCCGCTTTCCCTGACAGCGCACGGTGATCGGACCGGTTCCGGTACCGGGATCGCGCAGCAGCGACACCTCGCGCAGTCCGGTCGCGCCGGACGCGGCGACGAACCACTCGATCAGCCACGAGAGCGGGCTGTGGGACTCGTCGGTGAGCGGGCTCGGCCGGACCTCGGCGCGGAAGTCGTGCTGAGTCGGCGCCGGAACCAGGTGGATCGCGCCCCTGGCGGTGACCGCGCTGACGAGTGCCTCGCCGTCCGCGACGACCGTCGACCAGCCGCGCGTGGCCGCGAGGCACGTCAGCGTCTCGTTGGTCATCGCGGCCGCGCGGTCGTCCGGTGCCCCCAGGACGACGCACACCTCGGCCACGGGATCGGTCGCGGTGGCGTCGAGAGCGGCTTCGAGCGCGGACAGCGGGGTCGTGGCGGCGTGGTGGACGATCCCGGTGATCGGCCCCCACTCGGCGCGCACGGCGTCGAGCCGCTCCGGGCGCGTGACGCGGAGATCGCCGGTGTGGTTGAGGATCGCGCGTTTCACGACAGTGCTGTCGCGGACGCTCAGTAGGACGATCTTCGGTTTGAGCTCGCGGGCGAGCGTGAGGAGCTCGGGGAAGGCCGAGGTCGCGACGACGACGGCGGGGCCGGTGCCGTCCGGGACCGGCAGGTGCGCCGGCACGGTGATCAGCTGGTGCCGGACGTCGCCGGCGTAGCCCACGGCTTCGTCGGCGCCACCGTGGAGCAGCTCGGTGGTGATGTGCTCGGCCGTGCGCGGGCCGCGGGGGACGTCGAGCGCGCGGATCGTGCTGCCGGGCCATTCGGTGGTGAGGTGCCGGGCCAGTCCGGCCAGGCCGCCCGCCTGTGCCCGGGTCGTGCCGCTGCGTCCGAAGCCGCCGCCGGTGTCCTGCACGGTGACGAAGAGCCGTCGCTGCTCGCGGGCGGCGTGCAGGGCCTCGGCGTGCACGCCGGTGACGTCGTCGCGCAGCCCGCCGAGGAAGATCACGCCCGTCGCGCCGTGCGGGACCTCGTCGACCACGGTCGCCGCCAAACCTTGTGCGGCAAGGGATGCGCGGATCTCGTGCGCGGTGCCGCGACCGTCGTCGGTGATCACGAGCGTGCCGTCCAGGTCCGCGGTGCGCAGTCCGGGCGGGGTGCGTGCCACTGTCCTTCGCACGTGCCGGGTCCGGTGCGGGCGGCCCTCGACCGCGGCCTGCAGCTCGCCGAGCGTGCGGAGGCCGAGGACGTCCGCGACGGTGATCTCCGGCAGGCCCGGCACGCGGGCGCGCAGCGCGGCGAGCAATTCGACCCTGGCGAGTGAGTCGAGGCGCAGATCGGTGGTGAGGTCGAGTTCTGCCGTGAGAAGTGCGGCCGGCCATCCCGTTCTCGCGGACACGAGTTCCAGCAGCACGTTGCTCACCCCATTCCCCGGCTTTGTGCCCAGGACGGTACCGCAACGGTAACGTGCATTGTGGTCTCAGTTGGTGACCGTCTCGACAGGACGTTTACCCAGCTCAGTGCCGCGCATCAGGGATTTTCTCGAATGTTCACGTTCACTTTTGTCAAGAAACTTGTCTCGTTGTGACAGTAATTGCTCTCTTCGGGTACTGCGGGGTTCCGTTGCCGAGCCGGGCGTTGCTACGTTTCCGCCGCTGAAAGGTTCCGCGGTCAGATCGGGTATCAGGATGAAAACCAGCGCGTCGCTCGACCACGCCGCCGGCACTGTCGTCTCCGCATTTCAGGCACTGTGGAAACGCTCTCCCGAGCGCCTGTTGTTCACGTTCGTGGACGACCGCGGCCGGGACGAGGAGACGATCACCGCTGCCGACGCCGGCGAGGCCGCGTCCGCCATCGCCAGTGCCCTGCGCGACTGGGGCTTCCGCCCCGGCGACCGCGCGCTGCTGGTGTACCCGCCCGGCCCGGACTTCGTGCGCGCCCTCCTCGGCTGCCTCGCCGCGGGCGTCGTCCCGGTGCCGGTGTACCCGCCGAACCCGGTGCGCCTCGGTCAGGACCTGGCCGGTTTCAGGTCCATTGTGGACAGCTGCGCGCCGCACGCCGTGCTGACCACCGGCGCCTACGACCGCGCCCGCACCGTCGGCGCCGTCACGGGTTTCTTCGACCGCGCCAAACCCGAGTGGCCACGCCTGCGCTGGCACCGCACCGACCGCGTGCGCCCCGCGACGTTCGACTGGCACGAGCCGCCGGCCGACGCGCCGGCCCTGCTGCAGTACACCTCCGGCTCGACCGCGTCCCCCAAGGGCGTCGTGATCACCCACGCCAACCTGGCCTGCGAGGTCACCGCGAACGCCCGCGACCTGGGCCTCGGCGACGACACCGCGGGCGTGTTCTGGGTGCCGCAGTACCACGACCTCGGCCTGATCAGCGTCATCCTGAGCACCCTGACCGGCAACTCGCACACGCACCTGATGTCACCGCTGACGTTCCTGCACCACCCGGCCGTGTGGTTCGAGGTGATGTCCCGCGTCCGCGCCACCCACACCGCGGCCCCGAACTTCGCCTTCGCACTGGCCGTGCGCAAAACGACCGCCGAGCAACGCGCCACCTGGGACCTGAGCCGCCTGCGCGTGATGATGTCCGCCGCCGAACCGATCCGACTGTCCACAGTGGACTCCTTCTACGCCGCGTTCGCCTCCTCCGGCCTGAACCGCTCGTCCTTCTACCCCGCCTACGGCCTGGCCGAGCACACCGTGAGCGTGTCGATGGGCGGCCGGTCGGTGCTGCACCTGGATCGCGCCCACCTGCACCGCGGCGAGGTGCTGCCCGCACCGGACGGCCTGCCGGTCGTGGGCTGCGGCCGCGTCACCAAACCCGGCGCCCACCTGCTGATCGTGGACCCCGAGTCCGGTTCGGTGTGCGCTCCCGACCGCGTCGGCGAGGTGTGGGTGACGTCGGGGACGAAGGCCGCGGGCTACTTCGGGCTTCCTGACGAGACGCGGCGGGTGTTCGAGGCCCAGGTGCCGGGCGATGACCGGCACTACCTGCGAACCGGCGACCTCGGGTTCGTGCGCGACGGCGAGCTGTTCATCACCGGACGGCTCAAGGACGTGATCATCATCAACGGCCGCAACCACTACCCGCAGGACGTCGAGGACGCCGTGCGCGACTGTCACCCCGGCATCCGGCCTGGTGGCGTCGTGGCGTTCGGGGCGCCGCGCGAGGCGGGGGAGCGGCTGGTGCTGTTCGTGGAGACGCGCGCGAAGAAGGTGTCCGAGGCCGAGCGGGCGGAGATCGCGGAGGCGGTGCGGCGGCGCGTGTTCGAAGCGCACGGGCTCGCGGTCGACGAGGTGGTGGTGCGGCCGCAGGGGCTGGTGTTGAAGACGACGAGCGGGAAGGTGCGGCGGCGGGCTTGCCGCGAGGCGTTTCTCGAAGGGCGTGTGTGATGAGCGCCCGGCGCGCACGCCGTTGGTCAGGCTCGGTTCGTGGCCGCCCGGTCGGAGAGGCTTCCGTTGCCGGGCGGCTGGAGGTTGCGGAGCCGGTGATGGACATCCACCACACGAACGCCGGTTTCTCTCGCGGATGCGGGTTGGAAGAAGTCGGCCGGGGCGAGTTACGTGGTGGGTTTTGTCGCGGTGCCGGGTTGGAGGAGTCGGCCGGGGCGAGCCACGCGACGGGGTTTCCTTCGCGGGAGCCGGTTGGAAGAAGTCGGCCGGGGCGAGCCACGCGACGGTTGCGGTGATCGGGCGGCGGCTTGTCGTTCGGAGTCTCCCGAAGGAAACGCGTGATGAGTGCCCACCACACACACGACCCAGGCCGGGTTCCCCCAATTTCAAGCGTAGCGAGCGGGTCTGACATGAAGACCGTCATCGTCGTCGGCGCCGGCGTCAGCGGCCTCACCACCGCCCGCGCCCTCCACCGGGCCGGCCACCGCGCCATCGTCCTCGAACGCGGCACCGACGTCGGCGGCAAGTGCGCCTCGGTCGACCTGGACGGCCACGCGTTCGACCTCGGCGGCCACGTCTGCACCACGAAGTACCAGCGGTTGGCCGCACTGGTCACGGAACTGGGCCTCGACACCGAGCCGACCACACCGCACCGGGTGTTCGACGCGCGGAGCGGACGGTCGCGGCCGCAGAGCCAGGCGTTCTTCACCCACGAGAACTTCCGGCGCTACACCAGGATCCGCGACGCCGAGTTCCCGCGCCTCGGCGAACCCGGCCTCGCGCACTCGGCCAGGGCGCTCAGCCTCCCCGCGAGCGCCTTCCTGCGAAAGCACGGCCTGGAGGCGATGGCCGAGTCGTTCGGCATCGGTTACACGGCCGCCGGGTACGGCAGGCTCGACGAGGTTCCCGCGCTGTACTTCCTGAAGTACGCGGAGATGACCGGGCTGCTGTCGAGCGATCGCGACCTCCTCGGTCACGCGGGCGGCTTCACGGTCAAGGGCGGCTTCGGCGCGCTCTGGCAGAAAGTCGCAAAAGACCTCGACGTCCGGCTCGACGCCGAGATCGAGCAGATCATCCGCCACCCCGGCGGCGTGCGGGTCAGGGCCGGTGAGTGGATCGAGGCGGACGCGCTGGTGCTGACCGTGCCGATCGACCAGGTCCAGGCACTCGACGCGACGCCGGAGGAACGCGACATCGCCGCACGGGTGCGTCACCTCGACTACCGCACCATGATGTGCGCGGCGGAAGGGTTGCCGCGCCAGGCGTTCTCACTCATCGCGCAGCCCGCCGAGGTGGCGTCGTTCCACCACCGGTACGAGGACAGCGATGTCTACGCGTGCTACGGCTACGGGGCGGACGACGACGCGTTCGCCCAAGGCGTGCGAGCTCTGGGCGGCCACATCAGGACGCCGTACCTGCGCCGGGACTGGAGGTTCCTGCCGCACTTCGGATCCGAGGACCTCGAAGCGGGGATCCTGGACCGCGTCGAGGCGCTGCAGGGCGTGCGCAACACGTTCCACGTCGGCAGCCTGCCCGCGTTCGAACTCGTCGAGTGCGCCATGGCGTACGCGGAAGACCTGGTGGACGAGCACTTCGGCGCGAACCGCGGCACCGCGCGGACGATTCGCGCGTGGCTGGTCGAGCACATCGCGGCCGAGCTGCGCGTGCCCGGGCACGCCGTGTCACCGTCGGTGCCGCTCACCTCGCTCGGCCTGGAGTCGCTGTCGGTGGCGGCACTGCAGAGCGAGCTGTCCGAGTGGCTCGGTTTCCGGGTACCGCACACGCTGTTCCTCGAACTGCCCACAGTGGACGCGGTGGCGGAACACCTTGCGCGCCAAGACGTTTCCGAACCGACGGCGTCGCTCGCCCTCGCGCTCACCACGCCGAGGCCGTTCTTCTGCATCGGCGGCGCGGTCGGGGCCGCGTACTACCTGCTGCCGCTCGCCCGCGCGGTCGGGCAGGGTCAGCCGTTCTACGGACTGCAGGGACCGGGTTTCGACGGCACCGAGGAACCCATCGGCGACGTCGAGGAGCTGGCGGGCCGCTACCTCCGGGAGATCAAGCACATCCAGCCGCACGGGCCGTACCTCGTCGGCGGCCACTCGTTCGGCGGCGTCGTCGCCTACGAGGTCGGCCGGCAGCTCAGGAAACGCGGCGACGAGGTGGCGCGGGTCATCATGATCGACGCGTATCCCGCCGTGCCGGGCCAGGCGGAGCCGCCGTGGGACGAGCGCGCGGTCATCGAGGAGCTGTGGACGATCCGGCAGCACGCGGTCCAGGACGACGGGGCGCCGCGGCGGCGCGTGGACCAGTCGCTGACGCCCGAGGAGCAACGCGAGCGGCTCGGCCGGTTCCTCGGCGCGTCGGGCGCGCGGCCGGTCGAGGAGCACATCGCCACGATCATGGGCGTCTACCAGGCCCAGGTCGAGGCGCTCGTGCGGTACGAGCCGCGGGGCTCCGACCTCAAGGTCACGCTGATCAAGGCCGACGGCGGCTTTCCCCGGGTGCTCGGGGACGACCGGCACGTCGAGCTGTTCTTCGACTCGCCGAAGAACGGCTGGGAACGGGTCGCCACGAGCGAGCTCGACGTCGTGACCGTCCCCGGCGACCACTTCAGCATGCTCGTCCCGCCCGCGCTGACGACGCTGGCCGACGCCGTCCGCGCCGCCATCGCCCAGGTGCCGCCGCCTCCGCCACCGCCTGCCGCGCACGTCGAGTCGTCCATCCACATCAACCCGATGCACCCGGACTTCCTGGCCGACCCGTACCCGTTCTACGCGCTGCTGCGCGACCTCGCGCCGGTCCACTTCGACGACGCGCTCGACGGCTGGGTGCTCACGCGGCACGCCGAGGTGACCGACGTGCTGCGCCGCACGAGCGTCGTCCGCCCGTCCACCGCCACCCTGATGGCCCGCCTGCCCCACGACGTCCTGGCGCGGATGAACCCGTTCATCCGCCTGCTCGACTCGTCGCTGCCCTTCAGCAACCGCCCGAGCCACACCCGGCTGCGCAGGCTGATGAACCGCAGCTTCACCCCGCGCGCGACGGCGCGACGCCGGCACGCGGTCGAGGAGACCTGCCGTGAGCTGCTCGACGGCTTCACCGGCGGCGACTTCCTCACCGAGGTCGCCTACCCGTTCCCGGCCCGCGTGGTCATGGACCTCGTCGGCGTGCCACGAGAAGACCAGCCGCAGCTCACGCGCTGGGGCACGGACGTGATGAGAACCCTGGGGGAGGGCCAGTACGGCACGGACCCCGTCGCCGTCGCGCACGCGTCGTCGGCCGCGATGGACGAGCTCATGGCCTACCTCCGCGACCTCATCGCCGAACGCCGCCGACGCCCGTGCGACGACCTGATCTCCGAGCAGCTGCGGGGCTCCGACGCCGACGCGTTCGGTGAGCGCGGCGAGTGGGGCGGTGACGACGAGCTGAGCGTCAACATCATCTCGCTGATCAACGCGGGCCTGGAGACGACGGCCAACCACCTCGGCAACGGCGTGCTGGCCTTGCTGCGCAACCCCGCGCAGTACCAGCGCCTGCGATCGGAGCCGATCGCCGTCACCGCGGCCGAGGAACTGCTGCGCTACGACTCGCCCGCACCGATCATCACCCCGCAGCTCGCGAGCGAGGACATGGAGATCGGCGGCAGGCGCGTCCGGGCGGGCGAGCTGCTGTTCCCCGTGCTCGGCGCGGCCAACCGCGACCCCGCCCGCTACGCCGACCCCGACACCCTCGACCTCACCAGGCAGACGGCCGTCACCCACCTGACGTTCGGCGCGGGCATCCACTACTGCATCGGCGCGTTCCTCGGGCGGCTCGAAGGCCAGGTGCTGTTCCCGATGCTGGCCAGGCGGTTCCCGGACCTCCGCCTGGACCCGGACGCCGGACCGCCCGAGTTCCGGCCGGACCCAGCACTGCGCGGCCTTAAATCGCTACACCTGTGCATCGAGTAGTGGTAGACACCCGCCGTGCACAACACCCTTGGGTTCGCCGATCTGCTGCGGCTGATCGACGAACGTTCCGCCGCCTTCCGGGCCGCCGTCTCCTCCGCTCCCAGCCTCGACGTCACGGTGCCGACCTGTCCGGAGTGGACGCTGCACGACCTGGCGAACCACATCGGAGGGGGACGCCGCGTCTGGGCCGCCACCGTCGCCGCTGGACCCGAGGCCACGGCCAAGGCGGTGAACAACGGCCCCGCCGCACCGAAGGACCGCGAGGCGCTGGACGCGTGGCTGGCCGAGTCGACGCGACAGCTGCTGGACGCGCTGAACCAGGCCGGTCCGGACCGCCGGAGCTGGGTCGGCTGGCCGGACTCGCAGTCACCGGCCACCTGTGGCGCGGTCGCCCGTCGCCAGCTGCAAGAGCTCGCGATCCACACCTACGACGCCCAGGTCACCGTCGGCGACGCGCGCCCGCTGCCGGACGAAGTGGCGCTCGACGGTGTCGACGAGTTCCTGGTCACCTGCGTGTCCACGGCGAGCGCCTGGCCGCACGAGCCGGCCACCCTGCACTACCACGTCACCGAGGGTCGTTCCTGGAGCGTCCGGTTCGACGCGAACGGCGCCCGGATCGGCCCCGTCCACGGCACCCCCGACGTGTCCGGCACCGGCCCGGCCGGCGACCTGCTCCTCTGGTTCTACGGCCGCATCACGCCGGACACGATCAAGCTCGAAGGCGACGTGCGGGTGATCGACCAGCTGATCGACTGGGAGCCGTAGCGGCGGATCAGAGGCGGCCGACGTCGGTGACGACCACGACCGCCTCACCCAGCTCGTCCGACGCCGCCAGGTCGACCTCGGCGTTGAAGCCCCAGTCCTTGTCGCCCGCCGGGTCCTCGAAGATCTGGCGGCACACCCAGCGCTCGCGCTCGACGTTGATGATCAGGAACGCCGGGCCGCGCGCGTTCGGGCCCGTGCCGATGTCCGAGTGCTCCTCGAAGTACGGCTCCAGGGCGTCCATCCACTCCTTGGCCGTCCAGCCCGACTCGTGGTCGAGCTCGCCCAGCGAGTACCAGTCGCGTTTCGCGGCCAGCTCGACGCGGCGGAACAGCGCGTTGCGGACGAGCACGCGGAACGCCCGGACGTTGCTCGTGACCGCGGGCGGCAGGTCGACCCGCACCTCCTGCTCGGGCGCGTCCGGGTTGGTGAGCTTCTCCCACTCGTCGATCAGCGACGAGTCGACCTGGCGCACCAGCTCGCCCAGCCACGAGATCAGGTCCTGCAGCTCCTCGGTCTTCGCCTCCTCGGGCACCGTCTGCGACAGCGCCTTGTAGGCGTCGGCGAGATAGCGCAGAACGAGGCCCTCGGAACGTGCGAGACCGTAGAACGACACGTACTCGGTGAACGTCATGGCGCGCTCGTACATGTCGCGCACGACGGCCTTGGGGGACAACGAGTAGTCGCCCACCCACGGGTGGCCACGGCGGTAGGTCAGGAACGCCGCGTCCAGCAGCTCGGCGAGCGGCTTCGGGTACGTGACCTCCTCCAGCAGCTCCATGCGCTGGTCGTACTCGATGCCGTCGGCCTTCATCGCGCCGATCGCCTCGCCGCGCGCCTTGTGCTCCTGCGCGCCCAGGATCTGCCTCGGATCGTCCAAAGTGGACTCGATCACGGACAGCACGTCCAGCGCGTAGCCCGGCGCCTCGCGGTCGAGCAGCTCGATGGCGGCCAGCGCGAACGGCGACAGCGGCTGGTTCAGCGCGAAGTTGAACTGCAGGTCGACGGTGAGCCGGAAGTCGTCGCCGACCCGCTCGACCACACCGGCCGCGACCAGCGCCCGGTACATCGCCAGCGCCCGCTTGATGTGCTTGAGCTGCTTCGGCCGGTCCTCGTGGTTGTCCTCCAGCAGGTGCCGCATGGCCGCGAACGCGCCGCCGCCGGGACGGCCGATCACGTTCAGCAGCATCGCGTGCGAGACCTGGAACGACGACGTCAGCGGCTCGGGCTCGGCGCCGACGAGCCGTTCGAACGTCGTCTCGCTCCACGACACGAACCCGTCAGGGGCCTTCTTGCGGACGACCTTGCGCCGCTTCTTCGGGTCGTCGCCCGCCTTCGCCAGCGCCTTGAGGTTCTCCACCTCGTGCTCGGGGGCCTGCACGACGACCGTGCCGACGGTGTCGTAGCCCGCGCGGCCCGCCCGTCCGGCGATCTGGTGGAACTCGCGGGCCTTCAGGATCCGGGTGCGCGTGCCGTCGTACTTCGACAACGCCGTGAACACGACCGTGCGGATCGGCACGTTGATGCCGACGCCGAGGGTGTCCGTGCCGCAGATGACCTTCAGCAGACCGGCCTGAGCGAGCTGTTCGACCAGACGGCGGTACTTGGGCAGCATGCCCGCGTGGTGCACGCCGATGCCGTGCCGCACCAGCCGCGACAGCGTCTTGCCGAACCCGGCGGAGAAGCGGAAGTTGCCGATCGCCGACGCGATCTCCTCCTTCTCCTGCTTCGAGCACACGTTGATGCTCATCAGCGACTGCGCGCGCTCCAGAGCGGCGGCCTGGGTGAAGTGCACGACGTAGATCGGCGCCTCACGGCCGTGCAGCAGGTCCTCGATCGTCTCGTGCAACGGCGTGGAGACGTACTGGAAGTTGAGCGGCACCGGACGCTGCGCCGAGCGGACCACCGCGGTCGGGCGGCCGGTGCGCCGGGTCAGGTCCTTCTCGAAGAACGTGACGTCGCCGAGCGTCGCCGACATCAGCAGGAACTGGGCCTGCGGCAGCTCGATCAGCGGCACCTGCCACGCCCAGCCGCGGTCGGGCTCGCTGTAGAAGTGGAACTCGTCCATCACGACCTGGCCGACGTCGGCCTGCGCGCCGTCGCGCAACGCGATGTTCGCGAGGATCTCCGCGGTGCAGCAGATGATGGGCGCCTGGTCGTTGACGCTGGCGTCGCCGGTCATCATGCCGACGTTCTCCGGCCCGAACACCTCGCACAGCGCGAAGAACTTCTCCGAGACCAGCGCCTTGATCGGCGCGGTGTAGAAGCTGCGCTGGTTGCCGGCCATGGCGACGAGGTGGGCTCCGATGGCCACCAGCGACTTGCCCGACCCGGTCGGCGTGCTGAGGATGACGTTCGCGCCGGAGACGAGCTCGATGACCGCCTCCTCCTGCGCCGGGTACAGCGCGAGGCCGCGTTCGGCCGCCCAGTGGGAGAAGGTGTCGAACAGTTCGTCTTCGTCGGCGATCGAGGTGAGCCGGTCGGTGAGTGCAGTCATCGCAGGTGAACTATAGGTGGTACGCGTACTCGGTGAACTCCCAGTCGGTCACGTACCGCTGGAACCGGGCCACCTCCTCCCACTTGAAGTCCACATAGGACCGCACGAAGTCCTTGCCCAGCACCTCGACCATCGCCGTGTCCTCCTCCAGGTAGGCCAGGGCGTCGGGCAGCGTGGCGGGCAGCGTCGGGGCCTTCGACGGGTCGTAGCCGTACCCGGCGGACGGCCGCGGCGGCTCGATCCGGTCGCGAATGCCCAGGTAGGTGGCCGTGATGAGACCGGCGATGCCGAGGTAGGGGTTGGCGCTCGCGTCACCGAGCCGCAGCTCCAGCCGGGTGGTCTCGCCGCGCTCGGCCGGGACGCGCAGCATCGCGCTGCGGTTGTCGAGGCCCCAGTCGATCAACCACGGCGCGAGCGAGTCCGGACCGAACCGCTTGTACGAGTTGACCGTCGGGTTGAGCAGCGCGGCCAGGGCGGGGGCGTGCTTGAGGATGCCGCCGATCGCCCAGCGCGCCTCGTCGCTCAGGCCGTGCGAGGTGCCCGCGGCCTGGAACGCGTTGCGGCCGTCCTTCTCGTGGCACGACAGGTGCAGGTGGAATCCGGAGCCGCCGCCGTCGTTGAACGGCTTGGCCATGAACGTGGCGAGCCGGCCTTCCCGCCGCGCGAGCTCCTTCACCGACGTCTTGAACCGGAACGCGCGATCGGCCGCGTCCATGGCGGGCGAATGGACGAGGTTGATTTCGAACTGACCGCCCGCGTACTCGTGGTTGCCGCCGGTCGTCTGCAGGCCCGCCGAGCTGAGTGTGCGAAGAGTTCTCAACAGATGACCGTCTGAATCGCCTCGGCGTCCGGTCGCATACACGTTGCCCGGCTCGTCGCAGTAGGGGCGCCACCCGTTCGGGCGATCTTCGTCGGGTTCGCAGAGAAAATATTCCAACTCGGGACCGATCACGGGGGTCAGCCCGGTGGTCTCGAATATTTCCAGGGCCCTGCGCAGCACCTGGCGCGGTGATTCGTCGACCGGTCTCTCGTCGGCGGGGCTCACGGCGTCGCCGATGCACCACGCCACCCCCGGCTCCCACGGGATCGGCAGCAGCGTGTCGAGGTCCGGCACCACGATCACGTCGGGCAGCCCGGCGTCGAGCACACCCCCGTTCTCGGTGGTCTTGCCGCCGGGCGTGGTGCTGTAGACGGCCCGGCAGAACGACAGTCCGCGTTGCGTAACCGCAGGTAGATGCTCCACGAGGACGTCACGACCCCGGTCGGTGCCGAGCAGGTCCGGAAAGACCACGCGCACCACGTCGATCCCGTCCTCGCCGAGTCTCGCCGCGAGTTCCCGTGTCACCTGTTCACCGACCACGTCGAACTACCTTTCCGGCACAGTGTGTCGCTGGCGCGGAGGGGATAACGTTGAGGCGCAAACGCTATCGACCCGTCCGTGGAGCAAAGACCACCATTGGTCTCAGTCGGAGTGCTCCACACTCATCGTCCACCACGGGGCAACAGTCCGTAACTGGACGGGTGACGACCGTCACGAGATCATGCACGATGTGGGATCGTGATCAAAGTGGTTGCGGACGGAGTCGCACCACATCACAGACATAGTTCGGAACCGCAAGTATTGTGCCGGGAACACCCTGAGCTCGAGCACGGGAGACTTTGAGTTGTCTGGTCACCACACGATTGCCGAGACCGAGAAAGCCGTTCAGGCGAAGCTCGGTGCGGTGCCGCTGCATCGCGAGCAGATGGCGGCGGTGTCGAACATCCACCGCGCCGCGACCGCGATCCGCCAGCACCTCGAGAACTCGGTGCTGCGCACCAGTGATCTGACCTGGACCGGCTTCGTCGTGCTCTGGGTCGTGTGGATCTGGGGCGAGATGGAGACGCGCTACGTGGCCGAGGAGGCGGGCATCTCCAAGGGCACCCTGACCGGCGTCGCCAAGACGCTGCAGTCACGGGGCCTGCTGGAGCGGCTCGGCCACCCCACGGACGGGCGCCTCGCGGTCCTGCGTCTCACCCCTGAGGGTGAAGAGCTGATGGCGGATCTCTTCCCGAAGTTCAACGAGGAAGAGGTCTTCGTCTCCGACCCGCTGGAGTCCTCCGAGGCCCAGTCGCTGGCCGAGATGCTGCGCCGCATGGTGACGCATCTCGAGGCCAACGGCGAGCAGCGGCGGCTCGACCTGCGCGGGGACACGCCGCTGCCGCCGCGCCGGTCCGGGCGGCGGGCCAAGCACGGCTGATCGGCGCGCCCGAACGGGCGACTCACCGGGGGTGAGTCGCCCATTTCGGCGTTCCCGCCCGCTCCCTGCTCTCGTCGCACGCGGGGCCCTCTCGTGCGCTCCTGGAGTACGAAAGCTCCCCGCGTGCCCTCAGAGCAGGCTCAGCACCCGCGCGTGCAGCGTGTCCACGTAGTCCTCGGACTCCGGCTTCATCAGCACGCTGCGCAGCACCCGCGCACCGTCCACATCGGCCGCCACCTGGGGGTGCCGTGCCGCGAACGCCGCCTTCGACGCCCGTGCCACGCTCAGGAAGACCGGGTCGACGGCGGCGTTCATGCCGGTCTCCATGACCCGCTGCGACGCGGTGTCCACAGCCGACAGCGTCAACGGGTTGGTCCGCGGGAAGTACGTGACGATGTCGAGCTCGGGCTCCTGGTAGAGCTCCAGCTCCTCGGACTCCCGGATCATCGACGCCCACCGCACGGCCGCCCGCCGTCCGGCCGCGAGCACCTCGCCCAGGCCGTCGCGGGTCAACGGCAGCAGCCGCAGCGTCAGCCAGAGCCCGGCGGCCGCGGCGCCGGCGCGTGAGCACTCCAGGCTGATCTCGCCCAGGTGCAGCTCGTCGGACGTGAAGTAGGTGTAGGGGGAGTCGTGCAGGTAGAACCGGCCCACGGACGGGTCGCGGAACAGGACCGCGCCGCAGCCGTAGGGCTGCAGGCCGTGCTTGTGCGGGTCCACCACCACGGAGTCGCACCGCGCGATGGCGTTCCACGGCTCAGGATCCAGATCCGTGCCCGCGAGCAACATGAAGAAGCCGCCGTACGCACCGTCCACATGCACCCGTGCGTCGTATCGGCGTGCGATGTCCAGCACGAGATGCACCGGTTCGATGGCGCCCAATGCGGTGGTTCCCGGCGTCACCACCACCGTGCCGACCTTGCCGCCGCGCAGAAGCTCTTCCAACGCGTCGAGATCCATGCGCCCACGGCCGTCCACGGGCACGGGATGGCCCTCGACGCCCAGCACGCCGCACATCCGTGAGTGCGTGTAGTGCGCCTCGGAGGAGTAGGCGATCCCAAGACCCGGATGCAGCGAACGGGCGACGAACAACGCCTCCAGGTTGGCGATCGTGCCGCTGGAGGTCAGGTGACCCAGGTGCTGGTCCGAATACCCGAACATCGACGCGAGCGAAGAGACGACCTCGCGTTCCATCGCGGCGGTCGCGGGACCGCCGTCCAGGGCGTGGTTGTTCGGGTTGATCAACATCGCGGACAGGTAGCCCACGACCGCCGCGGGATGCGGTGGCTTGAGCATCTGGCCGGCGTAGCGCGGGTGGAAGAACGGGTAGTTGTCGCGCAGGCGGTCCTGCAGCTCGGCCAGCGCCGAGCCGAACAGGGCCGGGTCCACCTGCAGCGACGAGTGGGGTGTGAAAGCGCCGTACTCCGCCGTCCACTTCTCGTGGTTGGCCAACGCCTCGTTGAGCCAGTGCTGAAGGTCCACCGCACACCCCACCCGTCATCCGAAACAGTTGAGTTCTGGCTGAATGTTCGAATTTGTACGTTACGGCAGACCCCAGCGCGAAGACGAGCCGTTCGCGGCTACGTCCCGTACTGAGACGTCAGGGCGTGTGCCGCGACGAGAGACGATGGCCGTCTGACCTCGGCGAAGCGGAATCTCGATCGCCGAATCACGTGTCTGGTAGCCCAGCCGGCGGCCCCAGCCGTCCCGCACGTCGATGTCGCCGGTGATGCCGTGCTCCAGCACCAGCGGCGCACCGGCCTCCGAGTGGACCTGGACCCAGTCGGTGCGTCCGCCCGACCGGGAGGCGTCCACCAGGAACGCGCCCTGCGTGCGCAACGAACCCACCGACGCATCGGCCCAAGTGGACGACACCGACGGGAACACCCGCACGACGCCGTTGTGCGACTGGACCATCATCTCCAGCACCGCCTGGCCGGACATCAGCGGCGACTCGATCGCGAGGTTGCCGCCCTCCCGGTAGAAGGTGTTCTCGGTCAGCACGGCGTTCGTGCCGACCTGCTTGCGGTCCAGGAAGTAGCGCAGGAACGACAGCGCGTCCTCCGGCCGTCCCATCGCCGACGCCATCGCGGACGCCGCGCCGTAGCTGTAGCCGGCCCACGCGCTCTGCCGCGAGGTCCAGTGGTCGAAGGTCCTGGCGATCAGGTCCCGGTGCTCCGGCATGTCCCACGTCAGCTCGCGCAGCGGGTAGAACCACAGCATGTGCGAGAAGTGGCGGTGCGAGTCGTTCAGCGACACGTCCTTGCCGATCATCACGCCGTCCGGGCCCTGCGCGTAGGGCACCAGGCGGTTGAGGATGTCGCGCCAGCGCGCGTTCTCCTCGATGGACAGCAACGTCCGCACGCCCCACCTGATCAGTGACAGGTCGTAGGTCGTGTCCGTGGCGTTGGCGTACTCCGGCGAGCGCGTCTCCGGCAGGTGCAGCTTGCCGTCGGTGCCCTCGACGAGGAACCGCGCGTAGTAGTTCACCGCCTTGGTCAGGATCGGGACCAGCACGTCGGACAGGATCCGCCGGTCCATCGTGTGCCGATAGCCCAGCCACACGTTGTGGCAGGCCCACAGAAGATTGCCCGTGTGGTCATTCGGCGCCACGCCGGGGACGCCGCAGTAACGCGGGCCGGAGCGCAGCGTCCGGTCGCCGGGGTGGCAGATGGCGTAGGAGTTGCCGTCGCGGTAGTTCGGGTTCACGTTCAGTTCGAGGTTGTGCTCGAACCGCTTCAGCGTCGTCGTGACCGCGTCGAGCTCGTGGTGGTTCGAGCCGTTGACCAGCGGATACGAGATCTGGACGTTGAGGTTCCACCACACGGCGGTCCAGCTGTTGCCCTGCTCTGGGAACCACGGTCCCCACTCCGAGATCACCGGCGCGTCGGCCCTCGTCGCGGCCGCCATCTTGTACAGCTGCGCCCAGTAGAAGCGCTGCACGAGCTTGTCCGGCACGGACACCAGCGACTTCGTGAAGTAGGCGTTCCACCAGCGGCGGTGCTGCAGCGTCAGCACCTCGAACGGGATCGACAACGCCTGGCGCACCTCACGGATCGCGTCGGACGTGTGCGTGTCCGCAGGGTGTGTGTACGCCACGTGGGCCGCGAAACGGCCGTCACGGGCCTGCCACGCCGTCGTGTAGCCACCGCCCGCGAGCAGCGGCTGGGCGGCGTACGAGACGCCGTTGCCCGTGCCCAGGGTCGGCGCGGGGTTGGCGGTGTAGTCGGCCGGCCTGCGGACCTGGCGGGTCGTCGCCGACTCCAGCGGCTGGAAACCCCAGGTCACGTCGCCCTGGACCCGCGCGAGGAAGGTGCTGCGCGCGTTGTGTACGAGCATCGTGAAGGTGGCGCTGCCCTGCGTGGTGGTCACCGAGCCGGTGAGCTCGGCGTTCCACAGGTCGAGCGTCCAGTCGACCGCGGTGATCGCGCCGGCGAAGCGGAGCGTCAGGTACCCGATCGGCAGCCGGGACAGACCGATCGCGGCCTCCCAGTGCTCACGCTGGTCCTGCACCTCGGAGTGGCTGAGCATGAGCTTCAGCTCGTCCGGGGTGCGTCCCGCGTAGACCTGGACGCCCAGGAGGCCGTTGGCCAGGAACGGGCTGTCGCCCCAGTTCTTGGGCAGCCGCTTCCACTCCATGCGCGCGTCGCGCACGACGTCCCGGTGCACGGCCGAGCTTCCGGCGTGACCCGATGTTTCGGGGATCGTCGGCGCGGCGACCGCGGTGCTCGTGCCCAGCGCGGAAGCACCCACGGCCGCGCCTGTTCCGTACAGAAAGGTTCTCCGCGACAGCTCTGTCACTGTTCGTCCCTCCGTGCCGTGGCGGCGGCGGAACGGATCTTACGCAGAATTCATCGGATGACTAGGGCGCACGAACCGGACGGCCTTGCGGTTCGAAGGCTTCGTTGTGACCATCAACGCGTACTTACCTCAAGATTGTTGTTGCAAAGTTCTGGCCATAGTCGAGCACCGGCAATTAGCGTGATCACTCATGTCACCTGTTGCCATGCACATGAGCGACGGTCTGCTGAACGCGCCGGTCTCGGTCGCCTTCCTCGTCCTCGCGGCGGTGGGCGTCGGTTTCGCGCTGGTCAAGGCACGCGCGGACCTCGATGACCGCACGGCGCCGATGGCGGGCCTGGTGGCCACGTTCATCTTCGCCGTCCAGATGATCAACTTCCCGATCCTGCCCGGCGCGTCGGGGCACCTGCTCGGCGGCGCGCTCGCGGCGATCCTCGTGGGTCCCTACGTCGGCGCGCTGTGCGTGACGATCGTGCTGGTGGTGCAGTGCCTGCTGTTCGCCGACGGCGGGCTCACCGCGCTCGGTGCCAACGTCACCAACATGGCGCTGATCGGCACCGCGACCGGGTTCTTCGTCGCCGTCGCCCTGCGCAAGCTGGCCGGACAGGGCAAGGGCGGGCTCGCGACCGTCGCGTTCATCTCCGCGTTCGTCAACACCCTGCTCGCCGCGACCGGTTTCGTCGTCGAGTACGCGATCGGCGGCGCCGGGGGAGTCGAGATCGGCAAGGTCGCGCTGCTGATGTGGGGCATGCACGCGTTGATCGGCATGGGCGAGGGCCTGATCACCGCCGTCACCGTCACGTCGGTCGCCTCGATCCGGCCCGACCTCGTCTTCCTGCTGCGCGGCAGCCGCAAGCCGCTGGAGGTGCGGTCGTGAAGAAGTTCTTCCTCGGGTTCGCCGTCGTGTCCCTGCTGATCGCGGGGGTGCTGTCGTACTTCGCGTCCAGCGACCCCGACGGTCTGGACAAGACGGTCGAGGAGACCGGGATCGCCGCCCACGCGCGGGCGCACCCGCTGGCGGGCAGCACGTTCGCCGACTACTCGCTCGGTGGCGACAGCAGGTTCACCGGCCTCGCGGGCGTGCTCGGCGTGATCGTCGTCCTGGGCCTGTCGTTCGGCCTGTTCTGGTTGCTGCGCAAGAAGACTCCCTCGACTGATACGGCGGACTGATGAGCGGCGGCCACGACGTCCTTCATCACGCCGGCGACTCGCCGGTGCACCGCCTCGCGCCGCACGTGAAGATCCTCGCGGCGTTCGCGGCGGTGCTGGGTGTCGTGGCGACCCCGCGCACGGCGTTCCCGCTCTTCGGCCTCTACCTGCTGCTGATCGTCGCGGTGTGGACGGTCGCGCGGGTGCCCGTGCCGTGGTTCGTGAAGCGCGCGGTGATCGAGGTGCCGTTCGTGCTGCTGGCGTTCCTCCTGCCGGTCTTCGGCAGCGGCCCGCGCACGGACTTCCTGGGTTTCTCGGTGTCGGTCGAAGGCTCGCTGGCCGGCTGGAACATCCTCGCCAAGGGCACGCTGGGCGTGCTGATCAGCCTCACGCTGGCCGCCACGACGGCGCCGGGGGAGCTGCTGCGCGGCCTGCAGACGTTGCGCGTGCCGTCACCGTTGATCATGATCGCCACGCTGATGCTCCGCTACGGCGAAGTCGTCGTGGGCGAGGCGAAGCGCATGCGCGTCGCCCGCATCTCGCGCGGCGACGACCCCCGCTTCCTGTGGCAGGCGGGCGCCACCGCACGCGCGGTCGGCACGTTGTTCATCCGGTCCTACGAACGCGGAGAGAGGGTGCACCTCGCGATGGTGTCGCGCGGCTGGACGGGCAGGCCCTCGGGCTCGGCGACGATCGTGGCGGAGACTCCGGCGGCACCCGCGCTGGAGGTCTCGAAGCTCGCCTTCGCCTATCCGGACGGGCATCAGGCGTTGTTCGGCATCGACCTGCGGGTCGAGCGTGGCGAACGGGTCGCCGTGCTGGGCCCGAACGGGGCCGGCAAGACCACGTTCGCGTTGCACCTCAACGGTGTGCTGGCGGGTGGCTCGGGGACGATCTCGGTGGCCGGGCTGGAGGTCGCGAGGAAGAACCTGCGCGAGATCCGCCGCCGCGTCGGGCTCGTCTTCCAGGACCCGGACGACCAGCTGTTCTGCCCGACCGTCGCCGAGGACGTCGCGTTCGGACCGCGCAACTTCGGTCTGTCCGATGTGGACGACCGAGTGCGCAAGGCGTTGAACGCGGTCGGCATGGAACCGGTCGCGGACCGCTCGCCGTTGCACCTCTCCGGCGGCCAGCGCCGCCGGGTCGCGCTGGCGTCGGTGCTGGCGTGCGACCCGGAGATCCTCGTGCTGGACGAACCGTCCGCGAACCTCGAACCCGTGGCCCGCCGCGAGCTCGCCGAGCTGCTGCTGACGTTGGACCGCACGATGCTGATGGTCACGCACGACCTGCCGTTCGCCCTGCAGCTCTGCCCGCGCAGCGTGCTGATCGACGACGGCGTGGTCGTCGCGGACGGCCCGACCCGCGAGATCCTCGCCGACGCCGACCTGCTGGCCCGGCACCGCCTGGAGCTGCCCTACGGCTTCCGGCTCGACTGAAGCCCGCTCAGCACGATCTCCAGCAGCACCGCGGGGTTCCCGCCCTCGTGCAGGCTCTGCAGCATGCCCTTCATGAGGATCACGAGGTCGGTGGCGGTGACGTCCGTCCGCACCGAACCCGCCTCCTGCGCCCGCTGCAGCAACGTGCCCAGCGCCGCGTGCAGGTCCTTGCGCAGCTGAGGTGACACGGTGATCGCGTCGGACATGTCCCGCTTCACCGACGCCTCCTCCGCCATCCGCCCGAGAAACGCGAACAGCGCCTCTTTCGGATCGGTCGCGGGCTCGTCCGCCGCGGAGATCATCGCCGTCACCCTCGCCTCGGTGACGGCCTGGAAGAGCGCCTGCTTCGTCGGGAAGTGGCGGTAGACCGTGCCGGGCCCGACCCCGGCGAGGCCGGCGATCTCGTCCAGCGGCACGTCGTAGCCCTTCGAGGCGAACAACTCCCGTGCCGCTTCCAGCACCTTCTCGCGATTTCGCGCGGCATCGGCCCTCATCGTTGCCAACCGGGGCGTGCGTTCCGTATCGTCATAACCGGGGTCACCGTTCCGATTCTAGAGATGTGGGGGCACGACAGATGACACGCACACCCGAACAGATCGTCGAGCACGTTCGCGGCATGGTCGCGGGGGAGGAGACGCACGGGGACTTCGCCGAGCTCTTCGCCGAGGACGGGGTGATGGCCTACCGGTTCCCGACGCAGTGGCAGCCGGAGGAGATCAAGGGACGCGAGGAGATCCGCGCGTACTTCAGCAAGGTCCGCGGCGCCGGGGTGCGCGACCGCATCGAGATCCAGAGCGTGCAGGCGAACTGCTGGCGCACCAACGATCCCGAGGTGGCCGTCGCGGAGATCACGCACCGCGGCTGGTCGAAGCTGAAGCAGGACTACTACACGTTCACCGCCGTCGCGATCATCCACCTGCGTGACGGTGAGATCACCCGCTACGACGACTTCATGAACCCGTTGCTGATGCAGGAACTCCTCGGCGTTCCGGCCTAGGCGCCCGCGCGGCGGAGGCGTTCGGCGGCCTGCGCGCGAACGCCGTCGCCGGACACCGGGGCGTCACCGTGCAGGGCTTCCCATCGCGCGTTGTGCACCGCGGTCCACAGCCCGGCCGCCCACGCGACCTCCCGCTCCCGCACGGTGAACTCGCGCCCGCGAAGCTCCTGATAGGACTGGAGGAACGCCTCCGAGCTCTCGACCGGGGGAAGGTGCGGCGGCGGCACGTTGGCGAACGTCGCGGCCGCCGCACCCGCCAGCGCCGCCTCCGGCTGCCACGCCAGGCTGTCCCAGTCGTGCACCGCCCACACCTCGCCGTCGCGCCAGCGCACGTTCTGCGCCTCGAAGTCGGCGTGGCCCAGCACGCACGGCAGTTCGGCCTGGAGCAGCCGTTTCCGCACCCGTTGGGCGGTCTCGGTGAGGAACGCGGGTACGGCGCTCTGGTCGCGTTCGTCCAGGAAACCGATGGCGGGCCACAGCCCCGGGTCGTCGTGGTCCCAGCGCGCCCACCGCGGGTTCGGCACCGGCGGCTTCACCGTCACGGTGGCGAGTTCGGTCATCAGCCGGGCGAACACGGCCGCGTAGCGCGCGGCGACGTCCGGGGTGTCGCCGCGCAGGAGATCGCCGCCGGGCAGGGACTCCTCGGCGTGCACGGCCAGACCGCCGGTTCTCACCACGGGCGTGATCGGGCGGGGACACGGGAAGCCGCGCTCGGCCAGCCGGGCCTGTGCCGCGACGCAGGACTCCGCGCGGCCGTCGTCCTCGCGCAGCTTCACGACGACCTCCCGGCCGTCGGCCAGGCGCAGCCCGAAGACCTGCGAGATCGAGTGGTGCTCGAACAGCACGCCGACCGGTGCCGAGCCCAGGTGCTCAGCGCACCAGCTATCCAGCCGCACGGCGTCGTCGTTCCGCCAGCACCGCCGCCAGATACGGGTGCGGGTGCGTGTACTCCAGACGCGGCGACCGGACCGCCGCGCCCACGTCGTCCGCCAGCCGCGTCCCCAGCTCCAGCCGCGCCTGCTCACCCAGCTCGTGATACCGCGCCAGGTACTGCCGGGCCGCCAGCACCAGCTCCTCCGACAGCTGCGACAGGTCCAGCCCGCGCGCCCACTCGGCGAGCTGCGGCGGCATGTCGACCAGCTCGACGCTCCGGCTCGGCACCCGCGTGTGGATCACCAGGGTGCCCGCCAGGTAGTCGCCGACCCGCTTGCCCTGCGGCGAGAACAGCGACACGAACAACGCCACCGCGCCACCCAGCCCGAGCGCCCAGAAGTCCACGAAGAACCCGCCGAGCGCGCGCACCAGCGCGTGCCGGAACCGGATCGCCCCGCCGTCGTCGCGCACCACCCGCAGCCCCATGACCAGCTTGCCCAGCGACCGCCCGCGCGACAGCGACTCGACCGCCGTCGGATACCCGACCAGCACGAACACCGTCAGCGTCAGCGCGATGGCGGTCTGCAGCGCGCTGTCGAACCCGACCGGCGCGATCAGGAAGACCGCCAGGAACAACAGGAACTGCACGAGCACGTCGAACGCGAACGCCACCGCCCTGCTCGCGAGCTGAGCGACGCGCAGGTCCAGAACTACCGCTTCACCGGTGACGAGGTCCCCCACGCGGATAGTGTGACCCATCGTGGATCTGGACGTGTTCATCGATCGCCACCGCGCGTCGTGGCAGCGGCTCGACCAGCTGGTCAAGCGGCCGGGCAAGCTCAGCGGACCCGAGGCCGACGAGCTGATCGAGCTGTACCAGCGCGTGACCACGCACCTGTCGGTCGTGCGCAGCCAGACCCCGGACCCCGCCACGGTCGAACGCCTGTCGTCCCTGGTCGCGCAGGCACGGGCGGTGCTGACCGGCACGCACACCCCGGCGTGGCGCGTGTTCACCCGCTTCTTCACCCACCGCCTGCCCGCCGCCCTGTACCTCGGCTGGCGCTGGTGGGTGCCGGCGGGCGTGGCGTTCTACCTGGTCAGCGGCATCATGGCGGCCTGGATCGCGGCGAACCCGGACGTGCAGGCGACCATCGCCGCACCGGACGAGCTGCGCGAGATGACCAGGGTCGGCGGCGGCTACGAGTCCTACTACTCCAGCGACCCGGCCGGCTCGTTCGCCGCGAAGGTGTGGACCAACAACGCCTGGGTCGCCGCCACCTGCCTGCTGCTCGGCGTGCTGTTCGCGCTGCCGCCGATCTACCTGCTCCTCACCAACGCCGTGAACCTCGCCGTCGGCATCGGCCTGATGACGAGCGCGGGCCGCGGCGCGGAGTTCCTCGGCCTGCTCGCCCCGCACGGACTCCTGGAGCTGACCGCCGTCTTCGTCGCCGCCGGCATCGGCATGCGGCTCGGCTGGCAGGTGATCGACCCGGGCCCCCGCACCCGCACCGCCGCGCTCGCCGCCGAGGGACGGTCGGTGGTGGCGGTGGCGCTCGGGCTCATCGTGGTGCTGCTGGTGTCCGGCGTGCTGGAGGGGTTCGTGACGCCGTCCGGGCTGCCGACGTGGGTCCGGGTCGGCATCGGGGTGGTGGCCGAGGTGCTGTTCCTGCTGTACGTGTTCGTGACCGGGCGGCGGGCGGCCGCCGAGGGGGAGACCGGGGACGTGGACGCGAGCGAGCGGGACGACGTCGCGCCGGTCGCGGCCTAGGCCTTCACGCTGCGCAGGAACGCCGACCACGCTGCCGAGGACACGGGCAGGTGGGCGGACGGCGCCTTGCTGTCCCGGATGCCGATGCGACGACCAACTTCAACGCAGTCGTTGATCGGGCTGCGGCTGCTCTTGCGCCAGACCGACATGCGGAAACAACTCCTCAGATCAGGATGCTGGTGATCAGCTCCTTCGATTGTTCCGCATCCAACGCTTGCTGGTCGAGCAGCTTCAGCGCCTTGGCGTAGATGGCAAGTGACGCCTTGTCTTCGAGGAAGAGACCGGAGGTCTGGCTCTCGATGAAGACAACCGGCTCGAACTTCTCGTACCGGAGCTGCATGAACGAGCCCGACAGCCCTGCGTGGGCGCCGACGGCGATGGGCACGACGCGAACTGTGATGTAGGAGCGCTGCGCCATCGCCAGCAGATGGAGGAGCTGATCCTTCATCACGTCCGAGCTTCCGACCGGAAGCCGCAAGGCTTGTTCGTGGATGAAGAACATGAACTCGCGGCTCCAGTGGAAGAGTTCACGGCGTGCGAGCCTCGCCGCGATGACCTCCTCGTAGTCGACTGATTCATCGCGGACACCTGCCTCGACCACAGCCCTCATGTAGTCAGGTGTCTGGAGTCGGCCAGGGACCAGGTTCATCGACCAGACGGTGATGACGTTGGCGAGGCGCTCCTGTTCGATCAGAACGCGCATTTGGTGGGGCCACCCGTCCTCGGAAGTCTGGAGGTACCCGTTTTCGCGAGTTTCGCGGAACAACGCCATCAGGTGGCGGACATCGGCGGGCGGGATCCGGCAGAAGGCGAGCAGCTGCAGCACCTCGGCCTCGCTGACACCGCCCTTGCCCCGGACGAGGTCGGACAACTTGGACTCGTCCCAGTCGAGCATTTCGGCGATCTGGCGGTGGGTCATCTGGGTCTGCTTGATGGCGTCGCGGACGCCGTTGCCGAACTCCCGTCCCACCACGCTGGAGTTTCGTCGTGGCATGGCAAGAAACTAGGAGCAGCAAGGGCTTGCGCTCCATCGTTTCCGGCCGAACATCCCCAAAGGAAGTACTTTTTGGAGCCGGTACAAGTTCAGAGTTTGCCTGCGGCTTTCAACGACAGGTAGCGGTCCGCAAGCGCGCGTGGCAGATCATCGGGCAGTGCGTCGACGACGTCAACTCCGTGCCGTGCAAGCAATGCGGTGAGACGGCGCCGTTCGGCCAATGTGCGTTCCGCGGCAGCTGCGGCATAAACGGACTCCAGGTCCCCACGGCCCGAAGCCATCGCGTGCACGGCGGGGTCCGACACCGAGGCGATCAGCAGGCGGTGCCGGGAGGCCAACGACGGGAGCAGCGGCAGCAACCCGTGTTCGATCGACGGTTCCAGCGACGTCAGCAGCACGACCAGGGACCGGCGACCGGCTCGCCGCAGCACCTCGGCGACCACGCCGCGCGCGTCGAACTCGACCAGCTCGGCCTCCAGTGGCGCCATCGCCTGCACCAGCACCGGCAGCGTGGCGCGCGGCACGGACGCCCGCACCTTGTGGCTGAAGGCGAGGAAGTCGACCTGGTCGCGGGCGTGCAATGCCAAGGCGGACAACAACAACGCCGCGTCCATCGAGGTGTCCAGCCGGGGCAGGCCGCCCAGGGCGCCCTCGACGCGGCCGGCCGAGGTGCGGGCGGTGTCGAGCACGATGGTCACCTGGCGGTCGCGTTCGGGGCGCCACGTGCGCACCACGACGTCCGGCGAACGGGCCGAGGCGCGCCAGTCGATCGAGCGCACGTCGTCGCCGATCACGTAGGTGCGCAGCGAGTCGAACTCCGTGCCGGCGCCCCGGATCAGCGAGGCGCGGCGGCCGTCGAGCTCGCGCAGGCGTTCCAGCAACGGTGGCAGGTGGCGGCGGCTGTGGAACGGTGGCAACGCGCGCACGGTCCACGGCACGGCGTGGGAGCCCTGGCGTGCCGCGATGCCCAACGGGCCGACGGACCGCACGGTCACACGGTCGGCGATGCGGTCACCTCGTCGCACTGGCCGTAGGTCGAAGGTGAACGTTCGTGAACCACCAGCAGGTACGTCGACAACGACCCGGTCAGCCACCACACCCGCAGAAGGTGCCCATGCGTCACGAAGGACCCCACGTACCCGACGACCGGGGTTCTGCACGGTCAGCTGCACGGAACAGAGCTCACCCGTCCGCACCGAGGTGGCGCCACCGCGCGAGAACGTCAACCGCCGGACAGAACCTGCCAACAACAGGTCGACGCCCACGCACACGAGCAAGACGCACAGCACGAGCAGAATCCCTTGCCACGAAGGCAAGAAGAGCCCGACGACGAGGACACCGATGAGCGCGAGCAGTCCCGCGCGGCCCGTGAGCGCCACGTCAGCGCGGCACCGGGACCGCGCCGAGCACGCCGTCCAGCACGCCGTCCGCCGTCACGCCCTCCAGCTCGGCCTCCGGGCGCAGCTCCAGCCGGTGCCGCAACGCCGGGCGGGCCAGCGCCTTCACGTCGTCCGGCGTCACGTAGTCGCGTCCGGACAGCCACGCCCACGCCCGTGCCACAGCCAGCAACGCCGTGGCACCACGCGGAGAAACACCGAGCCGCACCGCCGGTGACTCGCGCGTCGCGCGGCAGACATCGACCACGTACGCGATGATCTCGGGTGCCACGGTCAACGCGCGCACGGCGGCCGCACCGGCGTCCAGGTGCGCCGCGCCGGCCACGGGCGACAGGCCCGACAGGTCGCGGGGGTCGAACCCGGCGGCGTGTCGCGCCAGCACGTCGATCTCCTGCTCGCGCGGCGGAATCGGCATGGTCACCTTCAGCAGGAACCGGTCCAGCTGCGCCTCCGGCAACGGGTAGGTGCCCTCGTACTCGACCGGGTTCTGGGTCGCGACGACGATGAACGGCGACGGCAGCGGCCGGGTCCTGCCGTCCGCGGAGACCTGCCGTTCCTCCATCGCCTCCAGCAGCGCCGACTGCGTCTTCGGCGGCGTCCGGTTGATCTCGTCGGCCAGCAGCAGGTTCGTGAACACCGGGCCCTCGCGGAACGAGAAGGCCGCGTTGTGCGAGTCGTAGACCAGCGAGCCGGTCAGGTCGCCCGGCATCAGGTCCGGCGTGAACTGCACGCGCGTCGTCGAGAGGTCCAGCGCACGGGCCATCGCGCGCACCAGCAGCGTCTTCGCGACGCCCGGCACGCCCTCCAGCAGCACGTGCCCCTTGCACAGCAAGGCGAGGATCAACGAGGTCACGGCGGAGTCGTTGCCCACCACGGCCTTGCCGATCTCCGTGCGCAGCGCGACCAGCGCCGCGCGTGCTTCTTCCGTGGTGACAGTGGTCATCCTTTGCGAACCTCGTTCTCCAGAGCGTCCAGCTCGTCAGCCAGCGCGACCAGCCCCCGGTCGTCCACCGGCACGTCGTCGTAGAGCAGCGCCCGCACCGCGGCGGCGGAACGCGTCGTCCTGCGGGTGATCTCCTCCGTCGGGTCCCCGCCCGGCGGCAGTCCGAGCAGCGGGGTCAGCCGGTCGCGGCAGGCCTGCCGCAGCACGGAAGCGGCGTGTGAGGCCGCGTGCGAGCCCCGGTACAGCCGCGCCCTGCCCTCCACCGTCTCGGCGGCCCGCACCACCACCGGCAGTGGTTCCGGCACCACCCGGCCGAGCCTGCGCGCCCGCCACAGCGCGATCACCACGGCCGCGACGCCGAGCTGCCACGCGCCGAACTTCCAGCCGTCCGGGATCAGCTGGGTGAAGGACTTCTGCTGCGAGCGGTCCGCGGCCGACGGCAGGTACCAGACCAGCCGTTCGTGCTGGCCCAGCAACGACAGCGCCAGCGCCGCGTTGCCGTCCTCGTCGAGGTCGCGGTTGGTGAAGATGGCGCCGAACCCGAGCGTCGTCACGGTGCCGGTGCGCACCAACGTCGAGTCGTAGCAACGCTGTTCGCCCTCGTAGACGAAGCCGCCCATCTTGGCGGCACCCGCCTTGGCCGCCAGCGGGCACCCCGGCTGCCGGGTCTCGGGCTCCACCCGGCGCTTCGTGGACGCTGGAGCGAGCAGCACCGTGGCCGCCGCGCGCTTGCTCAGGTCGGCGAGCCGGGCCGGGTCGATCAGGTTCGGCTGCGTCACGAACAGCGTTGTACCCTCCACAGAGGACGCATTGTCGGTCAGTTCGACCCGGACCCCGTTGTGCTCCAGCAAAGTTGCGACCGCACGGCTGCCTTCCGGCCGGTACGAGCGCGGATCGAGGGAACCGCCCTCGCCGCTGCCGCGCAGCGGCGTGATCACGGCGGCGGCGAACAGGATGATCACGCCGATCAGCAGCGGACCGCGCGCGGCGACCCAGATCCGCCCGGCGCCGGGGGAGACCGCCGTCATCCGCGCACCCTGTCGTCCACCGCGACCAGCCGCCGGTATCCGTCCGCGGTGGCCGTGCGGCCGCCGTACCAGACGTCGTCGAACTGCACGGCCGCCCCTCGCAGGTCGTCGGCCAGCACCGGAAGTGCCCGGCCCGCCTCCACCGCGACCTCGTCGACGGTGCGCCCGGCCCGCGGGTCGAGCACGCCGCGTTGCTCCAGCTCCCGCACCACCGCGCGGAACCGTTCGCGCACGGCCTCGGCCAGGTCACCGGCCGCCGCGGCACGTTCGGCGGCGGCACGGTGCTCGGCCGCGGTCAGGACGGCGTCGAACAGCCCGCCGGCACGTGACCGCGAGGCCCGCACGACCCTGCCGGTGCGGAGCCTGATGACGACCACGACGATCACCGCGAGCGCGACCAGGACCGTGATCGCGGTGATGCCGCTCAGACCGCCCGCGCCCGCGAACAGCTCGCCCAGCCGGTCGAGCACCCACCGGAAGGCGCGCTCGATCGGGTTCGGGTCGTCGGAGACGTACGCCGGGTTGCTGAGCTCCCGTGCGGCCGCCTCCCTCGCGTCGTCGCGGCCGAGATCTACCGGTACGTCAGAGACCACCATGTCCCGCGGCCCGCTGGAGTTCGATGTCCATGCCCTCGGCGCGCATCCGGCGGTCGACGTAGATGAGCACGTTCACCGCGGAGCTGAACGGCAGCGTGATCGTCGACGCGATGATCGCGCCGATCGTCGACAGCACCATCGAACCCGCGCTCAGCGCCGCCGTCGGCTCCGCGCTGAAGCCGTTCGACGCCGCGCCCAGCAGGCCGAACGGGAGGCTGATGATCCAGCTGATCACCCAGCTGATCACCGCGGCCAGCACCAGGATGCCGAACGTCCGCCACCACGCGCCGGTCACCAGCACCCGCGAGCGGGTGAACGCGGTGCCGACGCCGCAGCGCTCCAGCACCAGCGCGGGACCGATGAGGGAGAACAGCACGCCGACGTAGATGCCGGGCAGGATGCACAGGATCACGCCGACGGTGATCACGAGACCGGACAGCACCGTCGCGCCGAGCAGCGGCAGCAGCCGCGGCTTGAACTCCTCCCACGCCTGGGAGAACGTGACCGGCCTGCCGAGCACCGCGTGGCCCACGACCACCGTGATGAACCCGGACAGGAACACCGTGCCGACCAGCAGCAACAGCAGGCTCAGCGCGGTGCCGGTCAGGAACCCGGTGACGCCCCTGGTGACCTGGTCCAGCGCCTCCTGCTGGGTCATCGTGTTCGGGTCGAGCTTCGCCACGGAGGTGAGGTCGTCGAGGAACGGCAGCTGCACCAGCAGCCCGGCGATCTGGGTGATCGCGGCGACGACCGCGGCCGCGCCGAGCAGCAGCACCGGGTACTTGCGCATCGTCGTGATGGCGCCGTCGACGATCTCACCGACCGTCAGCGGGCGCAGCGGGATCACCCCGGGTTTGATCGTCGGCTGCGCGCCGGGCGGTGGCGGCGCGTAGTAGCCGGGAGGCGGCTGCGGCGGCTGCTGCGGCTGGTTGGGCTGCTGGTCGGGCGACGACCAGCCGGGCGTTTCGGACATCGCGGCTACTCCCGGTCGTGAGTGTGATCGGCATCCTGCCAGACGAGAGCCTCACCCACCGGAAAACGCGCAACGGTTCTACCCTGGTGGGGCAGGGAGGTGGGACGCGTGACCGAACCGCAACCACTCGAGCTGGACGTGGAGCACTCGGGCGCCGCTCTCGTGGTGCGCGTGGCCGGGGAGATAGACCTCGCGACGGCCCCCGCAGTTCGAGGCGTTCCTGCGTGCGCAGCTCGCACGCACGCGGACCGTGCTCATGATCGAACTGGCCGACGTCGCCTACCTGGGCTCGGCCGGCCTGGCCGTCCTGATCGCGGTGCGGGCCGAGTGCGAGCGCCGCGGCGTCGACCTGGTCTTCGCCGAGTGCTCGTTCGTCGTGCTGAGGGCGTTCGAACTGAGCGGCCTCACCGGGGTGTTGCTGCGGGGAGAGTCCGCGACCGGTTAGTCGTGCTGCTGCTCCATCACGAGGATCGCGCCGCCGGGGTCCCCGTTGTTGCCGCGCAACGAGCTGCACACCACCCGCACGACGACCTCGCGGCCACGCCGGTTCACCGCGCTGAGCTTGACCTCCTCCATGAACGCGCCGTCGCTCAGCGCCGACCGCACGACCGGGCGCAGGTCGGCCACCGGCAGCCCGATGTCGAGGTTGAGCAGGTGCTCGCCCTCGGCCTCGTCGCGGCGCACGCCCCACAGCTCCTCGGCGCCGCGGTTCCAGGCCAGCACCCGCATCTGCACGTCGAGCACTATCACCCCGGCCCGCAACGAGGTCAGTATCGACTCCAGGAAGTCGTTGACCCGGTCCAGCTCGCCGGTGCGTTCGCGCAGGGCGTCGTTGATCGTCTGGAGCTCGTCGTTGGTCGACTGCAGCTCCTCGTTCATCGTCTCCAGTTCCTCGTTGGTGGTCTCCAGCTCCTCGTTCGTGGACTGGAGCTCCTCGTAGGCCGATTCCAGCTGGCGGTTCGCGTGTTCGAGGTCCTCCAGCAGCCGGCGCGCGGCCGTGACGTCGTGGAAGACGACGGAGACGCCCAGGATGGTGTTGTCCAGACCGACGAGCGGGTTGACGTGGACCTCGAACCACAGCGACTCGCCGGGGCCGCGCAGCCACTCCACGTCCTTGATCCGCAACGACTTGCGCTCCAGCCGGGCCTGCTCGACGTAGCCCCGCAGCTCGACCGGGCGGTAGGAGATGTCGACGTCGCGCAACGGCCTGCCCACGTCCTTGGCCGACAGCCCGAACGTGTTCTCCGCCTGCCGGTTGACGAGCGCGACGACGTCCTCCGCCGTCACCACGAGCTGTGCGACGGGGCTCGCGGAGAAGGCGTGCTCGCGCAACTCGTCCATGCCGCGCAGGTCCACACGCCGATCGTGCACCATCGCGTGCGAGACGAAGTTCGCCGGGGCGTGTGAACCTGTCGCGGTCTTGCGGAAGATGCGCCGCTTGAGGTCGATGGGGTCGAAGATGCGGCTGTGGCTGAGCAGCATCTCGGCCTTGCCGAGGAACAGCACGCCCTTGGGCACCAGCGCGAAGTGGAACCGGCCGAGGATGCGGGCCTGCGTCTCCTGGTTGAAGTACATCAGCGTGTTGCGGCACACCAGGAGGTCTATGCGGGAGATCGGCGCGTCCTGCACCAGGTCGTTGCGGCCGAAGATGACCGAGCGGCGCAGGTCCTTGCGGAAGCTGTAGCGGCCGTTCTGGTGGTCGAAGTACTTCGCGGCGAGCTCGGGCGGCACGTTCTGCAGGTCGCGTTCGACGTAGCTGGCGTGCCGGGCGTGAGTGAGCGCCTCGTCGTCGACGTCGGTGGCGTAGATCTTGACCTGCTGCCGGAACCGCTCCGGCCCCATCGCCTCCGCCAGCGCGATCGCGAGGCTGTAGGCCTCCTCGCCGGAGGCGCAGCCCGCGCTCCACACCCGCACCGGGTCGTCGGGGCCGCGTTCGGCCAGCAGCGTCGGGATCACCTCTTCGCGCAGGTACTGCCACGCCTCGGGGTCGCGGAAGAACGCGGTGACGTTGATCAGGATCGTGTTGAACAGGACGCTGAACTCGTCGGCGTTGACCTGCAGCTGGTCGATGTAGTCGCCGTAGTCCTCGATGCCGATCTGGCTCATCCGGTGCCGCACGCGCCGCATCAGGCTGGTGCGCTTGTAACCGGTGAAGTCGAAACCGCGCGACTCCTTGAGGTACTGCAGGACCTCTTCGAAGTCCTGGTCCGGGATCGGCTGACCGTCACTCACGCCACAAGAACCTACTCGCCTCGGCGCAGTCCGAGGACCGCCCACACGATCTTGCCCCCGTCGGATGACTCGGTGCAGCCCCACGCGACGCTGATCCGGTCGACCAGCTGCACGCCGCGATGGCCCGGCACGTTCCGCTCCGGTGACTCCAGCAACGGCGGTGACGGGTCATGGTCCTGCACGGCGAGGGAGAGACCACGTGGCCGCAGTTCGATCCGCAGCGTCGACTCGGAGCGGGCGTGCCGGACCGCGTTCTCGACGAGCTCGCTCACGACCAGCACGGCGTCGTCGGAGATCCTCGGCAGCTCCCACTGCGCGCAGGCATCGCGGACGGCCGCGCGTGCCATCAGCGGCGCGGCCGGCGAGCAGGGCAGTGACATTCGGCGGTACCTGCGGCAAGGCGGCCGGTCCACGGCCTTGAGCGCTTCGCCGAGGGTTCTCGTCGTGGGGAGGAACCGGGCGACGCCGCTGGTGTGCAGCTCCTCGAAGTGGTCGTGACCTTCGGCGAGCAGTGCCATCGGGATGTCCGGCCACTGCGAGACCTTCATCCACACCGTCGTGAACACCGCCAGCATCGCCCTGCTCGGCACCTCGAAGCCCTCGCCGAGCCGGACGACCAGGGCGAGCGGCTCGTCCGCCGCGAGCTTGAGCAGCCCGTCGCGCAACGAGGAGTAGGAGGCCAGGTCGAGCCGTCCCGCCGGCGTCGCGACCACGACACCGGCCAGGTCGGTCGTCTCGATGCTGATGCCGCTCATGTGCCGGTCTCCTCGCGGATACCGCCCCGCAGCAGGTACTTGCGCAGGACGTCGGCCGCGGCCAGCGTTTCCTCCTCCTGCCGGTGGTATCGCTCGGCCACCAGGTTGCGACCGGCCTCGCGAGAGAGACCGACCATGCGGTGTGCGAGAGAGGCCTTCTCGTCGAGGGTGCGCAACGCGGTCCACATCGCGCGTTCCAAGGTGCCGCCGTAGGCGTCCATCAGGGCGTCCGCCGTCCACGCGTGCCCGACCAGGCAGCGGTACTGGACGCCTTCGCCGGGCATCTCCACCAGGGATCCCGAGCAGTCGGGGCAGGTGAAGGTGGTGGGAGAGCCGATCTTGGGGATGTCGCCGTACGCGGCCCCTGCGTCGTCGTGGGCCACCGCCACCTCCAGGCGCAGCGCGTCGGACACGGGTTCGATGATCGCGAGGTCCGCGTGCTCGCCGGCGAGGCGGGCCAGCAGCGGGCCGATCTGGACGACCGGCAGGACGTGGTCCACCTCGACGTGTTGCAGCACGCTCTCCGGCATGCCGGGGTAGACCGCGTCCTCCGGGTCCTGCACGACCGTGAGGCCGCCGCGGCTCTTGATCGCGGCCATGCCCCCGGTGCCGTCGTCGAGCGCACCGGACAGGATCACGCCGATCACCGCCGAGCCCCTCGCGAGCGCGGCGGAGCGGAACAACGCGTTCACTGCGGGCCGGTAACCGTTCTCGGTGGGACCTCTCGACAGCCGCAGCACCCCGTCCTGCACCAGGACGTGGTGGTCCGGGCGTGCAACGTAGATGTGGGCGTTGCGCAGTTCGACGCCGTCCTCCGCCGGCACCGCGCGCAGCGGGCCGCTGCGCGTCAGGATCGACGACAGCGCCGACGAGCCACCGGCGGGCATGTGCAACACGACGACCACGGCGGCGCGCAGGTCGCGCGGCAGGCCGGCCACCAGCTGCCGCAGCGCCTCGACACCTCCCGCGGAGGCGCCGACGACCACCAGGTCTCTGCGCACCGAAGCTCCTCAACCTCGCGGCTTTCGCTCCGGGTGCCCGCGGTAGCTGGTCTCACACGGCCAGTTCGGCCCTGGCCTTACCTGGAGTGGTGCGGCGCATGCCCGCGTCGACACACCTTCTTACCACCTGCGGCTGCTCGCGCATCAGTCTCAGACCGCGCCGGATCAGGGTCGGCACCGGTTTGCGGGCCTCGGCGACGTCCCTCGCGAACCGGCGGGCGAACGTGACCGGCGCGCTCGGGGCGAGCACCACCGCGTCCCTGAGCACGCCCGCCTCCTTCGCGCCCGCCACCAGCAGGTCCGCGAACAGGCCCTCGGCGATGAACGCGGGCGCGTCGCCCAGCTCGATCGTCTGCGTGCCGACCGCCCGGTCCTCGCTGATCGAGTACACCGGTGCCTCGGTCTTGCCGGTCTCGGACAGCTCGACGACCGCCGCGAGCGCCTTGTCCGCGTTCCAGGAGCCGATCGCGTCCCAGTCCGCGCGCCCGTGCTCGTCGCGGGGCAGCAGCGGGTCGTCGCCGTCGCGGTAGAAGTCGTCCAGGCGCAGCACGGGCCAGCCGAGGTGGGCGGCCAAGGTCGACTTGCCGGAGCCGGACGGTCCGGCGAGGAGCACTGCGCGGGGGATGGGCACGAGACGCGATTTTCGCACATCACCAGCGCCCGCTTCGCCGGTCTCGTTCGACCGGAGCGGCCTCGGCCGGCGCGGACGTGGACCCGGGAAGCAGGCGCTAGGCTCGAACGCATGAGCGAAGGTCTGTTCGACGAGGGCCTCTTCGGCGCGACCGACGAGGAGAAGGCCGAGCGCATCGCGGCCAACGCCCCGCTGGCCGTGCGGATGCGTCCGGCGGTGCTGGACGAGGTCGTCGGTCAGGACCACCTGCTCGGGCCGGGCGCGCCGCTGCGCCGCCTGGTGGAGGGCGCGACCCCGGCGTCGGTGATGCTCTACGGCCCTCCCGGCACCGGCAAGACGACCCTCGCCACCCTGGTGTCGAAGGCGACCGGGCGCCGGTTCGTGGCGTTGTCGGCGTTGTCGGCGGGCGTCAAGGAGGTGCGGGCGGTGATCGACGAGGCCCGCCGGCGGCTGGTCCGGTCGGGTGAGGCGACCGTGCTGTTCATCGACGAGGTGCACCGGTTCTCGAAGACGCAGCAGGACGCGCTGCTGGGCGCGGTTGAGGACCGGATCGTGCTGCTCGTCGCGGCCACCACCGAGAACCCCTTCTTCTCCGTCGTCTCGCCGCTGCTGTCGCGGTCGCTGGTGTTGCAGCTCAAGTCGCTGACCGACGACGACGTGCGCGCGGTGATCCGCCGGGCGGTCTCGGACGCGCGGGGGCTCAACGGCTCGGTGGTCGTCGAGCCGGACGCCGAGGACCACCTCGTGCGGCTGGCCGGCGGCGACGCCCGCCGTTCGCTGACCGCGCTGGAGGCCGCGGCCGACTCGGCGCTGGCGTCGAACTCCGGCGTGCTCACCCTGGCGCTGCTGGAGTCCACTGTGGACAAGGCGGCGGTGCGGTACGACCGCGACGGCGACCAGCACTACGACGTGACGTCGGCGTTCATCAAGTCGATCCGCGGCTCCGACGTCGACGCGGCGCTGCACTACCTGGCGCGGATGATCGAGGCGGGGGAGGACCCGCGGTTCATCGCGCGGCGCCTGGTGATCCACGCCAGCGAGGACGTCGGCATGGCCGATCCGACGGCGCTGCAGACCTGCGTCGCCGCCGCGCAGGCCGTGCAGCTGATCGGGTTGCCCGAGTGCGCCCTCAACCTGGCGCAGGCCACCATCCACCTGGCCACCGCGCCGAAGTCCAACGCCGTGACGACGGCTATCGGTGCCGCCATCGCGGACGTGCGGAAGGGCGCTATCGGTGCTGTGCCACCACATCTGCGCGACGGTCACTACGCGGGGGCGGCGAAGCTCGGGAACGCGCAGGGCTACCGGTATCCGCACGACGTCCCGGAAGGCGTGCTGACGCAGCAGTACGCGCCGGACGACCTCGTCGGGCGGGACTACTACGAGCCGACCGGCCGTGGCGCGGAACGCGCGGTGGCGGAGCGGCTGCCGCGGTTGCGCCGGGTGATCAGGGGCGAGTAAGTCGCTCGGAGCCCGATCGGAATTCGCGTAGCTTCGGCGAAGTGACGATCAGAGACGACTTCCTGACCACCGCCCGCATCGCCCTGGACCTCCTGCGCGACCAGCGGGTCGCCGACCACTGGGACAAGCCGAGCGCCCTGCCGGAGTTCGGCGTCAGCGGCCTCGCCGGCCACCTCGGCTACCAGGTGCTGCCGCTGCCGACGATGACCACCGCGCCGATCGGTGACGAGCCGGTCGTCGGGCTCATGGAGCACTACGCGCGGGCGAACTGGACCGAGCAGGAGATCGACTCCGAGCTGCACACCCGCATCCGCGACGGCGGCGAGAAGATCGCGGAGAAGGGCCACGCCGCGTTGTGCGCGGAGTTCGAGCAGGTGCTGGCCGAGCTGGAGAAGACGTTGCCCGGCTTGGAGAACCGCCCGGTCCGCATGCCGCACTGGGGCCCGTGGGCGGTGCCGCTGGACGACTACCTGGTGACCCGCCTGATGGAGTTCGTCGTGCACTGCGACGACCTCGCGGTGAGCGTCGGCGCCGACACCCCGGAGTTCCCGCGCCCCGTCGACGAGACCGTGATCGACCTGCTGACCCGCATGTCGCTCAACCGGCACAAGGCCATCGACATCGTGCGCGCTTTCAGCCGCAAAGAACGCGCACCGCAGGACATCACCGCGTTCTAACGAGGGCGCACCATCAGCAAGGCGAGCTTGTTCGGCAGCATGATCTCGTCGGCGGCCATGAACCCGCCCGCCTCGAACGACCTGATGGCGCGCGTATTGCGCACATCGGGCTCCATCACGATCCGCGTGCAGTGCGGGTCGGCCTCGAACAGCGCGTCGGTGAGCCGGGGGAGCAGTGACCGCACCAGCCCCTGGTCGGTCATCGCCAGCTCACCGACCGCGACGGTCAGCCCGAGGTCGTGCGGCCGCGCCTGGTAGCAGTCCGCGACGGCGTTCCGCGCCGCCCGGTACACCTCGGCGTGGATGACGGGACGCCCGTGCCGGCTGATCAGCAACGGCCGGACGTCGTCACCGTCCAGCTGCGCCCGCAGCTCGGTCTCCCACTGGGGCAACGTCCAGGCCCGCCGCGCGAACGCCGCCACGTGCGGTGCCTGGTTCCAGCGGTGGATGACGTGCAGGTCGTAGCCGTCCGGGCGGGCGACGCGGGCGTGCCACGGTTCCGCGAGCTCCGGGATCGGCGGGGCGCCCGCCGTGGCCTGCCTCCGGTAGGAGTCCAGGTGCGATACCGGCTTCACAGGGCCTCCTGCGCGGGTCAAATTAGGTGTGCCTAACCTCAACTGCGCACCGGCGCCGATGTCAAGCCCTCTGTGACGGGTATTTCACAGGCAGTGACCGCCGCGCGTCAATGAGTGGTCCGTTCCAATTGGCTGACGGCTGTGTTGCGTACCTTCACGGCATGGCGGAAACGCAGCGCGAACCGGTGCCACGAGTCGACACGGGCGAGCTCGACGTGGCGCACGCCTTCCTGAAGTTCCAGCGCCACTGCGTGCTCAAGAAGACGCAGGGCCTGACCGAGGAACAGCTGCGCAGGCCGATGGTCGCCAGCGGCACGTCGCTGCTCGGGCTCGTCCAGCACCTCACCGAGGCCGAGCGGCTCTGGTTCGACCACCACCTCGGCGGCAACGACTGGTCGGAGGCCGACGAGCTGGACATGGCGGTGCCCGCCGAGCTCACGGCGGACGAGGTGATCGAGGCCTACCGCGCGGCGATCGCGGCCGGCGACCGGGCCATCGCGGCCGCGGGCGATCCCGACGCGCTCATGGCGATCCCCATCGACGGCATGCGCAAGTCGCTGCGCTGGATCCTCGCCCACATGACCACCGAGACCGCCCGGCACGCGGGGCACGCCGACATCCTCCGCGAGCAGATCGACGGCGTCACCGGCCGCTGAAGATCAACTGCTGTGGCCCCTCATCTGGGTGTCGGGCCCACCCGGTAATCTCACCCGCAATCAAGCCACAACGCCGGTCACCAGGAGGATCCGTGTCGCCAGGGCAGATCGCAGCGCTGGTCGCCGCCGGTGCGTTCGTGCTGCTCGTGCTCGTGCTGGCGGTCGTGGCGGTCAAGGCAGCGCGGTTCTTCGACGAGGCCACGATCGCGATGCGCAAGGCGCACGAGAACAGCGACCCGTTGTTCGTCGAGGCCAACACGACGCTGACGCACGTGAACACGCAGCTGGAGCGCGTCGACGGCATCACGGCCAACGCCCGCGCCGTCACCGGCAACGTCTCCGCGCTCACCAGCCTCTTCACCGCCACGCTGGGCGGCCCGCTGGTCAAGGCCGCCGCGCTGTCCTACGGCGTGAGCAAGGCCGTCAAGGCGCGCCGCAAGGCCGCCGAGCAGCCCAACAAGCACAGCAAGCGCCGTCCGAGGCGAGGTGCGAAATGAGCCGCCTCTTCTGGTTCGGGCTGGGTGCCGCCGCAGGCGTCTTCCTCGCGCGCAAGGCCGCCGAGGTCACAAAGCAGGCGACTCCCGCCGGTATCGGCGCTAACGTGGGTGAAGGCCTGCGTGAGCTCGCCGGCGCCATCGGTTCCTTCGGGGCCGAGGTGCGCGCGGGCATGGCCGAACGGGAACAGGAGTTGCAGGAGACCGTGGAACGTCAGACGGGCTTCACACCGGGGCGTCGAGCGCCCAGGGCGAACGGGAAGCACTAGCACCGTTCGCCTCGGCCGCCATGCCCTTTTTCCGGGGCAGCCCTGACAACTTCTGAAAGACCAAGGACATTCCCGTGCAGACCCACGAGATCATCAAGCGTTTCCGCGAGCACTTCGAGAAGGCCGGGCACAAGTACATCCCCAGCGCCTCGCTGCTGCTCGACGACCCCAACCTGCTGTTCGTCAACGCCGGCATGGTGCCGTTCAAGCCGTACTTCCTCGGCGAGGCCCCGCCGCCCGCCCCGCGGATGACGAGCATCCAGAAGTGCGTGCGCACGCCCGACATCGACGAGGTCGGCAAGACGACGCGCCACCTCACGTTCTTCCAGATGGCCGGCAACTTCTCGCTCGGCGACTACTTCAAGGAAGACGCCATCCGGCTGGCCTGGGAGCTCGTCACCAAGTCCCAGGACGAGGGCGGCTACGGCTTCGACCCCGAGCGCATCTGGGTCACGGTCTACCTGGACGACGACGAGGCCATCGAGCTCTGGCAGAAGATCGCCGGGCTGCCGCTGGAGCGCATCCAGCGCCGCGGCGTCGAGGACAACTTCTGGTCGATGGGCGTGCCCGGCCCGTGCGGCCCGTGCTCGGAGATCTACTACGACCGCGGCCCCGAGTACGGCCAGGAGGGCGGCCCGGTCGTCGACGAGGACAGGTACCTGGAGATCTGGAACCTCGTCTTCATGCAGAACATCCGCGGCGAGGGTGGCGGCAAGAAGGACTACCCGATCCTGGGCGACCTGCCGTCGAGGAACATCGACACCGGCATGGGCGTCGAGCGCGTCGCCTACCTGCTGCAGGGCGTCGACAACGTCTACGAGACCGACCTGGTCCGCGCCGTCATCAACAAGGCCGAGGAGCTGTCCGGCCGCAAGTACGGCGACAGCGAGGTCGACGACGTCCGGTTCCGCGTCATCGCCGACCACGCCCGCAGCGGTGTGCTGCTGGTCGGCGACGGTGTCACGCCCGGCAACGAGGCCCGCGGCTACGTGCTGCGCCGCCTGCTGCGCCGCATCATCCGCAGCTCCCGCCTGCTCGGCGTGACCGAGCCGGTGCTGCAGTCCTACGCCGAGGTCGTCCGCGACTCGATGGGCGAGGCCTACCCCGAGCTGGTCAGCGGGTTCGCCCGCATCCAGCAGGTGCTCAAGGCCGAGGAGGACACGTTCCTGCGCACGCTGGACGCCGGTTCGCGGATCTTCGAGAACGCCGCCGCCGAGGTGAAGTCCGACGGCCGCGCCACGCTGCCCGGTGACAAGGCCTTCCAGCTGCACGACACCTACGGCTTCCCGATCGACCTCACCCTGGAGATGGCCTCCGAGGCCGGGTTGAGCGTCGACGAGGACGGCTTCCGCAAGCTGATGGCCGAGCAGCGCGCCCGCGCCAAGGCCGACGCCTCCGCCAAGAAGACCGGCCACGGCGACCAGAGCGTGTACCGCGAGCTGCTGGAGCAGGGCCCGACCGAGTTCACCGGCTACACCGAGCTCGCCTCCGAGGCCACCCTGCGCGGCATCGTGCTGAACGGCCGGCGGATCTCCTCGGCCAAGGAAGGCGACATCGTCGAGGTCGTCCTCGACCGCACGCCGCTCTACGCCGAGTCCGGTGGCCAGGAGTCCGACGCCGGCACGATCGTCACCGGCAACGCCGAGCTGGAAGTGCTCGACGTGCAGAAGGTCGCCCGCAAGCTGTGGGTGCACCAGGTGCGCGTGCGTTCCGGCGAGATCGCCGAGGGCGAGCACGTCGAGGCCCGCGTCGACCCGGAGTGGCGCATCGGTGCCCGCCAGGGCCACTCGGGCACGCACGTCGTGCACGCCGCCCTGCGTCAGGTGCTCGGCCCGTCGGCCCTGCAGAGCGGTTCGTACAACAAGCCCGGCTACCTGCGCCTGGACTTCGCCTGGACCGGTGGCCTGTCGGCCGAGGCCCGCAGCGAGATCGAAGAGGTCTCGAACCTGGCCGTGCGCAAGGACCTGCCGGTCTCCGTCGTGTACACCGACATGGCCGGTGCCCAGGACATGGGCGCCGTCGCCCTGTTCGGCGAGACCTACGACGAGACCGTGCGCGTCGTCGAGATCGGTGGCCCGTGGTCGCGTGAGCTGTGCGGTGGCACGCACGTCGAGCACTCGTCGCAGATCGGCCCGATCACGCTGCTGGGCGAGTCGTCGGTCGGTTCCGGCGTGCGCCGCCTGGAGGCCTACGTCGGCATCGAGGCCATGCGGTTCCTCGCCAAGGAACGCGCCATCGTGCAGAACCTCTCCGACATGCTGAAGGTCGGTTCCGAGGGCCTGCCCGAGCGGATCGAGTCCCTGGTCGAGCGGCTGAAGGTCGCCGAGAAGGAGCTGGAGAAGGTCCGCGCCGCCCAGCTGCTCGGCAACGCCGGGTCGCTCGCCGACAAGGCCCTGGACGTGCGCGGCCTGTCGCTGGTGGCCCTCGGCCTTGAGGGCGTGTCGGGCAACGACCTGCGCACGCTCGGCGGCGAGGTCCGCAACCGCCTGGGCAACAAGCCCGGTGTGGTGGCCCTGTTCTCGGTCGACGGCGACAAGGTGAGCTTCGTGGTCGCCACCACGGCCGCCGCCCGCGACCTGGGCCTGGCCGCCGGCAAGCTCGTCCCGGTGTTCGGCCCGGCCATCGCCGCCCGCGGTGGTGGCAAGCCGGACCTGGCCCAGGGCGGCGGCACGAACCCGGCCGGCGTGCCCGACGCCATCACGGCTCTCACGAACGAACTGGACAAGGTGCTTGAGCAGCGCTGACGTCCCCGGCGTCGACGATCCGGGCCTCGGCAGGAGGCTCGGCGTCGACGTCGGCTCGGTTCGGGTGGGAATTTCTCTCAGCGATCCGGGTGCTTTTCTGGCGACTCCGCTGGTTACCCTGCAGCGTGACGAGAAGCGCGGCTCGGACCTCACCGAGCTCGTACGTCTCGTGGCCGAGCATGACGTCGTCGAAATCGTGGTCGGCCTGCCGAAGACCCTCGCGGGCCGGCACGGTCCGGCGGCGGAGGCGGCGGCCGCGTACGCTGCGGCACTGGCCGGCCGCGTCGCGCCCGTGCCGGTCCGGCTCAGCGACGAACGGCTGACGACGGTCGTGGTGAGCCGGGTGCTGGCGCAGCGCGGGGTGAAGGGCAAGAAGCAGCGTGCCGTGGTCGACCAGGCTGCCGCGGTCGAGATCCTGCAGTCTTGGCTGGACGCACGGGCACGCACGGTGGCCGCCCGAAAGGACGAGGTGTGAGCGACGATCTCGGGTTGTTCACCGACCCCGACGTGGACGAGCGACGTCCGGTCAAGCGCGGCAACAGCGCCCGTGACAAGGCGAAGAAGCGCAAGAAGACGATCCTGTGGCTCGTCGTCGCCCTGGTCCTGTCCGCGGGCATGGGCGGCGCTTACTACGGCTACAAGGAGCTGCGCGGCATCGGCTCCTACGACGACTACCCCGGCAGCGGCGACACCGACGTCATCGTCGAGGTCCAGGACGGCGACGTGGTCAGCAAGATCGCGTCGACTCTCTACGACAACGGCGTCGTCGCCTCCGCGAGGGCCTTCATCGAGGCCAGCAAGACCGACGCCCGCGTGACGTCGACCCAGCCGGGCTTCTACCTGATGAAGACGAAGATGTCGGGCGCGCAGGCGGTGGCCCGGATGATCGACCCGAAGACCCGCGTGCCGGCGGTGCAGGTCGTCGGCGGCATCAAGCTCACCGACATCAAGGTGGGCGACAAGGTCGTCAAGGGCATCTACTCCCTGCTGGCCGACGCGAGCTGCACGGAGAAGGACGGCGCCAAGAAGTGCCTGACCGTCGACGAGATCAAGGCCGCCGCCGAGCAGACCGACCCGGTCGCGCTGGGCGTCCCGGACTGGGCGCTGGCCGACGTGAAGCGCGCCGACCCCCAGTACCGCCTCGAAGGCCTCATCATGCGCGGCGTCTACCAGGTCAAACCAGGTGTGAGCGCGGTCGAGCTGATCCGCAGCGTCATCGTGGCCTCCGCCCAGAAGCTGGCCGGCGCCGGCATCCCCGGCGGCACCGTGAACACGGGCTTCCGCCCCTACGAGATCCTGGTCATGTCCTCGCTGGTCGAGAAGGAGGCCATCGAGAAGGACTTCGCCAAGGTCTCCCAGGTGATCTACAACCGGCTGAAGAAGCCGATGGCGCTGCAGTTCGACTCGACCATCAACTACAAGAACAACCAGCCGCACATCCGCACCTCCGACGCCGACCGCGACAAGCCGGGCCCGTACAACACCTACCTGACCCAGGGGCTCCCGCCGACGCCGATCGGCTCGCCGTCGCAGCAGGCCATCACCGCCGCGCTGAAGCCGGAGGGCGGCGACATCCTGTACTTCGTGAAGTGCCAGAAGGACGGCACGTCGTGCTTCGCGACGACGTTCGAGGAGCACAACGCCAACGACCAGAAGGCCCAGCGGGAGGGCATCTACTAGTGCGCCGCGCGGCAGTGATCGGTTCGCCGATCGAGCACTCGCTTTCCCCCGTGCTGCACAACGCCGCCTATGCCGCGCTGGGGCTGGACTGGGAGTACACGCGACTGGAGTGCTCCGAAGACCGGGTCGCGGCTCTGGTCGCCTCGCTGGGGCCGGAGTGGGCCGGGCTCTCCTGCACCATGCCGACCAAGCGGGCGGCCTTGGCGGTGGCGTCGTCGGTCACAGAGCGGGCGTCGGCCGTGGGTGCGGCGAACACGCTGGTGCGCACGGACTCCGGGTGGCACGCCGACTGCACCGATGTGGACGGTGTGGTGGGGGCGTTGCGGGAGAAGGGTTTCCCCGGCGGCTCCACCGGTGTGGTGATCGGTGCCGGTGGGACGGCCACCGCGGTGCTGGCGGGGTTCGCCGCTCTCGGGATCTCCTCGGTCTCCCTGGTGGTGCGGGATCCTTCGCGTGCCGCCGAGGCCGTGGCCACGGCCGGTCGGGTCGGCATCGCGGCCGAGGTGCTCGCACTGTCCTCTGTGGACCTCGGCGCGCTGGCCGCCGCGTCGGACGTGGTGGTGTCCACGGTTCCCGCCGAGGCCACGGTGCCGCTGGCTGCCGCACTGGCTCGGGCGCCGTACGTGCTGGACGTGATCTACCACCCGTGGCCCACGCCGGTGGCCGACGCGGTCGAGGCCTCCGGGGCGCGGCTCGCGACCGGGCTGGACATGTTGCTGCACCAGGCTTTCGGTCAGGTGGAGCAGTTCACCGGCAAGCCCGCGCCGCAGGAGGTCATGCGCGCGGCGCTGGCCGCCGAACTGGCCTCACGGTCCTGACTTCGCCACTTTGTCCAAAATGGACAACAGGCTGGTCAGGTCGTCCGGCCCGAGTGCCGACAGCGGGCTGCACTCCACCACGATCCGCAGCACCTCCGAGCGCACCTGCCTGCCCTTGTCGGTGAGCACGAGCGCGCGTGACCGCCGGTCGTGCGGGTCGGGCACGCGTTCGACGAGTCCTCGCGCGGCGAGCTGGTCCGCGACGAAGGAGAGGTTCGGGGCGTTGCAGTGCAGGCGGCCGGCCATGATCTTCATCGAGGGCGGTTCCTCGTCGGGGTCCAGCGCCCACAGCGCCTGAGCGGTCGCCGTGGTCAGGCCCAGTTCCGCGAGCGGGGCGGTGATCGCCGCCTCGGTGCGCATGACCACTTCGTGCACGGCCTCCACGGCCGCGGCCTGATCGCGTTCGCCCATGGCGCACAGTCTAGCCACTTGCTTCGAGACTCGAACTTGTTATGCTGCGACCAAGATACTTCGAGACTCGAACGATTGGAGTGCGCCGTGCACTCGTTCGCAGGCACCACCGCACTGGTCACCGGTGCGTCCAAAGGCATCGGTCGCGCCTACGCGCTGGAACTGGCCCGCCGGGGCGCCGATCTGGTGCTCGTGGCGCGCAGCACCACGTCGTTGGAAGAGCTGGCGGCCCAGGTGCGGGCCGAGCACGGGGTGAAGGCCGAGATCATCGCTGCCGACCTCGCGGACGCCGCGGGTCCCCGAGCCGTGGCCGAGGCCGTCGCCGGCCGCGGTCTGACGATCGACCTGCTGGTGAACAACGCCGGCTCCGGCTCGGTCGGACCGTTCTTCGCGCGCCCCTTCGCGCCGAACAGCCAGTCGGTCGCCGTCAACGTCACCGGGCTGATGGAGCTGACGAACCTGTTCGGCCGCGACATGGTGGCCAGGGGAGCGGGAGGCATCATCAACGTGGCGTCCACGGCGGCGTTCCAGCCGACGCCCTACATGGCCAGCTACGGGGCCACGAAAGCGTTCGTCCTCTCGTTCACCGAAGCCCTCGCCGAGGAGCTGCGGGGCACCGGCGTGCGGGTCATGGCCGCGCATCCCGGAGCGACCGCCACCGGCTTCTTCGAGGGCACCACGGCCACCCTGGACCCGCGCGTGACCGACTCGCCGGAGTCGGTCGCCGCCCGCACGCTCGACGACTTCCTGCGCGGCCGCGTCGCCTCCTACCCCGGTCGCACCGTGCACCGGTTGACGACCCTGGTGGCACGCGTGCTGCCGCGCCGCACGGTCGCGAGGGCGGTCGCCGCGCTCAACACCAGGCTCGGTTTCCGGGCGGTGACCGACGTGTCGTGACTAGGGGCAGGTGAAGCCGGACGCGGGTACGTCCTCCAGCTTCGCCCGGCTCGCGATCGCCGTGCAGTACAGCTGGAGCTGCGCCATCTTCGTCAGCCCGGCCATGTCCTCCGGCAGCACCAGCACGTTCGACACCGCGTAGACGCGCGACGACGAGGCGGGCACCTCGGTCGCCAGGCCCTGGTTCTTCTCGTCGTCGGTGGGTCCGGCGACCAGGAGGTTGACGGCGGTGGCGGTGTCCACGGTGCCGGAGTAGGCGCGCGTCCGCCGCACCAGCTGGTCGTGCTTGGCCGTGAGCAGGTAGATGGTCAGCTCGTGCGAGGAGATGGTGGGGGCATCCGCACCGTTGAGCACCGGGGTGGGGCGCACACCGCACGCGGAGAGGGTCACCAGGGCAAGCGCAAGGTGAAGACCGCGCCGCCCGCGGGCGCGTTGGCCGCTTCGATGGTGCCGCCGTGCAGGCGTGCGTTCTCCCATGCGATCGCCAATCCCAGTCCGCTGCCCTCGGAACGGGAGCGGGCCGTGTCTGCCTTGTAGAAGCGGTCGAAGATGTGCGGCAGGGCCTCCGGCGGGATGCCGGGGCCGTGGTCGGACACCTCGATGACACCAGGACGCACGGTGATCCGCACGGGTGCGCCGCCGTGCTTCAGCGCGTTGCCGACGAGGTTGGCGACGATCACGTCGAGGCGGCGGCGGTCCACCCGGCCGGTGATGCCGTCGGGCAGCGAGGCGTGCACCGAGGTGGTCCAGCCGCGGGCGGCCAGGCAGTCGCGGACGGCGGTGCCGATGTCCCACTCGTCGAGCTCCAGGACGTTGCGGCCCTCGTCGAAGCGCGAGATCTCCATGAGGTCGTTGACGAGACGGGTGAGCTTGCGCGTCTCGGTCGAGACCAGCCGGGCCGCCACGGCGGTGTCGGGCTGCAGGGACCCCGCGTCCTCGTCCAGCACGGCGGTCACGGCGTTCATGGCCGTCAGCGGAGTGCGGAGCTCGTGCGACACGTCGGCGACGAACCGTCTGGAGGCCGCCTGGGAGGCCTCCAGCTGCTCGGCGGCGCGGTTGAACGTGCGGGCCAGGTCGGAGAGCTCGTCGGAGCCGCGTTCGTCGACCCGGGTGTCCAGCCGGCCGGAACCGAGGGCGCGGGCCGCGGCGCCCAGGCGGCGCACCGGGCGCAGGACGCCGCGCGCGGTGAACAGCGCCAGCCCGAGGGCCAGCGGCAGCACCAGGCTCACGCCCACCCAGGCAGCCTTCGCGAAGCTGTCGATGGCGCGTTGCGGGCCGCCCAGCGACGACATCGCCCACACCTCGACCCCGGTGCTGGAGCCGTCGCCGCGCAGCAGCGGGATGCCGATGACCACGTACGGCTCGGCCAGGTCCGTGCGGCGCTGCCAGATGACGGTCCTGCTCGACTTCAACGCCGTGCGCATCTCCGCGGGGATCGTGTTGGAGAGATCCGGTCCGCCATGGGCGCTAAGCCCTCCGTAGCCGACGTAGGCGGCACCGCGCAGGTAGGAGGCGAACTCGTCGAGGTCCTGCTGCGCCGGTGGCACCCTCAGCCGGGGCGCGTAGTCGCGGACGTCCTTGACCAGCGGGTTCATGAACCCGTCCTGCGCGTCCTCCAGCAGCAGGTTGCGGGCCGTCGCGTAGGAGGCACCGGCCGCGGCCACCGCGCCCAGCAGGGTCAGGAGCAGGAACGCGGCCATCAGCCGCGGGCGCAGGCCGCGCAGCAGCGACCTCATCGCGGGCCGAAGCGATAGCCGAAGCCGCGCACCGTGTGGACGTACCGGGGTTCGGACGGGACGTCCTCGATCTTGGCGCGCAGCCGTTGCACGCAGGCGTCGACCAGCCGGGAGTCGCCGAGGTAGTCGTGCTCCCAGACCGCCTCCAGGATCTGCTGGCGGGTCAGCACGCGGCCGGGGGTGCGGGACAGCTCCAGCAGCAGCTTCAGCTCGGTCGGGGTCAGCGCGACCTGCACGTCGTCCTTGAGCACCTGCAGACCGGCGCGGTCGATCACGAGCGAGCCGTGGCGTTCCACCGCGGACGGCTCGGAGACGGTCCGGCGCAGCACGGCGCGGATGCGGGCCTCCAGCACCCGCGGCTCGACGGGTTTCACCACGTAGTCGTCCGCGCCCGCCTCCAGGCCCGCGACCACGTCGAAGTCGTCGCCGCGCGCGGTCAGCATGATGATCGGGACCTCGGCCTGCGAGCGCATGCGGCGGCACGTCTCGAACCCGTCGATGCCCGGCAGCATGATGTCCAGCACGACGATGTCGGGACGGGACTCGCGCAGCCGTGCCACGCCTTCCTCGCCTGTTTCCGCTGCCCGGACGTCATGCCCCTGGCGGCGCAGCGCCAGACCGAGACCTTCGCGCACGGACGGGTCGTCCTCGACCAGCAACACCATCGCCACGAGATCCATTATCGGTGGGGGAGGGGACCTGTGCCGTTTCTGTAGCGGAACCATGACATGGCGTGGACGCTCCCGTAGATCGCCACGCGGAGTCTCGGTGGCATGGCCGGAAGCTTGGTGGGGTTCCTCTTCACGTACTTCGCGCTGGTGTGGACGTCGTTCGGGCAGAAGGCGGAGAACGCCGCGTTGCCCGAGCTGTCACTGCAGCGTTCCTGGGCGTCCAACGTGGACATGGCGATCCTGGTGGCCGCGGTGCTGGTCGTCCTGATCGCGCGGAAGAAGGCGTTGCCGCCGTTGCTGGTGCTCGGCGGTTCGGTGTTGCTGGCGCAGGTGCTGAAGCTCCACGTGCTGGTCCGGCCCGAGCTGGACGACGACGCGGTGCTGGTGCACAACAGCTTCCCCAGTGGACACACGACGGCCGCGGTGGCGTCGGTGGTCGCGGTGACGATGGCCGTGCCGCGGCGGTTCGCGGTGTGGGTCGCGGTGCCGGGGGCGATCGGTGCGGGCGCGGTGGCGGCGGAGACGGTGTCGCTCGGCTGGCACCGGTTCAGCGACACGCTCGGCGCGGCGCTGCTGGTCTCGACGCTCGCGTTCCTGGTGCTGCGCAGGTGGACCGCGGGGCTGGTGGTGCCGCCCGCGCTCGCCGCGGCCGGGGTGTGGCTGATGGTGACGTACCCGCAGGCCACGCCGTCGACCTCGGCCGGCGTCGTGACCGCGGGTGTCGTCCTGCACTTCGGGTGGGTCGTGAGTGGACGCGCCGGCGCCCACTCACGACCTGACTCACTCGTCGTGGTCGGTGGCGATCAGTTCGGCGATGGCGTCGAGAGCGGCATCCGCTCCGTCCCCGTCGGCGCTGAGCACCACCTCGTCACCGTGCATGGCGCCGAGGGTCATCAGACCCAGCACACTCGCCGCGTCCACGGCTTCGCCGCCGTCCTTGCGGATGGTGACCGTCACCGACTGGTCGGCGGCGGCCTTCGCCAGCAGTGCGGCAGGCCGGGCGTGCAGTCCGACCTTGCTGGCCACGGTGACCCGTCGCTCGGCCATGATGGTTCCTCCCGGTAGAGCTGGTTGTGCTGGCTACTTCTCGTTCGCCGCGGGGGTCTCGCGGGTCACGCGCTCGGACGTGGTGAGGACGGACTCGTCGGCTTCCGGCGACTCGTCGTCCTCGCGGCCCGGGGTCTTCAGGTTCCACTTGGTGATGACCCAGCGGAACAGGAAGTAGTAGACCACCGCGTAGATCAGGCCGAGGATGATCAGCAGCCACGGCTTGGTCGCGATGTTCCAGTTCAGGATGAAGTCGATCGCACCGGCCGAGAACGAGAACCCGTCGTGGGCGCCCAGCGCGTTCGAGATCGCGAGCGAGGTGCCGGTCAGCACCGCGTGCAGCACGTACAGCGGCCACGCGACGAACATGAACGCGAACTCGAGCGGCTCCGTCACACCGGTGATGAACGCGGTGAGCGCGGCGGAGCCCATGATGCCACCGATGATCTTGCGCTGGTTCGGGCGCGCGGTGTGCACGATCGCGAGCGCCGCGGCCGGCAGGGCGAACATCAGGATCGGGAAGAAGCCGGTCTGGAACGTTCCGGCCGACGGATCGCCCGCGAGGAAGCGCGGGATGTCACCGGTCTTGTCGTTGTAGTGGCCGAACTGGAACCACACGACGTTGTTGACGATGTGGTGCAGGCCCAGCGGGATCAGCAGGCGGTTGACGGTGCCGTAGATGAACGCGCCGATGATCGTGCTGCCGGTCACCCACTCGCCGACCGCGGTCAGGCCCGCGTTGAACAGCGGGTACACCAGGCCGAGCAGGACGCCGAAGACCACCATCACGCCCGCGACGATGATCGGCACGAACCGGCGGCCGCCGAAGAAGGCCAGGTACGGGGGCAGCTTGATGCGGTGGAACCGCTGCCACAGCAACGCGGTGGTGACACCGACGACGATACCGCCGAGCACCCCGTAGTTGATCAGGACCGGCTTCGCGGCCGGGTCGGTCGGCTGGTCGAGGACCAGTGGCGACATGGCCTTGAAGACGCTGGTCAGCACGGTGTAGCCGACCACGGAGGCCAGTGCGGTGGAACCGTCACCGCGCCGGGCGAACCCGACGGCGATGCCGACCGCGAACAGCAGGGCGAGGTTGCTGAACAGCGCGTCGCCTGCCGCACCGATCACCGCGGCGACTTTGTTCCAGCCGAGACCGTCCTTGCCCAGCAGGTCGTCTTGACCGAAGCGGAGCAGGAGACCTGCCGCGGGCAGCACGGCGATCGGCAGCATGAGGCTGCGACCGAAGCGTTGCAACGTGGCGAGGCCCTTGATCTCACGCCCACCGGTCTGTGCGGCGTTGGTGCTCATCGGGTACCTCCCTTGGCGGAGTTCGGTCCGGTCCCCGGGACGGTCCGGTCCAGTTGCATGGTCACCTGGTAGAGATCGCCCCGGTACCAGGAAGTCACGTCTTCACACGGTCGCCCCTGAGAGCTGGCGACCCTTCTGAACACGAGCAGCGGACTGCCCTTTCGGACGTCGAGCGCCTTCGCCGTCTCGGCGTCGGCGGTCTCGGCCCACACGGTCTGCCGCGCCTCGTCGAGCTGCACCCCGTACTTCGTCGCGAAGAGCTCGTAGAGCGACCCGGTCAGGTCGCACCGGTCGAGCTCCGGCAACAGGTGCGGGCTGTACCAGCCGGCCTCCAGCGCCAGCGGCGCCCCGTCGGCCCTGCGCAGCCGCACCACGCGGTAGGCGTACTCGTCGGCGTCGAGCCCCAGCGAGGCCTTCGAGCCGGGAGCCGTCTGCCCGCAGCTGATCACCTCGGAGCTCGGCTCCAGCCCGCGAGCCTTCATCTCCGAGGTGAACGAGGCCAGGAAGAGCTGCAGGTCGTAGCGCCGCCGGGCGGTGAACGTCCCGCGTCCCTTCGCCCTGGTCAGCAGGCCTTCGGCGACCAGTTGGCCGACTGCGGCCCGCACTGTGATGCGGGACACTCCGTACCGCTCGGCCAGGTCGCGTTCGGACGGAATGGGCGAGCCGGGCGCGAGGTCGTGCTCGGCGAGCCGCCGCAGGATCTCGCGGAGCTGCGCGTGCTTGGGCTTGGGCCCGTCCACGATCTCGTGCATTCGCTCACCTCCTCGCAGTGGTACTTTCCGGTCTAGACCAGTTGGTGCGGGAGAATGCTCCGCACAGCGAGCGGGTGTCAACCGCTGTTACGGGAACGAGAGGTACGAACGTGGCTGACGAGAAGGCGCAGAAGATCATCGACGCGCTGGGCGGCGCGTCCAACATCGTCGAGATCGAACCGTGCATCACCCGCCTGCGGTGTGAGCTCGAGGACGGCTCAGTGGTCGACGAGAAGGCCCTGAAGGCGTTGGGAGCACACGGAGTCATGCGCTCCGGCAACGTCGTCCAGGTCGTCGTCGGCCCCGAGGCGGACACCATCGCGTCGGACATCGAGGACCTTCTGTGAGCCTCCGCGTCGGCAGCCCCGTGACCGGCCGGGTGGTCGCGCTCTCCGCCGTGCCGGACCCGGTCTTCTCGCAGGCGATGGTCGGTCCCGGCGTGGCCGTCGAGCCCGTTCGCTCCCGTTCGGACGTCGTCTCGCCCGTCGACGGCACCGTCGTGACGCTGCACCCGCACGCGTTCGTGGTGGCGACCTCCGACGGCGCGGCCGTGCTGGTGCACCTGGGCATCGACACCGTGAAGCGCAAGGGCGAGGGCTTCGAGCTGCACGTGGTCAAGGGCGAGCAGGTGCTGGCCGGTCAGCGGATCGTGACCTGGGACCCGGCCGAGGTGGAGGCGGCGGGGTTCGCGCCGATCTGCCCGGTGATCGCGCTGGACGCGTCGGCCGAGGTGCTCGGTGATCTCGCGCTGGACGTGGACGTGGCGGCGAACGACGCCCTCTTCGACTGGTCTCGCTGACGCTGCCGGCCGCCACGCGGGGCCCTTGCGTGCGCTAGGAGGGTACGAAAGCTCCCCGCGTGCTGGCTGCTGGCGGCGTGTGCGGTTGTTGTTTGCGTGTGTGGCGTGGTGGTTGTTGGGTGGTACGCGGGGTCGTTGCGTGCGCTTGGAGGGTACGAAAGCTCCCCGCGTACTTCTCGGCAGCAGGGTTTCGGGCGTTTTGCCAGCCCGGACTGGGGCACCGTGGGTCCGTGCGTGAACGGACCGTTCACGACCGGTCGCGATTTGTGCCCGAGTCGTACCGAGCAGGACCGTGGTCGTCATGACCGCGGTCCTGCTCGCGTCCGTCCTGAGTTCGCTGTGGACGGTCGCCGCCGTCCTCGACGCGCCACCCTCGTCGTACCTGCTGGCCTGGTTCGGCGTCGTGCTCGCGCTGATCGACCTGCGGCACCACCGGTTGCCGGACGCGCTGACCCTCCCCCTGGGCGCCGCGCTGCTGCTCCTGCAGTCCCACCGGCTGGGAGAAGCCGCGCTCGGAGCCGCGATCTTCGGTGGCGCTCATCTCGCCATCCGGGCGTGGCGTCCCACGATGATGGGCGGCGGCGACGTGAAGCTCGCGGCCGGCCTCGGTGCGGCGCTCCCGCTGCCGTCGCTCCTACCTGCGGCGATCCTGTCCAGTGCGGTCACGCTCGCGCTCGCGGCGGCCAAACGCGGCAGAGCGGTGCCGCACGGCCCGGGGTTGCTGGCCGCCACCTGGGCGTTGACGACGCTGTGAAAGGATTGTGAACGTGCTGCGCTGGATCACCGCTGGAGAGTCACACGGACCCGCCCTCGTCGCCGTCCTGGAGGGCATGCCCGCCGGTGTCGAGGTGACGACCGACGACCTCGTCGCCCAGCTCGGGCGACGCAGGCTGGGTTTCGGGCGAAGCCCGCGCATGGGGTTCGAGCAGGACGAGGTCGAGATCCTCGGCGGCGTGCGCCACGGCAAGACCCAGGGCGGCCCGATCGCGGTCACCATCGGCAACTCCGAGTGGCCGAAGTGGCAGACCGTGATGTCCGCGGACCCGGTCGACCCGAGCCTGCTCAAGCCGACCGGCCGCAACGAGGCCCTCACGCGGCCCCGGCCCGGTCACGCCGACCTGCCCGGCATGCAGAAGTTCGGCTTCGACGAGGCCCGTCCCGTGCTCGAACGCGCGTCCGCCCGGGAGACCGCGGCCCGCACGGCGCTGGGCACGGTGGCGCGGCAGTTCCTGCAGCAGCTGCTGGGCGTGCGGATCCTCAGCCACGTGGTGTCCATCGGCAAGGCCGAGACGCCCGAGGACAGCGCCCTGCCCACGCCGGACGACCTGGCCGCGATCGACGAGTCTCCGGTGCGCTGCTTCGACCAGCGCGGCACGGACGCGATGGTCGCCGAGGTCGAGGCCGTGAAGGACGCCGGTGACACGGTCGGCGGTGTCATCGAGGTGCTCGCGTACGGGTTGCCGCCGGGCCTCGGCTCGCACGTGCACTGGGACCGCCGCCTCGACGCCCGCCTGGCCGCCGCGCTGATGGGCGTGCAGGCCATGAAGGGCGTGGAGATCGGTGACGGCTTCACGTCCGCGCGCAGGTGGGGTTCCCAGGCGCACGACGAGATCGACCGCGGCAGCGGCCCGGTCGGCGTCACGCGCCGGTCGAACCGGGCCGGTGGGCTCGAAGGCGGTATCACCAACGGCGAGATCCTCCGCGCCCGCGTGGCGATGAAGCCCATCTCGACCGTCCCGCGTGCACTGTCCACTGTGGACGTCCGCACCGGTGAGCCCGCCGTCGCGATCCACCAGCGCTCCGACGTCTGCGCCGTGCCGCGCGCCGGTGTCGTGCTGGAGTCGGTCGTCGCGCTGGTGCTCGCCGAGGCCGCGCTGGAGAAGTTCGGCGGCGACTCGCTCGACGAGACGCGCCGCAACGCCCACGCCTACCTGAAGGCGCTGGAAGCCCGCTGGGAGGGCATGTGAGCCCGAAGTTCGTCGTGGTCGGCCCTCCAGGGGCCGGCAAGACCACGGTCAGCCAGCTGCTGGCCGAGCAGCTGGACCTCGCCTTCCGCGACACCGACGCCGACATCGTCGAGGCCACCGGCCGGGCGATCGGGGACATCTTCACCGAGGACGGCGAGCCGGTTTTCCGAGCCATGGAAGAGGAAGCGGTCGCCAAGGCGCTCGTGGAGCACGACGGCGTGCTGGCGCTCGGCGGCGGCGCGATCCTGTCGCGGCAGACCCGTGAGCTGCTCAAGAACCACACCGTCGTGTTCCTGAACGTCGGCATGGCGGAGGGCGTGCGCCGCACCGGGCTGTCCAGCGCGCGCCCGATGTTCTCCGGCGTCAACCCGCGCGCGACGTTCAAGGCGCTGCTGGACGCGCGCCTGCCGCTGTACCGCGAGGTCGCGACGATCGAGGTGCTGACCGACGCCCTCGACCCGGCGCAGGTGACCGAAGCGGTGATCGAGGGAGCCAGCGAATGACCGAGCCCGTCCGCATCCGGGTCGCCGCCGAGAAGCCCTACGACGTGGTGATCGGCCGCGGCCTGCTCGGCGACATCGTCGAGTTCCTCAAGGGCACGGCCAAGATCGCGATCGTGCACCAGCCGACGCTCGCCGCGACCGCGCAGGTGCTGGTCGACGAGCTCAAGGCCGTCGGCGCCGACGCGCACCGCGTCGAGGTCCCAGACGCCGAGGACGGCAAGGACCTCGCCGTCGCGGGCTTCTGCTGGGACGTGCTGGGCAAGATCGGCCTGTCCCGGTCCGACGCCGTCGTCGGCCTGGGCGGCGGCGCGGTGACGGACCTGGCGGGCTTCGTCGCGTCCACGTGGATGCGCGGCGTGCGCCTGGTGAACATCCCGACCACGCTGCTCGGCATGGTTGACGCCGCCGTCGGCGGCAAGACCGGCATCAACACCGACGCCGGCAAGAACCTCGTCGGCACCTTCTACGAGCCCGACGCCATCTTCGTCGACCTCGCGACGCTGGAGACCCTGCCGCGCAACGAGCTCGTCGCCGGCATGGCCGAGATCGTGAAGGGCGGCTTCATCGCCGACCCGGTGATCCTCGACCTGATCGAGGCCGATCCCGCCCTGGCGCTGGACCCCACCGGCGAGGTGCTCGCCGAGCTGGTCCGCCGCAAGATCCAGATCAAGGCCGACGTGGTGACGAGCGACCTGCGCGAGTCGTCGTTGCGCGAGATCCTCAACTACGGCCACACCCTCGGCCACGCCATCGAACGCCGCGAGCGCTACCGGTGGCGGCACGGCGCCGCGATCAGCGTTGGTCTGGTCTTCGCCGCCGAGCTGGCCCGCCTGGCCGGCCGCCTCGACGACGACACGGCCGACCGCCACAAGCGCGTGCTGGAGCTGCTCGGCCTGCCGACCTCCTACGACCCGGACGCCCTTCCGCAGCTGATGGAGGGCATGAAGGTCGACAAGAAGAACAAGGCGGGCGTGCTGCGGTTCGTCGTGCTGGACGGCCTCGCCAAGCCGGGCCGCCTCGAAGGCCCCGACCCGGCGCTGATCGCCGCCGCCTACTCCGCCGTCGCCGCGGAGCCGTCCTCCGGTTCGGGGAAGGTGCTGCTGTGAGGGTTCTCGTGCTGAACGGGCCGAACCTCGATCGGCTCGGCACCCGCGAGCCGGCCGTCTACGGCAGCACCACCTACGCGGACCTGGTCGAGATGTGCGTGGCCGAGGGCGAGGAGCTCGGCTTCGACGTCGAGGTCCGCCAGACCGCCCACGAGGGCGAGATGGTCGGGTGGCTGCACGAGGCCGCGGACGCCTCGGTCCCCGTGGTGCTGAACGGCGCCGCGTGGACGCACTACTCGATCGCGGTGCGCGACGCGTGCTCGCAGCTCACGGCGCCCCTGGTCGAGGTGCACATCTCGAACATCCACCAGCGCGAGGAGTTCCGGCACCACAGCTACATCTCGGCGATCGCGAACGGCGTGATCGTCGGGCTCGGCGTGGAGGGTTACCTGCTCGCGCTGCGCTGGCTGGCGCTCAAGGGCCGTGCCTGACCGCGGGGCGCTGCACCACGTCGAGCTGTGGGTGCCGGACCTGGCGCGCGCCGAAGCCGCGTTCGGCTGGCTCTTCGCGGACCTCGGCTGGACCGAGCACCAGCGCTGGAGCGCGGGCGTGAGCTGGAAGCTGGGCGCGACCTACGTCGTGGTCGAGCAGTCCCCGGCGCTCACAGGTCCCCACGATCGGATGAAAGCGGGCCTGAACCACCTCGCCCTGCACGCCGGTACCCGTGCGGATGTCGACCGCCTCACGGGCGTTGCCCAGCGCAACGGCTGGCGGCTGATGTTCGCCGACCGGCACCCGTTCGCCGGCGGCGAGAACCACTACGCGGCGTTCCTGGAGAACGAGGACGGCTTCGAGGTCGAACTGGTGGCGGATTTCCCGGTCGCGTGACCGGTCGTCTGCGAGGATGCCGCGCGTGCCGAGACTGCTGATCGCCGCCGTCGTGCTCCTGCTGGCCGGGTGCGGGACCGCACCGTCCCCCAGCACGCCCCCGACCTCGCGGCAACCCGCGGAACGGCCGTCGGACGCGGACCTGCAGGCGCGGTGGTGGACGTGGGCGCTGTCGACGCCGCGGGAGCGCAACCCGGTGGCCGACCCGACCGGGCAGTTCTGCGCCCAGGGTCAGCCGAAGGACGTCTGGTTCTTCGCCGGGACGCTCGGCGGCAAGGCGGACCGCAAGTGCGAGGTGCCGCCCGGCCGGCCGCTCGCCGGGCCCGCGGTCAACCTGTACGCCGCCGACGCGGCCGACTGCGAGAGGTTCATGGCCACCGCCAAGGGCTCGGTGACGCTCGACGGGCAGATCGTGGAGCTGCGGCGGGTCGACCCCGTCGAGGTCACCTTCGACGTCGCGCAGGGCAACGTGATCGGGGAACGCGCCGGGCGCGTCGCGGCCAAGGCGTGCGGGCTGTGGGCGTGGCTGCCGTCGTTGGCCGAGGGCGAGCACGAGCTGCGGATCGAGGGCGAGTCGGGCGCCTTCTCGACCTCGGTGGCCTACCGGCTCACGGTCCGCGCCGGGGACTAGTGCCGCGCCGAGTCCTTCTGCACGAGCAACCCGCCGAGCAGCATGCCGACCCCGGCCGGCGCCAGGATCAGCAGCGCCGTGAACGCCGCCCCGCCCGTCAACGCCACCCACAGCGCTTCCTGCCCGGTCTGGTCGACCAGCAGCGCCGACCCGATCACGCCCAGCGCGCCGGCGAACGGCCCGGCGATCAGCGCGGCGATGAACCACTGCATGCCGCGTGCCGGCAGGTCGCGCAGCGTGTCGACCGCGCCCCACAGCACTGCCGCGGCGATCAGCAGGCCGATCGCGATGGGGCCGACCGAGGTCGCCTCGGGACTGCGGACCGCCACCGCCGACACACCGGTCTGCACGGCTCCGTGGAGCAACCCCATCCACAACGCACGGACGAACCAAGGACGCATGCGGACAGCTTAGGACTGGCCGTACGCTGCGAGTCATGTCGTCGTACGCCGCACGCCGCACCGCACTGCGCCAGGAGCTCCAGGCCACGAGCCTGGACGCGCTGCTCGTCACGAACCTCCTGAACGTCCGGTACCTGACAGGGTTCACCGGATCGAACGCCGCGGTGCTCATCGACGCCGTGAGCGACGACAAGACGGTCTTCTGCACGGACGGGCGTTATCTGACGCAGTCGGCCAAGCAGGTGCCGGACCTGGAGCGGCTGATCGACCGGCCGTGCGACCTCGCGCTGGCCGCCAGGGCGAAGGGCAGGCTCGGGTTCGAGAGCCACCACGTCACGGTCGACGGCCTCGAAGCGCTCACCGCGGCCGCGGAGAAGGCGGAGCTGGAGAAGGCGAGCGGCCTGGTCGAGAGGCTGCGACTGGTCAAGGACGAGATCGAGATCGAGGCGCTGCGGATGGCGTGCGCGGCGGCGGACCGCGCGCTGGCGGCGTTGATCGGGCACGGCGGGTTGCGCCCCGGCCGCACCGAACGCGAGGTCGCGCGTGAGCTGGAGAGCCGCATGCTCGACCACGGCGCCGAAGGGCCGTCGTTCTCCTCCATCGTCGCGTTCGGCGCCAACTCGGCGGTGCCGCACCACGCGCCGACCGAAGCGACGTTGCACCAGGGCGACTTCATCAAGCTCGACTTCGGCGCCCTCGTCGACGGCTACCACTCCGACATGACCCGCACGCTGGTGCTCGGCAAGCCCGCCGACTGGCAGCGCGACCTGTACGACCTGGTCGCGCGCTCGCAGGCGACCGGGCGCACCGCGCTCAAGCCGGGGGTGAGCGTGAGCGACGTCGACCGCGCGTCGCGCGAGGTGATCGAGAAGGCCGGGCACGGCGACGACTTCCTGCACGGGCTCGGGCACGGGGTCGGGCTGGAGATCCACGAGGCACCGGCGTTGTCGAAGGTGGGTGACGGTACACTTTCCGCCGGTATGGCGGTCACCGTCGAGCCCGGCGTGTACTTGTCGGGGCGGGGCGGAGTCCGCATCGAGGACACCCTCGTGGTGCGCGAAAGCGGGCCGGAGCTCCTCACCCTGACCACGAAGGAACTCGTGGTCGTCTGACACCCCGTCCAATCACAGGAGAAATTCCACCGTGGCCACCACGAACGACCTGAAGAACGGCCTGGTGCTGAACCTCGACGGCCAGCTGTGGACCGTCACCGCGTTCCAGCACGTCAAGCCCGGCAAGGGTGGCGCCTTCGTGCGCACGACCCTCAAGCACGTGCTGACCGGGAAGGTCGTCGACAAGACCTTCAACGCGGGCACCAAGGTCGAGACCGCCACCGTGGACAAGCGCGGCATGACCTACCTGTACAAGGAAGGCACCGACTTCATCTTCATGGACGGTGACACCTACGACCAGATCCCGGTTCCGACCGAGACCGTCGGTGACGCCGCGAACTACATGCTGGAGAACCAGGAGGCCGTCGTCGCCACGCACGAGGGCGTGCCGCTGTTCGTCGAGCTCCCGACCTCGGTCGAGCTCGTGATCGAGCACACCGACCCCGGCCTGCAGGGCGACCGCTCCACCGGTGGCACCAAGCCCGCGCGGCTGGAGACCGGCGCGGAGATCCAGGTCCCGCTGTTCGTGACGACCGGCGAGAAGATCAAGGTCGACACCCGTGACGGCCGGTACCTCGGCCGCGTCAGCGACAAGTAATGGGTGCTCGCAGCAAGGCCCGCAAACGCGCGGTCGACTTCCTCTACGAAGCCGATCTGCTCGGCAGCGACCCCGTGACGCTGCTGGCCTCGCGGGTCGGGTCCCCGGACGTGCCGCCGGTGAACGACTACACGGTGACGCTCGTCGAGGGCGTCACCGCGCACCGCGCGCGCATCGACGACCTCATCTCGGAGCACGCCGAGGGCTGGACCCTGCAGCGCATGCCGGCGGTCGACCGCGCGGTGCTGCGGATCGGCCTGTACGAGCTGCTGTGGGCGGCCGACGTGCCGGACGCGGTGGCGATCGACGAGGCCGTGGAACTGGCCAAGGGCCTGTCCACGGACGACTCGCCGCGCTTCGTGAACGGGGTGCTCGGCCGGATCGCGGTCATCGCGGACCAGCTGCGCGCCGTTCTCTAGGGTCATCCGGACGCCGGGGCGGGGCCGCGTGCCCAGCCCCGGCGTTCGCCTTCGTCGATCAGGTGCATGGCCGCCTCGAACAGGGCCGTCGAGCCCTCGCCGATGACCGCCTTGCGGCTGCGCACGTCGTTCGCGGTGACACCGGGAGTCCGCCAGGTGCCGCCCTCGGCCATCCAGTTGAGCAGCAACGGCTGGAGCCGGTCCATGGCCTTCGCGAACCGCGCCTCCGGCGTCTTCCGGTCCTCGAACTCGTCCCACAGCGCCCGCAACGCGCGGCCCGAGTCCTCGGGCAGGATGCCGAACAACCGGTCCGCGGCGGCCTCCTCGCGTTCCTGCTGGCTCTCGCCCAGCTCGGTGTCGTAGATCGGCGTGTCGCCCGCGTAGATCTCGACGAGGTCGTGGACGACCACGAGCTTGATCGTGTGGCCGACGTCGATCGGTTCGTCGGCGTACTCGGCGAGCGTCATGACCATGAGCGCCAGGTGCCAGGAGTGCTCCGCGTCGTTCTCCCGCCGGTCCGCCGCGGCGAGCGGGGAGGCGCGCAGGATCGTCTTCAGCCGGTCCACCTCGATGAGGAACGTGAGGTGGTCGCGCAGCCGGGAGTCCAGTCCGGACGGCAGCGGGGTCCGGTCGGCGAGAAGTTCGTGATCGGTCACCTCGCCAGCATGGCATCGGCGGCCAGGAACTCCTCCCACGTGTGCGTGCCGCGGTCGCCGTCCAGCGCGAGGTTCTGCCCGCCCCGGTAGGCCTGGCCGGCCTTGCCCGGCAGCCGCACCGGCACCGTCAGCCGGCGCTTGCCCGCGGTCGTCAGGTAGTCGCGCACCAGCTGCCGCATCTCGTAGACCACGGGTCCGGCGAGGTCCGCCACCCGGCCCGCGGGCGCGCCCAGCGTCAGCTCGACGATCCGCGCGGCGACGTCGCGGACGTCCACCGGCTGCAGCCGCAGGCCCGGCACCGGCACGATCGGCAGCTTCGCGAGCCCGCGCACCATCGTGAGCGTCAGGTCGTGGAACTGGGCCGCGCGCAGGATCGTGAACGGGATGCCCGACGCCGCGATCGCCTCCTCGCAGGCGAGCTTGGTGCGCAACCAGGCCAGCGGCACCGCGTCCGCGCCGATCACCGAGATGTGGACGAAGTGCCGCACGCCCGCGCACCCGGCGAGCAGGTTGCGGGTCGCCACGTCGTCGCCCTTCTGACCACCGGCCAGGTGCACGACCACGTCGGCCTCGAACTGCGGCACCTCGGTCAGCAGGTCGCAGGCGATGTCGCCGTGCCGGCTCAGCACCACGACGTCGGCGCCGGCCGCGCGGAGCCGGGGGACGACCTGCTTGCCGAGAGTGCCGGTGCCGCCGGTCACGAGGATCTTCATGATTACCCTCCCGAATGAGCTGTTGCCCGGTTGACCCGGCAGCGCTCGGGAACGTGACAGCGTGTGGTTCAGGACACAGGGGGATGGCGTGATCGCGCAGTTCGAGCAGGAACGTCCACGGCTGAGGGCGATCGCGCACCGGATGCTGGGCTCGTTCGCCGAGGCCGACGACGCGCTGCAGGACGCGTGGATCAGGGTTGAGAAGACGGACCCCGGCGAGATCGACAACCCGGCGGCCTGGCTCACCACCGTGGTCGGCCGGGTGTGCCTGAACATGTTGCGGGACAGGCGAGAGCACGCGTTCGACATGCCGGACGCGGTGATCGACCCGGCGGAGGAGCCGGAGCACCAGGCCGTGGCCAGGGACGAGGTCGGGCTGGCGATGCTGATCGTGCTCGACACGCTGAAGCCGGACGAGCGCCTGGCGTTCGTGCTGCACGACATGTTCGCGGTGCCGTTCGACGACATCGCGCCGTTGATCGAGAAGACCCCAACGGCGACACGGCAGCTCGCATCCCGTGCGCGCAAACGTGTGCAGGAGCGTCCACAGTCGAACGTCGGCCTGCCGCAGCAGCGCGACGTGGTCAACGCGTTCCTCAAGGCTTCGCGTGAGGGCGACCTGGAGCAGCTGGTCTCCGTGCTGCACCCGGACGTCGTGCTGCGCGCGGGCGCCCTCGAAGTCGTCGGTGGCAGGACGGTGGCCGGGCGGGCCAGCACGTTCCGCAAGCTCGTGGCGGTCGCCGAGATCCGGCCGGTGCTGGTCGGCGGTCTGGCCGGCTTCGTCACGTGGGTCGACGGCGAACCGTTCTCGGTCATGGCCTTCACCGTGCGCGACGACAAGGTCGCGGCCATCCACGTCATCCAGGACAAGGAGCAGCTCGCCGCGCTTGTGGCAGGGCTCACGCGGAAAGGGTGACAGGACGGTGTCGCGGACTCCTGCGACGGTCCGCGACATGAAGATCATCGATGAGGACTGCCTCGCCGAGACGGTGGAGTTCACCAGCGGGTTCGAGCTGCCGGTCGCGCCGCTGGAGGTCCTGCGGCGCAACCGGCTCGGCGGCCGCACACCACCGGTGAGGCTGCCGCAGGGCCGGGACCGGACGGTCGCGGGCGTCGGGGTCAGGGTGTTCACGCCGGACCAGGTCGACGGCGTCTACCTGCACGTCCACGGTGGCGGCTGGTCGTTCGGCTCGGCGGACGGACAGGACGAGAGGCTGTGGCGGCTGGCGCAGCAGGCGCGGCTGGCCGTGGTGAGCGTCGAGTACCGGCTCGCTCCCGAGCACCCGTTCCCCGCCGGGCCCGACGACTGCGAGGCGGTCGCGCGGTGGCTGGCCGAGCACGCCGAGGCCGAGTTCGGCACGGCCAGGCTGCTGATCGGCGGTGAGTCGGCGGGCGCCCACCTGAGCGTCCTGACGTTGCTGCGGGTGCCCGGCGTCTTCCAGGCGGCGAACCTCGTGTTCGGCGCGTACGACCTGTCGGCGCCCAAGACCGAACGGCTGCACCGCACCTACGAGCTGTTCACGCCGGGGATGACCGCCGAGCAACGCCGTGACCCGGCGATCTCGCCGCTGTTCGCCGACCTGACCGGCCTGCCGCCCGCCCGGATCGTCGTCGGGACCGAGGACCCGTTGCTCGACGACTCGGTGACCCTGGCCGAACGGTGGCAGGCGCCGGTGCGACTGAGCGTCGTCGCGGGCGCGCCGCACGGCTTCACGCTGCACCCGTTGACGATCACCGAACGCGAGCTGCGACGGGAGCGGGAGTTCTTGGCAGGATCAGGGGTGTGAACCGCACCGCTCGGCTGTACGCGCTGGTGGAGGAGTTGCGCGCGGCGGCGCCGAGGTCGTTGACGGTCGCGACGCTCGCTGCACGGCTCGAAGTCAGCACACGGACCGTGCAGCGTGACCTGCAGGCGTTGATGGAGGCCGGTGTCCCGGTGCGGACGACGCCGGGACGCGGCGGAGGCTGGTCGATCGACCCCGCGATGACCCTGCCGCCGCTGCACTTCACCCCGCAGGAGGCGGCGGTGCTGGCCACCGCACTCGCCGGAGCCGACGGCTCGGACGCCGCCCGAACGGCGTTCCGCAAGATCGCGGCGGTGCTGAACGGTCCCGCGACGGCCGCGGCCGGTGGGCTCGCCGCCCGCATCGTCGCGCTGCCGTCGCGAACGGACGCCGCGGTCAGGGCGGCGGTCCACCGGGCGCTGGACACGAACACGGTGCTGCGCCTGACCTACACCGACGCGGCGGGGCAGGAGACCGGTCGCGTGGTGGAACCGGCCGGGCTGCTCACCGCCGACGGCCGGTGGTACCTCATCGGCTGGTGCCGCACCCGCCGAGCGGGTCGTGGTTTCCGGCTCGACCGGATCACCGCGGCGCACAACACCGCCGAACGGGTGCGACCGCACGACCTGAACGAGCTGCTGCGGGGCTCGCCGGCCGCCGGGGCCATGCGGCCCGCGACGCTGGCTCCCCTGAATGCAGCAGTGGCCCCCTCGACGTCCTCAGGGCGACTAACAGGACGTGAGGGAGCCACTGCTCCGAAAGCGTGAGCGCTCAGTCTTCCTTCGCGGGACGGGCCTCGGGAGGCAGCACACCCCAGTCGATGAGCTGCTCGGTGAGCTCGCCCGGCGTCATGTCGTAGATGATCGCGAGAGAGCGCAGGTCCTCGGTGCGGATGGAGAGGACCTTGCCGTTGTAGTCACCGCGCTGCGACTGGATGGTCGCGGCGTAGCGGGCCAGCGGGCCGACCTTCTCGACCGGCAGCTGCTGGAGCCGTTCCAGGTTGATCACGATCTTGGTGGCCGGCTCGGCACCCGACGGCACGCGGCCCTCGGGCAGGAGCTCGGCGACGGGAACCCCGTAGAAGTCGGCCAGCTCGGCCAGCTTCTGCACGGTCACCGCGCGGTCACCGCGCTCGTAGGAGCCGACGACCACGGCCTTCCAGCGACCGCCGGACTTCTGCTCGACGCCGTGCAGGGACAGGCCCTGCTGCTGGCGGATAGCGCGGAGCTTGGCCCCCAGCGCCTTGGCGTAGTCGCCCATGTGGCGGTTCTCCGTTCATTCGCCCCGTCAGCAGTACGGGCGTGCTGCGGGGAGGCTTAGATCGATACGCAGAGTAATGATTACTCGCCGTGGTCGACAGGTCAAGCTGATCTCAAGACGAGACGCGCGCCACGCGTGCGACACCACTCGGACGGCTGACCATCCGTAGGTGATACGGTGCAGGTCAGCCCGGCTGTAGCCGGGTGTCCGACGTCCTTTAAGGACCCGTCCAGTGAGGCGGGGAAGGAGGTCCAGCCGTGGCGTCACGTCAACGTGGCGCGACGGATCCGGCCGGGGATCGCGAGATCCTGTCGGCCGGTGATGTCGCGCGCACTGTCGCCCGAATGGCCCATCAGATCATCGAGAAGACCGCTCTCGATGCACCGAGCGCACCCGACGTCGTCTTGATGGGTATTCCCAGCCGGGGAGCCCCCCTCGCACGCCGTCTGGCCGCTAAGATCGCCGAATTTTCCGGCCGCCAGGTGCTCGAAGGCACTCTGGACATCACGCTCTACCGCGACGACCTCCGCCGGGGCCCGACCAGGCCGCTGGAGACGACGACGCTGCCCGAGGGCGGCATCGACGACAAGCTCGTCGTGCTCGTGGACGACGTGCTGTTCTCCGGCCGCACCATCCGCGCCGCGCTGGACGCGCTGCGCGACCACGGCCGTCCCCGCTCGGTGCAGCTCGCCGTGCTGGTCGACCGCGGGCACCGCGAACTGCCGATCCGCGCGGACTACGTCGGCAAGAACCTGCCGACGGCCAAGACCGAGGACGTCGTGGTGCTCCTGGAGGAGTTCGACGGGCGTGACGGAGTGGTGCTGAAGTGAAGCACCTGCTCTCCACCGACGGTCTCGGCCGCGACCAGGCGACCGCGATCCTCGACACCGCGGACCGGCTGAAGCAGGCGCTGCTGGGCCGGGAGGTCCGCAAGCTGCCGACGCTGCGCGGACGCACCGTGATCACCATGTTCTACGAGAACAGCACCCGCACCCGCGTCTCGTTCGAGATCGCGGGCAAGTGGATGTCCGCCGACGTGATCAACGTCAGCAGCTCCGGTTCCAGCGTCAGCAAGGGCGAGTCGCTGCGCGACACCGCGCTGACCCTGCAGGCCGCGGGCGCGGACTGCGTGATCGTGCGGCACCCGGCCTCGGGCGCGGCGCACCGGCTCGCGGGCTGGCTCAAGCACACCGGCACGTCCGTGGTGAACGCGGGCGACGGCATGCACGAGCACCCGACCCAGGCCCTGCTCGACGCCGCCACGTTGCGCGACCGCCTCGGCAGCCTGGACGGCCGCCGCGTCGCGATCGTGGGAGACGTGCTGCACAGCCGCGTGGCGCGCTCGAACGTGCACCTGCTGACGACGCTCGGCGCCGAGGTCACGCTGGTCGCTCCGCCGACGCTGCTGCCCACGGGTGTGGAGAAGTGGCCGGTCACGGTGTCGCACGAGATCGACGCCGAGCTCGCGTCGCAGGACGCCGTGATGATGCTGCGGGTCCAGGCCGAGCGCATGACCGGCGGGTTCTTCCCCAGCTCCCGCGAGTACTCGATCGCCTACGGCCTCAACGAGCGCCGCCTGAAGCTGCTGCCAGAGCACGCCGTAGTGCTGCACCCCGGCCCGATGCTGCGCGGCATGGAGATCGCCTCCGTCGTCGCCGACAGCCCGCAGGCCGCCATCACCGAGCAGGTCCGCAACGGTGTCCACGTGCGCATGGCCGTGCTGTACCACCTGCTTGCCCACGAGGAGGAAAACGCGTGAAGCCCTTGCTGCTCAAGGGAGTTAGGCCCTACGGCGAGGGGGAACCGATCGACCTGCTGATCCGCGACGGCGTGATCGCAGAGGGCACCGATTCCGACGCCGAGGTGATCGAGGGCAACGGCGCGGTCCTGCTGCCGGGCTTCGTCGACCTGCACACCCACCTGCGCGAACCCGGCCGCGAGGACACCGAGACCATCGAGACCGGGTCCAAGGCCGCGGCTCTCGGCGGTTACACGGCGGTCTTCGCCATGGCCAACACCGACCCGGTCGCCGACAACGCCGTCATCGTCGAGCACGTCGCCCGCCGCGGCCGCGAGGTCGGCCTGGTCGACGTCCATCCGGTCGGCGCCGTCACCGTCGGCCTGAAGGGCGAGAAGCTCGCCGAGCTCGGCACGATGGCCAAGTCCAAGGCCAACGTCCGCGTCTTCTCCGACGACGGCCACTGCGTGCACGACCCGTTGATCATGCGCCGCGCCCTGGAGTACTCGAAGGCTCTCGGCGCCGTGATCGCCCAGCACGCCGAGGAACCGCGGCTGACGATCGGCGCCCAGGCGCACGAGGGCGAGAACGCGGCACGGCTCGGTCTGCAGGGCTGGCCGGCGGCGGCGGAGGAGTCGATCGTCGCCCGCGACTGCATCCTCGCCCAGCAGGTCGGCGCGAAGCTGCACGTCTGCCACGTCAGCACGACCGGCACGGCCGACGTCCTGAAGTGGGCCAAGGCGCGCGGCACGAAGGTGTCCGCCGAGGTCACCCCGCACCACCTGATCCTGACCGACGACCGGTTGAGCACCTACGACCCGGTCAACAAGGTCAACCCGCCGCTGCGCACCCAGAGCGACGTCGACGCGCTGCGCCAGGCGCTCGCGGACGGCACGATCGACTGCGTCGCCACGGACCACGCCCCGCACGCCGTCCAGGACAAGGACTGCGAGTGGTCGGCCGCCCGGCCGGGCATGCTCGGACTGCAGACCGCGCTGAGCATCGTCGTCGAGACGATGGTGAAGACCGGCCTGCTGGACTGGCGCGGTGTCGCACGGGTGATGAGCGAGAAGCCCGCCGAGATCGCCGGACTGACCGACCAGGGCCGCCCGATCGCGGCCGGCGAGCCGGCGAACCTCGTGCTGGTCGACCCGGACGCGACGTGGACGGTGAACGGCGCGCAGCTCGCGAGCATCGCGGGCAACACCCCGTTCGAGGGCATGGAACTGCCCGGCGCGGTGACGGCGACCATCTTGCGTGGGCGCGTCACGGCACTGGCGGGAAGGATTGCGGAATGACCCGCGTGCTGCTCGTCGTCGTGGTGCTCCTGTTCTTCGCGCTGTGCGTCTACGGCATGTGGCACGGCTGGAAGCGGCGTCAGGCCAAGCAGGCCGACCTCCCGGCGTTCCCCGCCACGCCCGAGAAGCTCGGCGAGGCGAAGCTCGCCACCACGGGCGTCTACATCGGCACGACGAACGCGGGCAACTGGCAGGACCGCATCCAGGTCGGCGACATCGGCCACCGTGCCGAGGCGACGCTGAGTCTGGTGCCGGAGGGCGTCGCCATCGAACGCGTTGGTGCGACGCCGATCTTCATCCCCGCCGAGTCCATCCGCGACGCCCGCACCGACCGCGGCCTCGCCGGGAAGGTCATGTTCAGCGAAGAGGGACTGCTGGTGGTCCAGTGGGAGAACCAGGGCCACCTGTTCGACACCGGTTTCCGCGGTGACGACAAAGAGGTTTACGAGGAATGGGTAGCAGCTCTAGTGGGAGGCAAGGCGTGACGAACGCGGCATTGGTGCTGGAAGACGGTCGCGTCTTCCGCGGTGAGGCGTACGGAGCGACCGGCGTCTCGCTCGGCGAGGTCGTGTTCTCCACGGCCATGACGGGCTATCAGGAGACCCTGACCGACCCGTCCTACCACCGCCAGATCGTGGTGCAGACGGCGCCGCAGATCGGCAACACCGGCTGGAACGACGAGGACGACGAGTCGTCGAGGATCTGGGTCGCCGGGTACGTGGTGCGCGACCCCGCGCGGACGCCGTCGAACTGGCGGTCGCGGCGCGGTCTGGACGAGGAGCTGGCGAACCAGGGCGTCGTGGGCATCTCCGGCCTCGACACCCGCACGCTGACCCGGCACATCCGCGAGCAGGGCGCGATGCGGGCCGGCGTGTTCTCCGGCTCGGAGCTCACCGACGACGCGTCGATGATCGAGCAGGTCAAGGCGTCCGCGCAGATGGTCGGCGCGAACCTCGCGGTCGACGTGACGACGGACAAGCCGTACGTGGTCGAGGCGATCGGCGAGAAGAAGTTCACCGTCGCGGCGCTCGACCTGGGCATCAAGTCGAACACCCCGCGGATGATGGCGGCGCGCGGCATCGAGGTGCACGTGCTGCCGTTGACCAGCTCGTTCGAGGACATCCTCGCGACGAGCCCGGACGGGCTGTTCCTGTCCAACGGCCCCGGTGACCCGGCGACGCAGGACCACGCCATCGCGCTGACCAAGGAGGCGCTGGGCCGCGGGCTGCCGCTGTTCGGCATCTGCTTCGGCAACCAGATCCTCGGCCGCGCGGTGGGTCGCGGGACCTACAAGATGCGCTACGGCCACCGCGGCATCAACATCCCGGTGATCGACGTCGCCACCGGCAAGGTCGCGATCACCGCGCAGAACCACGGGTTCGCGCTGGAGGGCACGCCGGGGGAGGAGTTCACCTCGGAGTTCGGCCGCGCGGTGCTGTCGCACTACTGCCCCAACGACGGCACCGTCGAGGGCGTCCGGCTGCTCGACGCCCCGGCGTTCTCCGTGCAGTACCACCCAGAGGCCGCCGCCGGTCCGCACGACGCGGCGCCGTTGTTCGACGAGTTCGTGACGCTGATGAATGAGGCCCGCTGATGCCGAAGAGGACTGATCTCAAGCACATCCTGGTCATCGGGTCCGGCCCGATCGTGATCGGTCAGGCGTGCGAGTTCGACTACTCCGGCACCCAGGCGTGCCGGGTGCTGCGGGAGGAGGGCATCAGGGTCAGCCTGGTGAACTCCAACCCGGCCACGATCATGACCGACCCCGAGTTCGCCGACGCCACCTACATCGAGCCGATCACGGCCGAGTTCGTGGAGAAGGTGATCGCGCAGGAGCGCCCGGACGCGATCCTGGCCACGCTGGGCGGGCAGACCGCGCTCAACACCGCCATCGCGCTGCACGAGCGCGGGGTGCTGGAGAAGTACAACGTCGAGCTGATCGGCGCGAACGTCGACGCGATCCAGCGCGGCGAGGACCGGCAGATCTTCAAGGACCTGGTCCGCAAGATCGGCGCCGAGGTCCCGCGCTCGGCGGTCTGCAACACGATGGACGAGGTCCGCAAGACCGTCGCCGAACTGGGTCTCCCGGTCGTCATCCGCCCGTCCTTCACCATGGGCGGCCTCGGTTCCGGCATGGCGCACACCGACGAGGAGCTGGAACGGCTCGCGGCCATCGGCCTCGAGGAGTCCCCGGTGACCGAGGTGCTCATCGAGGAGAGCGTGCTCGGGTGGAAGGAGTACGAGCTTGAGCTGATGCGCGACCGCAACGACAACGTGGTCGTCATCTGCTCGATCGAGAACATCGACCCGATGGGCGTGCACACCGGCGACTCGGTGACGGTCGCGCCCGCGATGACGCTGACCGACCGCGAGTACCAGCACATGCGCGACGTCGGCATCCAGGTCATCCGCGAGGTCGGCGTGGACACCGGCGGCTGCAACATCCAGTTCGCCATCCACCCCGAGAACGGCCGCATGGTCGTCATCGAGATGAACCCGCGGGTGTCGCGGTCGTCCGCGCTGGCGTCCAAGGCGACCGGCTTCCCGATCGCCAAGATCGCCGCGAAGCTCGCGATCGGCTACACGCTCGACGAGATCACCAACGACATCACCGGCGAGACCCCGGCGTCGTTCGAGCCGACGCTCGACTACGTGGTCGTGAAGGCGCCGCGGTTCGCGTTCGAGAAGTTCCCCGGTGCGGACCCCACGCTGACGACGACGATGAAGTCGGTCGGCGAGGCCATGTCCATCGGCCGCAACTTCGTCGAGGCGCTGGGCAAGGCGCTGCGTTCGCTGGAAACGAAATCGGTCGGCTTCTGGACGCAGCCGGATCCGGAGGGCACTACTCTGGAATCCGTCCTGGCACAACTGAATCGCGGTCATGACGGCCGCCTCTACACGGTCGAACGCGCGCTGCGGCTCGGTGCGTCCATTGAGGACGTCCACAAGGCCTCGGGGATCGACCCGTGGTTCATCGAGCAGATCGCCTGGCTCGGTCAGTTGCGCACGGAGCTGCTGGACGCTCCCGTGCTCGACGAACCGTTGCTGCGCAAGGCGAAGCGCGCGGGCCTCTCGGACCGGCAGATCTCCGTGCTGCGGCCCGAGCTCGCGGGCGAGGACGGCGTGCGCGCGCTGCGGCACCGCCTCGGTGTGCGGCCGGTCTACAAGACGGTCGACACGTGCGCGGCGGAGTTCAAGTCCGAGACGCCGTACCACTACTCCGCCTACGAGCTGGACCCGGACGCCGAGTCCGAGGTGGCCGAGCAGCGGGAGAAGCCGAAGGTGCTGATCCTGGGCTCCGGTCCGAACCGCATCGGGCAGGGCATCGAGTTCGACTACTCGTGCGTGCACGCGGCCATGGCGCTGCGGGAGGCCGGTTACGAGACCGTCATGGTCAACTGCAACCCGGAGACCGTGTCCACCGACTACGACACCTCCGACCGCCTGTACTTCGAGCCGCTGACGTTCGAGGACGTGCTGGAGGTCGTGCACTCCGAGCAGCGCTCCGGCGAGGTCGCCGGCGTGATCGTGCAGCTCGGCGGCCAGACGCCGCTGGGTCTGGCGCAGCGCCTGGCCGACGCCGGCGTGCCGGTCGTCGGCACGACGCCCGAGGCGATCCACCTCGCCGAGGACCGCGGCCAGTTCGGCAAGGTGCTGACCGAGGCCGGTCTGCCCGCGCCGAAGTTCGGCACGGCCACCTCGTTCGACGAGGCCAAGGAGATCGCCGACGAGATCGGCTACCCGGTCCTCGTGCGGCCGTCCTACGTCCTGGGCGGCCGGGGCATGGAGATCGTGTACGACGAGGAGTCGCTGTCGGGCTACATCGCCCGCGCGACCGAGGTGACGCCCGAGCACCCGGTGCTGGTCGACCGGTTCCTCGACGACGCCATCGAGATCGACGTGGACGCGCTGTGCGACGGGCACGAGGTGTTCATCGGCGGTGTCATGGAACACATCGAGGAAGCCGGCGTGCACTCCGGTGACTCCTCCTGCGCGCTGCCGCCGATCACGCTCGGCGCGTCGGACATCGAGAACGTCCGCCGCTCCACCGAGGCGATCGCGCGCGGCATCGGCGTGAAGGGCCTGCTGAACGTGCAGTACGCGCTCAAGGACGACGTCCTGTACGTCCTGGAGGCGAACCCGCGTGCGTCGCGCACGGTGCCGTTCGTGTCCAAGGCGACCGCTGTCTCCATGGCCAAGGCGGCGTCGCGGGTCATGCTCGGCGCCACCATCGCCGAGCTGCGCGAGGAGGGCATCCTGCCGGCCACCGGTGACGGTGCCCGGCTGCCCGAGCACGCCCCGGTCGCGGTCAAGGAGGCGGTCATGCAGTTCCACCGCTTCCGCACGCCCGAGGGCCACGGTGTGGACTCGCTGCTGGGCCCGGAGATGAAGTCCACCGGCGAGGTCATGGGCATCGACTCGTCGTTCGGCAAGGCGTTCGCGAAGTCGCAGACGGCCTCCTACGGCTCGCTGCCGACGTCGGGCAAGGTCTTCGTGTCCTTCGCGAACCGCGACAAGCGCGCGATGATCTTCCCGGTCAAGCGCCTGGCCGACCTCGGGTTCCAGATCCTCGCGACGGCGGGCACGGCCGAGGTGCTCAAGCGCAACGGCATCCCGTGCATCGAGGTGCGCAAGCACTTCGAGGGCGAGGGCAACGTCGTCGACATGATCCTGGCCGGCGAGGTCGACATGATCTTCAACACGCCGTACGGCAACAGCGGCCCGCGCGTGGACGGCTACGAGATCCGCACCGCCGCGGTGGCCAAGGACATCCCGTGCGTCACCACGATCCAGGGCGCCGCGGCGGCCGTGCACGGCATCGAGGCGCTCATCCGCGGTGACATCGGCGTGCAGCCGCTTCAGGCGCTCCAGGCCGCGTTGAGGGAGGGCGCGTGACGTTCGGGGAACGGCTCACGAAGGCCGTGGAGGCCTACGGGCCTCTGTGCGTCGGGATCGACCCGCATCCGAGCCTGCTCGACGCCTGGGGCCTCTCACGCACCGCGGAGGGCCTCGAACGGTTCGCTCTGACGGCCGTGGAGGCGTTCGGCGGCAAGGTCGCGATGGTGAAGCCCCAGGCGGCCTTCTTCGAGGCGTACGGGTCACGTGGCGTCGCCGTGCTGGAACGGGTGATCGCGGAGCTGCGCGACTCGGGCACGCTGGTGCTCGTGGACGCAAAGCGCGGCGACATCGGCTCCACCATGGCCGCCTACGCCGAGGCCTACCTGGGCGACGGCTCGCCGCTGGCCGGTGACGCGGTGACCGTGTCGCCGTTCCTCGGCTTCGGGTCCCTGCAGCCCGCCCTGGACACGGCGCGGGCGACCGGCCGCGGCGTGTTCGTGCTGGCGCTGACGTCCAACCCGGAGGGTGCCGAGGTCCAGCGCTCCGTTGCTCCGGACGGGCGAACCGTGGCGCAGACGATCATCGATTTCGCCACCGCTCGGAATTCCGGCATTTCTCCGTGCGGCGATGTAGGGCTCGTCGTGGGTGCCACGATCGGGGAAACGGATGTGGACCTCGCGGGGTTCAACGGACCGATCCTGGCCCCCGGTTTCGGGGCTCAGGGCGGCTCGGTGACTGATCTAAAACGGCTCTTCGGGCCCGACATGCGCAACGTCTTTCCGACTTCTTCACGAGATGTTCTCAAGCATGGGCCGGACGTATCGTCGCTGGTCAGGGCCGTGCGGAGCGTCCAGGAGAGCCTCTGAGGAGGGGCGCGCCACGACTTTTGGGGTGTGGCGCGCTCACCTGGGGAAACATGTGTTGGTAGGGTCCACGCCACCGGCTGCCCCGCTGGTCACCGGCCTCATAGCACACGCAACGTGGGCGACGAGTTGCCGGAGGGCAGTGATCAGGCCGCCGGAGGGTGTTGGTACTACTACCACCCGCCGCATCACTCATGGCCGCTGGAGATTTACCTGACTGGGTCACGTTGTCCCCAGGCAATTGCGGTCGGTACGGTCGCGGCACCGATCCGAAAAGAATCCACACCACGGAGGAAATCGTGGCTCTTCCCCAGCTTACCGAGGAGCAGCGAGCCGCAGCGCTGGAGAAGGCTGCTGCCGCTCGTCGCGCTCGGGCTGAGCTCAAGGAGCGCCTCAAGCGCGGCGGCACGACCCTGACGGACGTGCTCAAGGCCGCCGAGAGCGACGAGGTCCTGGGCAAGATGAAGGTGTCCGCGCTGCTCGAGGCCCTGCCGGGCGTCGGCAAGGTGCGCGCGCAGCAGATCATGGAGCGCCTCGAGATCGCTCCCAGCCGTCGCCTGCGCGGTCTCGGTGACCGTCAGCGCAAGGCCCTGCTCTCCGAGTTCAGCGGAGAGTGAGTGACACCGGGACGGGGGCGGGTTCTGCCCGCTCCCGTCTCACCGTCCTGTCCGGGCCGTCGGGCGTCGGCAAGTCCAGCGTCCTGGCGGAGCTGCGCAAGCAGCAGCCCGATGTGTACTTCTCCGTCTCGGCGACCACCAGGAAGCCGAGGCCGGGGGAGGTCGACGGGGTGCACTACCACTTCGTCGACCGCGAGAAGTTCCAGCAGATGGCCGACGCCGGCGAGTTCCTCGAACACGCCGAGTTCGCCGGCAACCGCTACGGAACCCCCCGCAAGCCTGTCGAGGACGCACTGGCCGCGGGCAGGCCCGCTCTGCTGGAGATCGAACTGCAGGGAGCGCGGCAGGTCCGCGTGGCCATGCCGGACGCCCAGCTCGTCATGCTGGCGCCCCCGTCGTGGGAACACCTGGTGGACCGGCTGACCGGCCGGGGCACCGAGCACCCGGAGATCGTCGAGCGCCGTCTCGCCATCGCCCGCGAGGAGCTGGCGGCCGAGAAGGAGTTCGACGAGGTCGTCGTGAACGCCGACGTGCGGGCGGCCGCCGCCGAGTTGCTATCCTTGATGGTCGGACCACGAATCTCAGGAGTTTGACGAGTGATCACCCACACCGAGCTCGGTCATCTGACCGGTTCCCCGGAGGGCATCACCAACCCGCCGATCGACGACCTGCTGGAGCAGGTGAGCTCGAAGTACGCGTTGGTGATCTACGCCGCGAAGCGTGCCCGCCAGATCAACGACTACTACGCGCAGCTCGGCGAAGGCCTGCTCGAGTACGTCGGCCCGCTCGTCGAGCCGGGCCCGCGTGAGAAGCCGCTGTCGATCGCGCTCCGCGAGATCCACGCGGGTCTCCTCGAGCACACCGAGGGCGAGTGAGGTTCGAAGACGCTGGGTGAGGTGTGGGCCGCGACTCCGCCCGAGGTGTGTCCTCGGAGAGCGAGGACCAGATCGTCACGCCGTGTCTTGTGGGGGCCGAGCCCCCACACCCCACGCCGGGGGCAAGCCCCCGGGACCCCCAACGGGTTCCTCCTTGGTGAGGCGGGACCATCGTCGGTCGTTCCTCACTGGAGAGCTGTTGACTGCCGCTTCATCTGACGCTGATGCCCCCGCGAAGCCCAGGATCATCCTGGGCGTCGGCGGGGGCATCGCCGCGTACAAGGCCTGTGAGGTTTTGCGGCGGCTGACCGAATCCGGCCATTCCGTGCGGGTCGTCCCCACCGAGGGCGCGCTCAAGTTCGTGGGAGCCGCCACGTTCGAGGCGCTGTCCGGCCAGGTCGTGACCGCCGACCCGTTCGACGACGTGCACGAGGTCCCGCACGTCAAGCTCGGGCAGAACGCCGACCTCGTGGTGGTGGCCCCGGCGACCGCGAACATCATCGCGAAGGCCGCTCACGGCATCGCGGACGACCTGCTGACGAACACCCTGCTGACCGCGCGCTGCCCGGTCCTGCTGGTCCCGGCGATGCACACCGAGATGTGGGAGCACCCGGCCACCCAGCACAACGTGGCGCTGCTCCGGTCACGCGGCGTCATCGTCGCGGAACCGGCGAGCGGCCGCCTGACCGGCAAGGACACCGGCAAGGGCCGGTTGCCCGACCCCGCCGAGATCGTCGAGCTCGCCCGGTTGCTGCTGGTGCGCCCGGACGCGCTGCAGCGGACACTGGAAGGCGTGCACGTCGCGATCTCCGCCGGCGGTACGCGCGAACCCCTCGACCCGGTCCGGTTCCTCGGCAACCGCTCGTCCGGCAAGCAGGGCTACGCGCTGGCGCGGGTCGCGGCCCAGCGCGGTGCGAGGGTGACGTTGGTCGCGGGCAACACCGCGGACCTCGCCACGCCGGCCGGGGTAGACCTGGTCCGGGTCGGTTCCGCGGTGGAGCTGCGCGACGCCATGCACAAGGTCGCGGCGGACGCCGACGTGGTCGTGATGGCCGCCGCGGTGGCCGATTTCCGGCCCGTCGCGCTCGCCGGGCACAAGATCAAGAAGACTTCCTCCGACCCCGACCCGATCTCGCTGACGAAGAACCCCGACATCCTCGTGGAACTCGTTTCCGCACGTCGGGAGGGTCAGCTGATCGTCGGGTTCGCGGCGGAGACCGGCGACGAGACGACCTCGGTGCTCGACTACGGCCGGGCGAAACTGCAGCGCAAGGGCTGCGACCTCCTCGTCGTGAACGCGGTCGGTGACGGCAAGGCGTTCGAGCAGGAGGACAACGCCGGGTGGCTGCTCTCCGCCGACGGCGCCGAGACGGCTATACCACATGGATCGAAAGCGCAACTGGCGTCCGTGGTGTGGGATGCGGTTACCGCCCGTTCCGGTGAACCTCAGTAAGCTTTTCCAGACGTCATGACAGCGAATAAGGAGTGTCCGTGAGCCAGCACAGCAGCAGGCTGTTCACCAGTGAGTCGGTGACCGAGGGACACCCGGACAAGATCTGCGACGCGATCAGCGACTCGATCCTCGACGCGCTGCTGGCGAAGGACCCGCGTTCCCGCGTCGCGGTGGAGACGCTGGTCACCACGGGGCAGGTCCACGTCGCGGGTGAGGTCACCACGGAGGCCTACGCCGACATTCCCACGATCGTGCGCGAGAAGATCCTGGAGATCGGCTACGACTCGTCCGCGAAGGGCTTCGACGGCCACTCGTGCGGCGTGAACGTCGCGATCGGCGCGCAGTCGCCGGACATCGCGCAGGGTGTCGACACGGCGTTCGAGAACCGCGTCGAGGGCGCGGCCGACGAGATCGACAAGCAGGGTGCGGGCGACCAGGGCCTGATGTTCGGCTACGCGTGCACCGACACGCCGGAGCTGATGCCGCTGCCGATCGCGCTGGCGCACCGGCTCTCGCGGCGGCTGACCGCGGTCCGCAAGGACGGCACCGTGCCGTACCTGCGCCCGGACGGCAAGACCCAGGTCACCATCGAGTACGCGGGTGACCAGCCGGTGCGCCTGGACACCGTCGTGGTCTCCACGCAGCACGCCGACGGCATCGACCTGGAGAAGCTGCTCGGCGTCGACATCCGCCAGCACGTCGTGCAGCCCGAGATCGACGCGCTGGGTCTCGACACCACGGACGTGCGGCTGCTGACCAATCCGACCGGCCGTTTCGTCATCGGTGGCCCGATGGGTGACGCGGGCCTGACCGGCCGCAAGATCATCGTCGACACCTACGGTGGCATGGCCCGTCACGGTGGTGGCGCCTTCTCCGGCAAGGACCCGTCGAAGGTCGACCGTTCCGCCGCGTACGCGATGCGCTGGGTCGCGAAGAACACCGTCGCGGCGGGCCTGGCCACCCGCGTCGAGGTCCAGGTCGCCTACGCGATCGGCAAGGCGGCCCCGGTGGGCCTGTTCGTGGAGACCTTCGGCACCGAGACCGTCGACCCGCAGAAGATCCAGCAGGCCATCACCGAGGTCTTCGACCTCCGGCCGGCCGCGATCATCCGCGACCTCGACCTGCTCCGCCCGATCTACGCCCCGACCGCCGCGTACGGCCACTTCGGCCGCACCGATGTCGACCTGCCGTGGGAGTCCACGGACCGCGCCGAGGCCCTGCGCAACGCCGCAGGCGCCTGACCCGGTCGCCACAACGGCCCGCTTCCCTCAAGGGGAGGCGGGCCGTTGCGCTTGGCGGGGAGCACGGGGGGTGCGTCTCGCCGGCCGCGCCAGGAGGGAGCACCGGCGCGCACCGGCGAGACGCGCCGCCTGGCCCGGTGACTTCGAGGGGGCCCGGAACAGGCGGACGACGTGCCCACGCATCCAGCGGAGTTCTCGGGACGCGTCCTGATACGCCGGCGGGCGAAGTCTTTGTTCATACCCGCGACGGTTCCGCGTCACCTGCCGAGACTAGAAACTCGTTCCATGTCGCTGTCTCGTCGCGGGTTCATGGCTGCTGTCGCGGCGGCCGGTGCGGGTGCGTTGCTGCCACCGTCGGTGTACGCCGCATTGGCCCGTGAACCCCGTGCGGGCGGGTTGCGCGCGATCAAGCACGTCGTGCTGTTGATGCAGGAGAACCGTTCGTTCGACCACTACTACGGCACTCTTCGCGGGGTGCGCGGGTTCTCGGACCGCAACGCGTTGCGCGGGGTGTTCGACCAGTCCGGCGTGCTGCCGTTCCCGGTGCGCGAGGCCGCGTCCGGGCGCGACGTCCAGTACATCGGCGACCTCGACCACAGCTGGAACGGCGGGCACACGGCGTTGCGCGGCGGGTGGAACGACAACTGGGTGCCGGCCAAGACCGCGGCCACGATGGCGTTCTACACGCGACAGGACATCCCGTTCCACTACGAGCTGGCCGACACCTTCACGCTGTGCGACGCCTACCACTGCTCGGTGCCGTCCTCCACCTCGCCGAACCGGAACTACTGGGTGTCGGGCTACACCGGGTTCGAGCCGTCCGGTGGCCGTGCGACCGGGAACGCCGCCTACAAGGAGGACGAGCACACCGGCTACACGTGGCAGACCTACCCGGAACGCCTTGAGGCCGCGGGGCAGTCGTGGCGGGTGTACCAGGAGTGGGACAACTTCCAGGACAACAACCTGGAGTTCTTCGCGCGGTTCAAGGAGATCGCGCGCAAGGTGCTGCCGCCCGGGTTCAGGTCGCTGGGCAGGCTGTACGCCACCGGTGACCCCGCGCTGATCGGCGCGATCGACCTGGCGAAGCTGACCCCGGCCGAGAAGTCGTTGTACGACAGGGGACTGCACCGCGTCCAGCCGGGCGGGCTCGGTGCGGCGTTCCGGGCCGACGTCGCGTCCGGGCGCCTTCCTGCGGTGTCGTACCTGGTTCCGTCCTCTGTGGACTCCGAGCACCCCGGCGCGTCGTCGCCCGCAGCCTCCGCCACGATCAGCTACCAGGTGCTGGACGCGTTGGCCTCCAACCAGGAGGTGTGGGAGTCCACGGTCCTGTTCATCACCTACGACGAGAACGACGGCTTCTACGACCACGTGCCGCCGCCGCGCCCACCGTTGTCCGTCACGGACGAGTACGTGGGTGACCGTCCGTTGGGGCTCGGTATGCGCGTGCCGATGATTGTCGTCTCGCCGTGGTCCGTTGGCGGGTATGTGTGTTCGCAGGTGTTCGACCACACGTCGATGACGCAGTTCCTGGAGAAGTGGACCGGTGTGCGGTCGGAGGAGATCTCCGCTTGGCGCCGGACCGTTTCCGGTGACCTGACCTCGGCGTTCGACTTCGACCGCCGCCGCACGTGGCCCGAGGTGGGAGAGCCCGCGCCGGTGCCGCCCGCGACGCCCCGATGGCGTCCCGTTCCGCCGTCGTCGCAGAAGATGCCCGAGCAGGAGCCCGGCCGCCGGCGTGCGCGCGCCCTGCCGTACCAGCCGGACGCGTCGTTGCGCGGGTCGAGCCTGGAGATGACGAACTCCGGTCCGGCGTCCGCGCACTTCGCGTTGTACCCGTACTCGGGCCAGTTCGCGTTGCCGCAGCACTTCGACGTCACCTCGTCGGCGTCGGTGGAGATCGTCGGTGATCATGATCTCGTTCTGCTCGGACCCAACGGGTTCCGTCGAGAGTTCGTCGGGTCCTCTTCTGGCAGTGCGCACGTGTCGTCGTCGGTGCGCGGCTACAGCCGTGTGCTGACTCTCACCTTCGAGAACACGGGCTCATCCCGGCTGACGTTCGTGCTCGGGCGGCGGCGGTACGTGGTGAGACCTGGCCATCGGCACGTGATCCCGTGGCTGACCGTGATGAACTCCGGCTGGTACGACCTGACCGTGACGGTGGAGGAGGAACCGCGGTTCCGCCGCCGTCTGTGCGGGCACATCGAGAACGGCCAGGAATCGATCTCCGGCTGATCACCTGTTCGGTGAGGTGCGGCGCGTGACTGTCGGAGGTGTCTGATACACCAGGAGCATGAGCGCGAAGACCGGGGCAAGACGGGGCGAACGAGTGCCCGCGGCTGTGCTGCCGGTCGCCCGGATCGTCGTGGACGTGCCGCTGGCCCACCTCGACCGCCCCTTCGACTACGCGGTGCCGTCCGAACTGGACCCGGCGGCCGTGCCGGGCTGCCGCGTCCGCGTCCGGTTCGCGGGCCAGCTCGTCGACGGCTACCTCCTGGAACGCGCCGAGACCTCCGACTACGGCAAGAAGCTCGCCTTCATCGAAAAGGTCGTGTCGCCGGAACCGGTGCTCTCACCGGAGATCGCCGCCCTGGCCCGCGCCGTCGCCGACCGGTACGCGGGCGGCATGATCGACGTCCTCAGGCTGGCGATCCCACCCCGCCACGCCCGCGCCGAGGCCGCCGCCTCGGGCGAACCGGCACCGCTGCCGCAGGTCCCGGCCTGGGTGAGCGCCGACACGACCACAGCGCCGGAGGCGGCCGAGCTCGACACCCCCTCCGGCATGTCCTCGGACGAGAGCTCACCGCCCGCGCCGGCGTCGCCAGGGCACGGCGAGCTCGATGCTCCTGCCGACGCGGCCGCGGGCACCTCGGCCGCGTCGTCTGCGGACTCCGCGTTGTCTGCGCCGACCCTGCCTTCCGAGCTCCCGGCGGATTCCGTGTCGTCTGCGCCGGTTTCCGGTTCTCCGGCGGACTCTGCTTCGCCTGCGGCGTCCCGGCTGGTTTCCGGGTCTTCAGCGGACTCTGCCTCGTCCGCGGTGTCCCGGCCGGTTTCCGGGTCTCCTGCGGACCCCGCCTTGCTCGCGGCGTCCCAGCCGGCCTCCGGCTCCCCGGCGGACTCCGCACCGCCTGCTGCGTCCTCCCCGCACGCCGAACCGCCCGCACCACCGATCCGGTCCCAACTCCCGCCGGTCCCCGCCGACGCCTGGTCCCGCTACCCCCGCGGCCCCAAGTACCTGGAAGCGCTCCGCACCGGCCGCCCGGCCCACGCCGTCTGGCAGGCCCTGCCGTCCGAGGACTGGCCCGCCCGCCTGGCCGAGGCGGCGGCCGCCGTCGCCTCCACCGGTCGCGGTGTCGTCATCGTCGTGCCGGACCACCGCGACCTCGCCCGCGTGTCCGAGGCGTGCGGCAGGCTCATCGAAGGCGTGGTGACGCTCTCCGCCGACCTGGGGCCGTCCGAGCGCTACAAGCGGTGGCTCGCGGTCCGCCGGGGTGTCGCCAGGGTCGTCGTCGGCACCCGCGCCACGGCCTTCGCGCCGGTCGCGAACCCCGGCCTGCTGGTCGTATGGGACGACGGGGACGACCTGCACGTCGAGCAGCGTTCGCCGTATCCCAACGTGCGTGACGTGCTGGTGCAGCGCGCCCACATGTCCGGGGCCGCGCTGCTGATCGGTGGTTTCGCCCGCACGGCCGAGGCCCAGTTGCTGGTCGAGACGGGCTGGGCGCACGAGATCGTGGCGTCGCGCGAGACGTTGCGGGCGGTGGCGCCGCGGGTGGTGTCGGTGGGCGACAACGAGTGGCAGGACGTCAAGGACCCCGCCGCCCGCACGGCACGCCTGCCGTCCATCGCCTTCGACGCGGCCCGGTTCGCCCTGACCGACTCGCCGGTGCTGATCCAGGTGCCGCGGCGCGGGTACGTGCCCGCCCTGGCGTGCGGGCAGTGCCGGGGGCCGGCTCGGTGCCGGCGGTGCGCTGGGCCGTTGGCGTTGCCGGGCGGGACCGAGGACGGGCTGCCGAAGCCCGCGTACTGCCGGTGGTGCGCGGCGACGGAGGCCGGGTTCCGGTGCCCGACGTGCGGGTCGCGGCGGCTGCGTGGCCAGATCATCGGGGCCCGGCGCACGGCAGAGGAGCTGGGGCGGGCGTTTCCCGGGCATCCGGTGCGCACCAGCGGGGCCGACGAGGTGCTGACGGAGGTGCCGGGCAGACCCGCTCTGGTGGTGGCGACACCGGGTGCCGAACCCGTGGCCCAGGGCGGGTACGGCGCGGTGCTGTTGCTCGACGGGTGGGCGTTGCTGGGGCGCGCCGACCTCAGGGCGTCCGAGGAGGCGCTTCGGCGCTGGATGACGGCCGCGGGACTGGTGCGGCCGGGCAACGGGCGGGTGGTCGTCATCGCGGACTCCGGCCTGACGCCGGTGCAGGCCCTCGTGCGCTGGGACCCGGTGTGGCACGCCGCCACCGAGCTCGCCGCGCGCACCGAGCTCGGGTTCCCGCCCGCGGTGCGGATGGCGACCGTCGACGGCACGCCGGACGCGGTGAACGCCCTGCTCGACGAGCTGCGGTTGCCGCCGACCGGCGAGATCCTCGGGCCGGTGCCGCTGGGTGACGACGAGACCAGGGAGCGGGCGCTGGTCCGGGTCGACCGCAGTGAGGGCCGTCAGCTGGCCGCCGTGCTCGCCGAGGCGCAGGCCGTGCGGACCGCGAGGAAGGAACAGGAGTTGGTGCGCATCAAGCTCGATCCGCTGGAGGTCCTGTAGGACTGGGCCAGACCAATCGTTGGCCGGTCACTGGCTGTGCATCTACGGTCACGCGCATGCGCCGCCGAAGCTTCCTCACGCTCAGCGCCCTGACGCCGTTGCGCACGCTCGTGGAACCGGTGCGGGCGGCCGGGCGGTTCGGGTTCGCGCCGGACGGCAGCGCGTTCCTGCTCGACGGCAGGCCGCTGCAGATCCGCAGCGGCGAGATGCACCCCGCGCGCATCCCGCGGCCGCACTGGCGGCACCGCATCCGCATGGCCAAAGCCATGGGCCTCAACACCATCGCGCTGTACGTGATGTGGAACTTCGTGGAGGAGAAGGAAGGCGTCTTCGACTTCACGACCGACCGGCGGGACGTCGCGGCGTTCATCCGTCTCTGCCAGGCCGAGGGTCTGTGGGTGCTGTTGCGGCCCGGCCCGTACGTGTGCGGCGAGTGGGATCTCGGCGGCCTGCCCGCGTACCTGTTGCGGCACAAGGACATCAAGCTCCGCGTGAAGACAGCTGACGACCCGCGCTACATGGCAGCCGTCACCCGGTACGTCCGCGCGTTGGCCAAGATCGTGCGGCCGCTGATGGTCGACAACGGCGGCCCGGTCCTCATGGTCCAGATCGAGAACGAGTACGCCTCGTACGGCTCCGACCGCGGTTACCTGGAAGAACTGCGGCAGCTCTGGCTCGCCAACGGCGTCACCGGCCCGTTCTACACCGAGGACGGCATCTGGCAGCTGCAGGCCAATCCGCCGATCGCGCTCGACGGCGCCGCGATCGCGTTGAGCGCGGGGGAGTCCGGCCACCTCGACCAGGCGCGCGAGCTGTACCCGGAGGTGCCGGTGATGGCGGGCGAGGTGTACCCCGGCTGGCTGACGCACTGGGGTGACCAGGACTTCTCCGGCAGGAACTCCGACATCTCCCGGCAGCTGCGCGAGTTCATGGCGCGCGGCCAGTCGTTCAACATCTACGTGGTGCACGGCGGCACGAACTTCGGCTTCTGGGCCGGTGCCAACGCCGACGACTGGTCCGGTGCCTACACGCCGGACATCACCACCTACGACTACTGCGCGCCGATCGGTGAACAGGGCATCGCGGCCCCGCGCTACCACGCCTACCGCGAGATCATCGGCTCGGCGCTGACCACACCGCTGCCGGCCGTGCCCGACGCGGTTCCGACGATCACCTCGCAGGGCCGTTCCTACGTGCCCACTGCCTTTGCGTCGTTGTGGGACAACCTGCCTGCGCCGATCGTCACCGATGACCCGCAGCCGATGGAGACGCACGGCCAGAACTCGGGCTACATCGTCTACCGCAAGCGAATTCCCGGCTACACGGGCGGCTCGCTCGACATCCGCTGGGTGCACGACTACGCGACGGTCTTCGTCGACGGCCGGTACCGGGGCGGCTTCTCCCGCACGTGGATCTCACCCGAGGTCGCCGAGGAACTCAACGTCACCAACGACAACCGGCCGCTCGCGCTTCCCGCTGTCACCGAAGCCCCGGCCGTGCTCGACATCGCTGTGGAAGGCCTGGGGCGCACCAACTTCGGTCAGGCGCTGGTCGACCGCAAGGGCATCCTGGAGTCCGTCACGCTCGGTGAGAGGCTGACCGGATGGGAGACGTTCCCGCTGCCGATGGACGACGACTGGGTCCGCGGGCTGCACCGCCGCGTCACCGACCCGGCGCGACCCGGCCTGTTCTTCCGGGCCGAGATCGACCTGAACACGGTCGGTGACACCTACGTCGACGTCTCGAAGTGGACCAAGGGCGTGGTCTGGGTCAACGGCAACAACCTCGGCCGCTACTGGAAGATCGGGCCGCAGCACCGCCTCTACTGCCCGGCGCAGTGGCTGCGGCGCGGGCGCAACGAGGTCGTCGTGTTCGACCTGCACCAGACCACGCCCGCGCCGATCACCTTGCAGGCCCGGCTCTACCCGGACGAGGAGTCGTAGTACGCACGCAGGTTCGCGATGTGGCCGCGGATGTCGTCGTCGGTGAGCCGCTCGTACTCGAGGTACTCGCTCATGTAGGTCATCAGGTCGGCGCGCTCGGGGTGGTCCTCGCTCGCGATCACGTGCGCCGTGGTGCCCGAGATGCCCGCGGGGAACAACAGGAAGCCGTCGATGCCCGCCATGGTGTCGAAGGAGGCGTTCTTGGCCTCCCACAGCGTCCAGACGTCCTCCTCGCGGCCGCACTCGGCGAGCAGCAGCGCGGCGAGGACCATCGTCTCGCTCAGGCCCCAGCCCTCGCGGTGGGCGGCGGTCTCCTCGGCCAGCAGGTGGCGCAGCAGGTCCGCGTCGCCCTCGCGGCGGTCGCGCAGGAGCAGGTGCAGCGCTTCCTCGCGGTCGGCCTCGTCGAGCGGGGTGTTCGCGAAATCCGTTCGCAACCGGTCAAGATCGATCACCTCCGCACCTTAGGCCTTCCTCAAGGGGCCTTGCCATCCGGTGGCAACGGAGTAGAAGTTTCCGCATGTTGCGAACGGTCGCCGTCCTGACGCTGTCCGTAGTCCTGGTCGCCCCTGCTCAGGCAGGCGCGGCGGAAACACCCGTGCGCGTGCCCGAGCAGGTCGGCTGGGGCGGTGCCGTCACCAGCGTCGACCCCGACGCGTCGCAGATCGGCATCGACGTGCTCCGCAGAGGGGGCAACGCCGTCGACGCCGCCGTCGCCACCGCTGCCGCACTCGGCGTCACCGACCCGTTCTCCGCGGGTATCGGTGGAGGCGGCTTCTTCGTGTACTACGACGCCCACACCGGCCGGGTGTCCACTCTGGACGGACGGGAGACCGCCCCGCGTTCCGCGACCGACCAGCTGTTCGTGGAGAACGGCAAGCCGTTGCCGTTCGCCGAGGCGGTGACCAGTGGACTGTCGGTCGGCGTGCCCGGCACGCCCAGGACGTGGCAGCAGGCCCTGCGCAGGTGGGGCACGCTGAACCTGCGTCAGGCCATGGCACCCGCGGAAGCGCTGGCACGGCGCGGTTTCGTCGTCGACCAGACGTTCAACACGCAGGTCGCCAACAACGCCGCGCGCTTCGCCGACTTCACCTCGACCCGCGACCTTTACCTGCCCGGCGGGAAGCCGCCGGCCGTCGGCAGCACGTTCCGCAACCCGCAGCTCGCCGACACCTACCGCGAACTGGCCCGCACCGACCTCGCCTCGCTGTACGGCGGACCGGTCGGCCAGGACCTGGTCAAGGCCGTCCAGCAGCCGCCGGTCGTCCTCGGTTCGACTCGCAACGTCCGCGTCGGCACCATGGAGATCTCCGACCTCGCCCGCTACCAGGTCGAACGCCGTGAGCCCACGCACTCCCGCTACCGCGGCCTCGACGTCTACGGCATGGCGGCACCGTCGTCCGGCGGCACGACCGTCGGTGAGGCGCTGAACATCCTGGAGTCGACGGATCTCGCCAAGGTCTCCGACGTCGAGTACCTGCACCGCTTCATCGAGTCGACGAAGCTCTCGTTCGCCGACCGCCTGCGCTGGGTGGGCGACCCGGCCTTCACCCGCGTGCCGACCGACGGCCTGCTCTCGCAGAAGTTCGCCGACACCCGCGCGTGCCTGATCAAGCGGGATGCCGTCCTGCCCGCCCCGCAACCGGCCGCCGACCCGGACCACCCCAAGGCCTGTGAGGCCACCGCGGGTCCGTCGAACCTGCGTGAGGACGCCGAGCGCACCACGCACCTGACGGTCGCCGACCGCTGGGGCAACGTCGTCGCCTACACGCTGACCATCGAGTCGGAGGGCGGCAGCGGCATCGTCGTGCCCGGCCGCGGCTTCCTGCTCAACAACGAGCTCACCGACTTCGAGTTCGTGCCCCCGACCGCCGGCGTCCCGCACCCGAACCTCCCCGGCCCCGGCAAGCGCCCGCGCTCGTCGATGGCCCCGACCATCGTGCTGGACCACGGCAAGGTCAAGCTGGCCGTCGGCTCCCCCGGCGGTGCCACGATCATCACCACGGTCACCCAGATCCTGACCGGGCGCCTGGACCGCGGGATGTCGCTGCGCGACGCCGTGGCCGCGCCGCGCGCCTCGCAGCGCAACTCGGCCACCACCCCGGCGGAGGCGGAGTTCATCGCCGCCGCGACCACCGCGGGCCTGCAGGCCATCGGTCACAAGTTCAGCCAGAACGCCGAGATCGGTGCCGCCACCGGCGTCGAACGGGCCTCGGACGGCCGCTGGCGTGCCGTGGCCGAGCCGACGCGGCGCGGCGGAGGTGCCGCCCGCGTGGTGCGGGTGGGCTGAGCACGAGCACGACGAGTCACCGGGTGGGGTGCGGGCTTCCGCGCCCCACCCGTTCGTTTCCGGACGGGTCCTGGGCTGACCCGGTGGCTACGGTGGGCCCATGGTGAGGCTGGACCGTCTGGTCAACGTGCTGGGTGGGTACGGGGTCCGGTTGTGCTGCTGTCCGGTGCCGCGGTCGGCGGAGCTGCGCGGAGTGGTGTTGCGCGACGTCACCGACGACCGCCCCGAGGTCGGCGACGTCCTCCTCGCCGTCGGTGCCGGTTCCGTGGCCGACGCGGTGCGGGAAGCGGTGTCGGCGCGGGCCCTCGTCGTGCTGGTGCGCGGCGGTGAGGACTTCCTGGCCGACGCCGTCGCGGCCGGCGAGGCCGAGGGCGTCGCGGTGATGCTGGCCGATCCGGCGCTGTCGTGGAGCCAGCTGGCGGGCGTGGTCTACGGCCTGGTGCTGGAAGGACGCGAGACCGAGTCCGGGCGGGGTCCCACCGACCTGTTCGCCCTGGCCGACAGCCTGGCCGACGCCACCGGCGGGGCGGTGACGATCGAGGACCAGCTCTCGCGCGTGCTGGCCTATTCGAGCCCGCAGCAGGAGGTCGACGCGGCACGGCTGGAGACCATCATGGGACGGCAGGTGCCCGCGTGGGTGCGGGACGTGTTCGACTCGGCGGGGGTCCGCGCCCATCTGCTGGCCTCCGACGAGCCGTTGTTCGTCGCCGGCAACCCCGCGCGAGGCCTCACCGGGCGGATGGTGGTCGCGGTGCGCGTGGGCCGTGAGCTGCTCGGGGCCGTCTGGGTGGCGTGCCGGGCCCCGCTCGACGGCGCCCGGAGCACCGCGCTGACCGACGGCGCCCGGACCGTGGCCCTGCACCTGCTGCGGTTGCGGGCCAGCGCCGACCTCGAACGCCAGGTGGAGTCGGAGCTGGTGCTCCGGCTGCTCGAGGGCACCGCGGACGCCGCGACCGTGACCAGTCAGCTGGGGTTGCCGCCGGGCCCGGCCAGGGTGGTGGCGGTCCGCGCGCACGTCGGCGACGAGCGGCACGCGGCCGTGCTGCTCGCGTTCGAACAGGCGACCACCGGGTTCGGCTGGTCGCGACCGGGCCGAAGTGCGTTGTCCGGCAACAGCATCTACACGATCCTGCCGGGCGAGAAGGTCGCCGCCGCGCGGGACTGGCTGGCGGCGCTGATGGCGGCGTTGCCCCCGAACGTGACCGTGTCCGCGGGGATCAGCGCGGTCGCCGAGGCCGCGGACCTGCCGGCCGGACGGCAGGAGGCGGACGAGTGCCTGGCACTGCACGAGACCAGGACCGGTGACACCGCACCGCCCGCGTACGACGAGTCGTGGGACGAGATCCTGCTGCAGCGCCTGCGCACGGCGGCACTGGTCGGTCGCACGCCCGCCCGCGGACCGGTGGCGGAGCTGCGCAGGCACGACGCCGAGCACGGCACCGGCTACGTGGCGACCCTGCGCGCGTGGCTGGAGACCCAGGGCGACCTGACCGCCGCCGGTGAGCGGCTCGGCGTGCACGTGAACACCGTGCGCAACCGGCTGCGCAGGATGAGCGAGGTGACCAGCCTCGATCTGGACGACGCCGGCAAGCGGGTCGCGATGATGATCGACCTCGCGGCCACGGTGTCGGAAACCGACAACCGCTGACCCCGCGATTGTGGGAAACGGACATCCGGTTCGTCCCCCGCTCCCCGCATCCTGGCATTGGGACAAGCGATGACAGGAGGCCGGAATGGTCGGCGGCGAGCGCCTCGATGGTGGTCCGCGCTCCGCGGTGGTGGTCGGGGCCGGTGCGGTGGGGCTGTCCACCGCGTGGTTCCTGCAGGAGCGCGGCGTGGAGGTCACGGTCGTCGACCGGACCGGTGTCGCGGCCGGCGCCTCGTGGGGCAACGCGGGCTGGATCGCGCCGGGGCTGACGATTCCGCTCAACGAACCCGCGGTGCTGCGCTACGGCCTGCGGTCGATGATCGACCCCGCCGCGCCGTTGCACATCCCGCTGACCTTCGACCCGAAGCTGTGGTCGTTCCTGCTGCGGTTCGCCGCGAACTGCAGGTGGCCGTCGTGGACGAGGGCGGTCAAGGCCAACCTGCCTCTCAACGAGGAGAGCATCGAGGCCTACGACGTGCTCACGGCGAACGGCGTCGCGGCGCCCACCGTCGACGCGCCGATCACCGCCGCGTTCACCTCCGCGGACCAGGCCGGAAGCCTGGTGCGAGAACTGCGCCGGCTCGCTGCCGCGGGACAGCCGGTCGACCACGCGGAACTGTCCACAACGGACTTGCGCGACCAGGCCCCGCTGGCCGGGCCCTCGCTCACCGCCGGTGTGCGGATCAACGGACAGCGCTTCGTCGATCCCGGTGGGTTCGTGCACGCGCTGGCCCGTGCGGTCGTCGCCAGAGGCGCCACCATCCGTTCGTTCGAGGTCGTCGACGTCCACGCGGACAACGCCGGCGTCACCGTGCGCTCCGGCAAGGGCAACGGTGTCTCCGCCGACGTGGCCGTCGTGGCGACCGGCGCCTGGCTGCCGGTGCTCGCGGCGCGGTCCGGCGTCCGCACCCCGGTCCGAGCCGGGCGCGGCTACTCGTTCACCGTGCCCGTGCGGAAGCCCGTCCACGGCCCGGTGTACCTGCCGGAAGCCAGGGTGGCCTGCACGCCTTACCAGGGCGGCCTCCGAGTCGCCGGCACCATGGAGTTCCGCGACCCGGACGCGCCCTTGGACACCGCGCGCGTGGACGCGATCATCGCCTCGGTCCGGCCACTGCTGGACGGCGTGCGGTGGGACGAACGCACCGACGTCTGGGTGGGTCCTCGCCCGGTCACCCCGGATGGACGAGCGCTCATCGGCGCAACGCGCACTCCCGGCGTCTACGTCGCGGGTGGGCACGGCATGTGGGGCCTGGCACAGGGCCCGATCACCGGACGGTTGCTGGCGGAGCAGATCACCACCGGCAAGCAACCCGCCGCCCTGCGCGAGTTCGACCCGCTCAGGTGACCACGACGTGGCAGCCGAACCGACCACCTCGCCGCTGACCGACGACGAGCGCGCCGAACTGGCGTGGCTGCGCAAGGAGAACGACTTCCTCCGGGTCCAGCGCGACATCCTCCTGCGCGTCGCCACCGGCTACGCCCACGACGTCGAAGCGCTGCTGCGCCGCACCGGCGCGCACTGACCCTTCCCCTGTCCGCGCGGGTCGCCGGGCCGACCGAACCCGGCCCGCACGGACGCCCCCGCCGTCAGGGCGGTACCTCCCCCCAGACCGCCCTGACGGCATCTACCCCGTCACGGAGGCACCATGACGAGCACCAGTCCGCGCGTGTGGCTGACCCCGCAGGCGCACCACCGGCTCCGCAACGAACTGACGTCGCTGCTAGCGCCGACCCCTACCCGGTTCGACGACGAGGCCCGCGCGTCCGGAGTCCTGCCCCAGCAGGCTCGCGGCGTGCGAATACGCGAGATCCTCGACCTGTTGTCCAACGCCGTCGTCGGCGAGGACCCGCCGGACGACGGCGTCGCCGAACCCGGCATGGTGCTCACCGTCCGCTTCGACGACACCGGCGAGACCGAGACGTTCCTGCTCGGCGTGCGCGGCGCGGAACACGGCACCATCGAGGTCTACTCCGCCGACTCACCGCTCGGAGCGGCCGTGCACGGCGCCCGCCGAGGCGAACAGCGCGCCTACCGGGTGCCCAGCGGCGCCACGGTGCGCGTCACGCTGCTGGACGCGGTGCCCTACGGCCGGATGCCGAACCGTGCTCAGTGACCGCGAACGCGAGACGCTGTGCGAGATCGAACGCCGGCTGCGGGACGAGGATCCGAAGCTCGCCCAGACCCTCGAACACACCGGGCGCGACGGCCGGCTCACCGGGCGCACCGCCGTGGTCGCCGTCGCGGGACTGCTGGGCGTCTTCCTGCTGGCGCTCGGGCAGCCCGCGGGGGCGCTGGCCTTCGCGCTGGTGGCCGGATGGGCCTGGGGCACGATGGCCCGCCGGACCCGGCACTGACCGTCTAGCCGGTGCGGCCGTCGATGCGTTCGCGGATCAGGTCGGCGTGGCCGTTGTGCTGCGCGTACTCCTCGATTAGGTGGAGGTATGCCCACCGCACCGACATCTCGCCCCGCTGCGCGTGCACGAAGGTGTCGTCGAGGTCCCGCGTGGCGGCGGCCGCGCGGGCCTCGGCCATCTCGGCGACGAGGCCCGCGTACTCGGCCTCGGCGCGGTCCGGGTCGAGGTGCGTGAAGGCGGCGTCGGGGTCGTCCGGCCGGCCGTGGCGGATCTTGACGTCCTGACCGGCCGCGCGGATGCGGAACCACGCCCGTTCCACGTCGGTCAGATGACGGATCAGGCCCAGCAGGGTGAGCGCGGACGGGGGAGCGGAGGGCGTCGCGAGCTGTTCGGGTGTGAGGCCGGCGCAGGTGCGCAGGAAGGTGGCCCGGTGGCGGTCGAGCACCGCCTCCAGCATCGGGCGCTCCGCGCCCACCGGTTCTTCCTCGCTCGGTTCGACTTCCGGTGCGATCCACGTCATGCGGTCATGATCTCGGTCGCATCGGCCTCGTGACGTGCGGGTGTCCGCCTTTCGGCCGAGTACCGCGCCCGATCGTCCCACCTCGGGCTGATGGAGTCTCGATACCGCAAGCCGATGCGAGCTGACCTGCGCGAACGGCACAGTTCACGGCATGACGACGACGACTGTTGGCACCGCCTCGGCGGCACACTTCAACTTCCACGCGTTGTTCCGCCCGGTGCTGACGGCGCTGCGGTTCACCGGCCACTTCCTCGTGGCGCTGGTGGGCGTGATCTTCCTCGGCAGCGCGTCCGAGCACTGACCGCGCTCCTCGTAGACTGGCCACCAGTCCACCACGAGGAGCACTGCGTTGACCGTCCAACCCATCCGCCTGTTCGGCGATCCGGTGTTGCGCACCCCCGCCGTCGAGGTCACCGACTTCGACAAGGAACTGCGCACCCTGGTCAAGGACCTGTGGGACTCGATGCAGAACGCGGGTGGAGCGGGACTGGCCGCGCCGCAGCTCGGTGTGGGGCTGCGCGTGTTCACCTACCACTGCGACGGCTTCGCGGGACATCTCGTCAACCCGACGTGGGACGTGGTCGGCGAGGAGATGCAGGACGGCCCCGAGGGCTGCCTGTCCATCCCCGGCATGTCGTGGGACTGCAAGCGCCACCTGCACGTCGTGGCCAAGGGCTGGAACATGCACGGTGAGCCGGTCGAGGTCGAGGGCACCGAGACGCTGGCCCGCTGCATCCAGCACGAGACCGACCACCTCGACGGCGTGCTGTTCCTCGACCGCCTCGACGCCGAGACCCGCAAGCTCGCCATGAGGGAAATCCGGCAGGCCGAGTGGTTCGACGGTACCGTCCCCACCTTGAAGCAGAGCCCGCACCCACTCTTCGGCAGGTCGAGCTGACCATGCGACTCGTGTTCGCCGGTACGCCCGAGGTCGCACTTCCCTCGCTGCGCGCCTTCATCGACTCTCCCCGCCACGACGTCGTCGCCGTGGTCACCCGCCCCGACGCCCCCTCCGGCCGCGGCCGCAAGCTGGAGCGCTCGCCCGTCGCCGCGCTCGCCGACGAACACGGCATCGAGGTGCTGACGCCCGCCAAGGCCGGCGACCCCGAGTTCCTGGACCGCCTGCGCGCCCTCGAACCAGACCTGTGCCCGGTCGTGGCCTACGGCAACCTGCTGCCACAGCGCACGCTCGACGTGCCGAGGTTCGGCTGGGTCAACCTCCACTTCTCCGTGCTGCCCGCGTGGCGCGGCGCCGCGCCCGTGCAGGCCGCCGTGCGCAACGGCGACGACATCACGGGCGCCTCGACGTTCCGCATCGTGCGCGAGCTCGACGCCGGCCCGGTCTTCGGCGTGGTGACCGAGAAGGTCCGCGACCGCGACACCTCCGGCGACCTGCTGACCCGGCTGTCCGAGTCCGGCGCCCAGCTGCTGCTGTCCACTGTGGACGGCATTGAGGACGGCACCCTGCGCGCCGTCGAGCAGCCCGCCGACGGCGTCACCTACGCACCCAAGATCACCGTCGAGGACGCGCGTCTCGACTTCACCACGCCCGCCGCGGCCGTCGACCGCCTCGCGCGCGCCGTGACGCCCGAGCCCGGCGCGTGGGCGTCGTTCCGGGAGGAGCGGTTGAAGCTCGGCCCGGTGACGCCCGTGGACGACGTGACGCTGCCCGCAGGCGAGATCCTCGTGGAGCGCAAGCGCGTGCTCGTGGGCACCGCGACCACCGCCGTGGCGCTCGGTGAGGTCCAGGCGCAGGGCAAGAAGCGCATGGCCGCCACCGACTGGGCTCGCGGTGTCCGCATCGAGGCGGGGGAGCGCATCGCGTGAGGCGCTCGGTGACGAGGTCGCCCGGCGCGGCCGCGCCGGATCGGTCGCCGGGCGGCGTGGTTGTGGTGGGCGTGCGGTTGGTGCGTGTTCGTCGTGGTGGAGTCGGGAAGTGCGTCGCGTGAGCGGCTGTGGTGTGAGGTTCTGGGGCGTGGGGTCCTGGGGCGTGCGGTTGGTGCGTGTTCGTCGTGGTGGAGTCGGGAAGTGCGTCGCGTGAGCGGCTGTGGTGTGAGGTTCTGGGGCGTGGGGTCCTGGGGCGTGCG